>JAAUOU010000003.1 GCA_012034765.1 Pleurocapsaceae cyanobacterium CSU_1_1 | reverse complement strand
AAAGCAGCTATTTAATGTTAATCGTCTTCCTTCCTACAGCACAATTCGTAGAGTCTTACTAAGAATAAGTTACGAAGATTAATCGTAGCGTTACACAACAGTTTATTTCTCATCAAACTTTTTGTACTGTGAATAAAGGACATGGTCGTATCGAGAAGCGAACTGTCAGTATTTGCCCTTTCAATTGTACTAAAGCTGGTTGGACTTCTATCACAACAGCAATTCGTGTCGAGTCTCAAAGAACAACTAGGAATCGACAAGAGACTGAAACTAGGTATTATATTTCTGACTTAGAAGAGTCTGAATCGCGATTTTGCTCGTCGAATTCGTGGTTATTGGGGAGTCGAGAACAAAGTTCATTATTGTCGTGATGTCACATTGGGAGAAGATAAATCTCGTATCCGTACCGAACCTCTACCTCAAATCTGGTCAATTGCTCGAAATTTGGCACTTAACTTATATCGAGATGCTGGTTTCAATAACATGGCTCAAGCATATGCGGAGCGGTATCCTTTAGGAAAGAGAAAATCACAATTTGGACTTAAGCATATTTTGTCCCTTTTTAGAATGAAATAACCCTGACTAGACTTAAGGTTTTTGGTTTTCTTCTAGCTTAAAATTGGTAGTCTGCGGGTTTTTAAAGTATTGATAAGCAACACCAGATGCTTTTTGAATAAATTCCTTGGCTAAGGGAGAATTGTCGGGACGCTTGACCAAAATAGAGGCAATATAGCGTTTGCCATTGGGCATATCAATAATGCCCACATCACCCAAAGTAGATTTGATATCTCCTGTTTTATGGGCGATAAGCGCTCCTGGTTCTAAACCTTCGGGTAGTAAAGTATTTCTAACTATATTGCGCATAATATATAACATGCGATCGCGCGATCGCAAAGAATTAAGCTCCCACCATCAATTTTGACCAGTAGATTACCCAAATCTGCTGAACTTGTGGTGTTTGTTCCTGTTAGATCTGGCAGTGGGTTATGTAGCTTGGTAGCAGCCAATCCCATCTTGGTAAATCGCTGGTTTAATTGTTCCATTCCGCCCAAACGCTTAATCAGCATGTTGGTGGCGGTATTATCACTAATGGTCATCATCTTTTCGGCAGTTTCCAAAGCCGAAAATTTACTATTAGGCGGTTCATACTGCATACCACCAGAGCCACCGGCAATGACATCTTTGGTCATAATTAACTCTTCTGCTAGGTTAATTTTTCCGCGATCTACATCTTGAAAGAAAGCGACTAGGATCGGTAATTTAATTGTGCTGGCAGCGGGAAGGGGTAGTTTACTGTCAATACTGACAAAACCTTTATTGTCTAAATCTATGAAGAACAATTTTGGCTTTATGTCGGGATATTGAGTAGCTAATTGTTCCAGTTGGGACTTGAGAGGAGTTATTTCTTTACCTAAAGAGGCGATCGCAAATAGACTATCTAGTTTGACTTTGTGTTGATGATTTATTTCTACTTTGGTGCTGGGAGCTTTAGCATTTGACGATTTGGTGGCTTGAAAAGAGCTAGCCATTGACATCACAGAGCCAAAAATAGTGCTTAAACCAATAGTAATAATTATGACATAAGTAGCTAATTTTAGAGTTTTGAAAGATTTTGTCGTTTGATGATGAGCAGCTTTTTGGGGACGACGATAATTAGCTGATTTTGCAGTTGAGTTTTTTAATCGAGTATTCTCGGCGATTGACGCAGTCACGCCTGAGTCCTTCGGACTTGCTCCGCAAGCGGCGATCGCTTTAGGTTTAACTCGCTTTGGTTTAGACTTAAGTGATTTTTTGGCTGTGGCAAAATTGCCTAGAAAATTAGGTTGTGATTTGGGATTAACTTTAACACCCTTAGCTCTAGTCAGAGAAGACTTTTTGCCTTTGCGATTCACTCTCAACTCCTGGAAAACAATTACACATTATGGAAACAAGAAACTAGTTCATGTCCGTCGATTCTTAGGGGAAATAACGCTTAATCAGACTCTATCGATGAGAAATACAGTCGATCTTACTCATCACCATCAAACCCGATCTAGAACTAGGAGATTAAAATTACTACTACTGACGCATCGCTCTGATTGACAATGAGCAATAGGCAACATTAGAAAGAACGTTAACTATTCAGCGTTTATTGTTCATCGATCAACAGTATGTGTGTTTGTCTTCCAATTTGCACTAGTAAATTTACGGATTTTTTCCCCTAAGCTGTGTATCTATTTTAAAAATGTGGATGATTAATTCTGAGACAGTTTTGCTTGATGATGATTTGCCCAACGAATTTGACGTAAAATACCCCGCAGCATCGCCACTTCTTCAGGCTGTAAATTGGCTTTATTATAAAGGCGACGAAACTTTTCCATCTTGACAGCCACAGTATGAGGATACAAATAGCCAATCTCTAATAACATTGCCTCTAAATCTTGATAGTATCCTTCCAAAACTTCAATGGTCGCATTATTGGGCATGGCTGCTATGGCTGGGGCAAACTCAACAGATGTTGAAATTTGAGCATTGCTAATTTCTAACCAACTTTGATAAAGCTGATAAACACAAATTGTCACCGCCTGAGCCAAGTTCAATGAGGGGTAATCAGGGTTAGACTCAATACAAATAAATCTTTGAGCATATTTCAGTTCATCATTACTTAAGCCACGATCCTCTGCGCCAAATAATAAGGCTGATTGTAGATTAGGAACGAGCAACTTGGGCAGTACTGTAGCGGAAGATTCCAAGAGAATCGGCACACTGCGGGAACGTACGGTAGTAGCGATCGCCTGTTGACAACCAGCTAGAGCAGTCGGGATGCTATCCACAATCTGCGCCGTTTCCAAAATATCGACGGCGTGTACCGCCATTTGCCTAGCTTCATCCGAGGCTAAATCGCACCTAGGGTTAACCAACACTAGTTTAGTCAACCCCATATTTTTCATAATTCTGGCGATCGAACCCACGTTTAACGCTCCAATAGGTTCTACCAGGACAATCCTAATATTAGTTAGCAAGTTTTGCTTCATTTGTCTAAACTATCAATTAATTAAGAATAATAAAACTGTAATACTTCTTATCCTCGCAAAACATGGCGAACCAGCGGAAAAAATCCGATTTACCTACCAAAATTTGTCCTGTATGCGATCGCCCTTTTACCTGGCGAAAAAAATGGGCAAAATGCTGGGATGATGTTAAATACTGTAGCGATCGCTGTCGTCGTCGCAAACAGTCGGCTAACAGTGAATCGTAATTGATGCTGTTAACACTTAAAATACTAACAATATTGGTCACATTATTATCTTCATCACATTATGTCTGCTAATCAAGTACAGCCCAAACTTATCATTCACGGTGGCGCAGGAGGACATATTAAAAGTGAGCAGGGAGAAGCTAAAGTCCGTCAGGCTCTCCACAATATTGTGACAGAGGTTTATGAACTACTCTCTCTTGGTGGTAGTGCAGTCGATGCGGTGGTGTTGGGTTGTCAATTACTCGAAAACCAGCCAACTTTTAATGCAGGTACGGGTTCAGTCTTGCAGTCTGATGGTCAGATTCGCATGAGTGCTGCCCTGATGGATGGTGCTAAACAGCGCTTTAGTGGCATTATCAACGTTTCTCGCGTTAGACATCCGATTGAACTAGCTCAATATTTACAGGGAGAAGAAGATCGTGTTCTCTCAGACTATGGCGCTAGCGAACTACTACGAGAATTAAACGTACCCATCTACGATCCGCTAGTGGAAATTCGTCTACAAGAATGGATGCAGGAAAGAGATGAGAATTTTGATAAAAGTATGGCGGCAGTTGTTGCTGAAGAAGCTTTAGTTCACGAACCCCGTCAAGGTACTATCGGCGTAGTAGCATTAGATAACTTAGGTAAAGTCTGTGCAGGAACTTCTACAGGTGGCAAAGGTTTAGAAAGAATTGGGCGAGTCAGCGATTCCGCCATGCCCGCAGGTAACTACGCTGATGCTGCTGCGGGAGTAAGCTGTACAGGAATTGGCGAAGACATTATGGATGAATGTTTAGCTGCCAAAATTGTCATTCGCGTCACTGACGGTATGTCCTTACCAGAAGCGATGGAAAAATCTATGAAAGAATCCCGTAGTCGCAAGCGAGATTTAGGCGCAATTGCGATCGCTGCTGACGGCACAATTTGCTGGGGTAAAACTAGCGAAGTGATCCTTGCTGCTTATTATGATGGTGAAAAAATTGGAGATACTATTAACTGGAATAACCAAGATTTAATTGGCTGCTCTTAATCAGTAAACTAGCTCTAAGCTCGACCTTATCCATTTTGAGAGATAACAATACAGTGTTTTTAAGTCTATAACTTGTAAATTATTGGAGATGTCTATTAGATAACCGACATTATAAGTAGGTGGGTCAAATTAATTAGAAGATGGTTTGGTAGGAAGTAGGGAAGTAGGGAAGTAGGGAAGTAGGGAATAGAGATAGCTAAATAATTGCCCTCACAATCTATTTTGTTTTTGGTTTTATGGTTTTATATTTAATTTCACCTACCTACTTATGACACGCGACAAGTTTCTAACCATTCGTTGAATAGGTCAATTTGATTGCTATCTGGATAAATGCGGTAGGCATAGTTATAAAATTAACCACTTGGGTGGAACGTGTAAAAACAAAATGCTGCGGGCAATGGGAGTCCCCATTTTAGGAGTTTTCAGCCCCATTACCCCTGCTTTTTTGAACTCAATTTGCCCTTGAATAGCTCCCCAAAGCAGCATTTCTGCCCAGTTTCCCAAATCGGGCTGATGTCCCACCAAGGCTATTTTGGCATCGGGATGTTGAACTTGATATTGCTGTTGCCACTCTAGCCACTCGCTTATCTCCCCATCAGGTTTTAAAGGAGCAAAAGTTTCCATAGTTTGAGCTAAACCTGCTTGGTGAAGAATTTCTGCGGTTTGATAGGCTCGCACTAAAGGGCTGCTTAAAAGCAAATCGAATTTTAAGCCCACGCTGACCAAACGCTGCGCCACTTGAGCAGTTTTATCTTGACCTTTTTTAATTAAAGGACGCTGCTCATCATCGGCATAAGTTCCTTTGTCAGCAGCAATACCATGACGAATTAAATATACTTCCATTTGCACAGCTCAAAAAACTAAAGACCATCCTAATCAGTTGCAATTACATTATCATCAGGTTCAACTAGGCGCATAAGTTTTTGTTTGATCTGTCTGTCAAACACTTCCCATTTCAATTTAGTATACTCAGCATTATCATTAAAGCCATTTAAAAAGCCGACAGGAATCTCAAAACCTCCCGCCAAATGTCTACCTCCACCAAAGAATCTACCTTGAATATCTTTACCTAATGTTTCTTTAATAAATTCGTCGGGGTCTAGGGTGATCTTGGTAGTCCGCAAAGAGCCAATTACCAGTTCGTTGTCATCGTCTTCGTTATGGACAATACCATATACTACTGCTGTATGGATATCTTCTTCCGTAACTAGAAAATCTGCTGCTTGGGGAATAGCATCGCGATCGTCATAACGTAAATAACCAACTCCAGAGATCGAGAAATTTTTCTTAGTAATGCAGTTGCGTAAAGCTCTCTCAATTACATTCATCACTCGACGCGATCGCGCGGATTGCATTACGGCATTTAACAGTTGAGAATCGTAAAAACGACTTAAATAAGCAGCAGCAATAAAGTCTTCTTCTTTCGCCTGCATCAAACGGTTGGTATCTGAACGCAAGCCGTGCATTAAAGCCGTGGCGCACTTAACGTGATTTTCATTACTAGAATCAAACTCCAGCATCCCTGACTGGATATACTGGGTCAAAATAGTGGCAGTAGCTCTAGTTTGTGGACGCAGATCGACAAATTCCGCCTTAATTTCTCCCTGTTTACTGTGATGATCGACTACTACTATTAATGGGATTCCCGCTGCTTCTACCACTGAATAAAGCTGGCTATTTGTTCCCTGACTATCAATTAATACACAGCCTTTGTAAACCGATAAGTCTTCTTCCTGTAGGGCAGTGTGAACATACTTGGTCGCTGGTAATCCTGTTAGTTTTACCAAAGTAATATTTTCTTGGTGAGACAAAATACCGCCATAAACGATATCACAGCTAATTTCATAGTTAGCAGCAATTAGTTGATATGCCCAAGCGCTAGACAAAGCATCTGGATCGGGAAAATCTTGAATTACAACAATTTGTCTTTCGCCTCGATGCTGCTCTAAAACTTTGGTCAACTGATGAATTATTTTAACTAAATCGCTATCCTTTTTGTCTTTACCAAATTTGCCCTCGACAGCTTCAAGCTGTTTTTTAGGCGTAGTTTTTGTGGCTAAACGATGTTCTAGAGAAGTGTTTAGATTAGATGACATATTGTAGGTGTGATAGGTAATGCTAGATTACCCAGTAAAAGAGTAAGTATATTGATTTTTTATTTAGAGCTTTGAGTTTATCATCAACCTATGTCTTCTGTAACTGTCGGCAGAATGAAACTAAATTAAATGTTTTTGAATGCTCTTAAATGCCGATTACGTATTTTTTCCACTCTTGGTTGGAGTTACCCTGAGTGTATTTAATTAACTCAAAATGTAGACTACTATAGGGACGACGAGGTTTAGTTTGTAGCGCCATTTCCGCTTCTTTGGGAGTGCGATTGCCTTTTCTCACATTGCATCTAACACAGGCTGCTACAAGGTTTTCCCAGGTATCTCCACCACCTCGCGATCGCGGAACTACATGATCGATCGTCAACTGGTCGCCTTTAGCTGTACAATACTGACAGGTGTTGCTATCTCTTTCTAAAACATTACGACGAGTTAGCGGGATTTCTTTATAGGGTACTCTAACATAATATCTTAAACGGATTACTGTTGGTAGAGGGAAACCACTATAAATAAATTCGCCCCGATGTTCTAGCTGCTCTGCTTTACCTTTTAGGAGCAAGACTACTGCTCGGCGCCAACTTGTAATATTAAGGGGTTCATAGGAAGCATTTAGTACTAAAACCTTACCCATAATAAAGACTTATATTATTTACAAGGAATGGTAACACAGACGAACTAGTTGATGTAACTTCTAGCAGATTGTTTTGCCTATAACTTTTAAGATCAAACAACTATGTTTTGGCTGTTTTCTTGACTTTATCTATTTCTAGACTAATATTTGTCAATAATATTAGCTGATTCTGGAGCATAAATGTTTGGATATGGTGAGTTGGCAGGAGCAAAAGTCCAAAAAATTGCCTCAAAATCCATTATCTTTATTGGTAAATCGCCAACGCGCTTGGGTTGAGGTCGATCTAGATGCCCTGGGTCATAATGTCTGCACGCTCAAATCTTGGCTCAATTCTGAAACAAAATTAATGGCGGTGGTTAAAGCCGATGCCTATGGTCATGGTGCGCTTACTGTTGCCCAAACCGTTTTAGCTCACGGTGCAGACAGTCTGGCGATCGCCACCCTAGCAGAAGGAGTTGAATTACGTAACTCGCAAATTACCGCCCCGATCCTAATTTTGGGTGCGATTAATGCCGTGGAAGATATTCAGGCAGTTGCAGCCTGGGATCTTGAAGCAACAATTTGTAATTCTGAACAGGCAGTGGTTTTTAATCGCACTTTGGCGAGATTAGGTAAGTTTTTAACAGTCCATCTCAAGCTAGATACAGGTATGTCTCGTCTAGGAACAGATTGGCAGTCAGCCGTTGCGTTTGTTTCTTTAGTGAAAAGCTTACCTCATTTAAAGATTGCGAGCGTCTATTCGCACTTTTCTACGGCAGACGAAGACGATCGCACGATCATGGATTTACAACATCAGCGTTTTCAAACAGCGATCGCTAAATTAAAAACTGCTGGATTCACTCCACCCCTGGTTCATTTAGCCAATTCTGCTGCCACTTTAAGCGATCGCTCTACTCATTACGACATGGTGCGAGTTGGACTAGCTTTATATGGTTTATATCCCGCTGCTCATCTAACTCAGGTACTCAAACTCAAGCCAGTATTACAGGTTAAAGCTAAAATTACCCAGGTAAAAATTATTCCGACCGGAGAAGGGGTTAGCTATGGTCGTAAGTTCATTACCCAAAAAGCTACCAAAATAGCAGTGGTGGGAATTGGCTATGCTGACGGTGTACCGCGCAATTTATCCAATCGACTACAGGCGATCGTCACAGGACAGTTCGCATCACAAATTGGCTCAATCACCATGGATCAGCTAATGCTGCGGGTAGATCATCTTCCTCAAGTGCAGCCAGGAGATATTGTGACTTTAATTGGTCAACAAAATCAACTTAAAATTACTGCCGATGATTGGCTAATAAACTTGAGACAATTTCTTGGGAAATCCTCTGTGGGTTCAAGCATCGTTTACCCAGAATTTTTGTGTGAGGGACTGCTGACAAATTAATTAAAGACAGGTTGAGCCAGATCGGCAAACAAGGGCGTGCTTAGATAACGTTCACCGAAGCTAGGTTGAATCATGACAATTAGCCTATCTTTATTTTCTCGTCTTTGCCCCACTTTAATTGCTGCTGCGAGGGCTGCACCTGTAGAAATGCCCGATAATAAACCTTCTTCGCTAGCTAAACGACGACCATAAGCGATCGCTTCATCATCAGTAACGGTAATAACTTCGTCAATTAAATCTACTTTTAATACCTCTGGAACAAAACCAGCACCAATACCTTGAATTTTATGAGATCCAGGTTGCCCTCCTGAAAGAACTGGACTACCAATAGGTTCAACGGCAATTACCTGTAGTTCAGGCTTATATCTTTTTAACACTTCTGCTGTGCCTGTAATTGTTCCGCCAGTGCCGACTCCTGCCACAAGTATGTCTACTTGCCCTTCTGTGTCTGCCCAAATTTCTTCAGCGGTTGTACTTTTATGAATTTCGGGGTTAGCAGGATTGTTAAACTGCTGTAGCATATAGGCATCGGGCAAGTTATCGCTAATTTCTTGAGCTTTTCTAATACAACCTTTCATTCCTTCGCTCCCAGGAGTTAATTCAAGTTGAGCGCCATAAGCTTTCAGCATCGCTCGTCGCTCTTTGCTCATGGTTTCTGGCATGGTCAGAATTAGCTTATATCCTTTAGCAGCAGCAGCCATTGCCAGGGCGATTCCCGTATTACCCGATGTTGGTTCTACTAAAATAGTTTTGCCTGGAATAATTGCCCCCTCAGCTTCCGCCGCATTAATCATATTAACTCCAATACGATCTTTAACAGAGGCAGCAGGATTCATCCCTTCTAGCTTGACAATGATCTTGGCTACACATTTTTCAGCTTGAGGAATGCGATTGAGCTGAACTAGCGGAGTTTTACCCACTAGTTCAGTAATATTTTTAGCGATTTTCATAGGATGCAAATTTTAGATAGCTTATATTTATTTTGCTTGTTTATTGCCTGCTATATCTGGCAATTTTTCAATAGTTCATAATTCTCTAGTTTGTGTCCTGGAGTGATTTTACTTACAAACTAAAAAAACGTGCTTAATGTAGCTGAAGAAGCGCCAATTTTGGCTAATAACTTGCAAAAACTATCCGCCCCCACAAGCTAATAACAGAGTTAATGCTTATGGGGGCGGTCTAGAGGGTCTCTTAGTCGAAACCTAACTGCTGGAAGGATCTCCAACAATGTCTACCTAGTTACTTCCGCAGAAGTTTAAGATGAGACTGCTTAAAGAACAGCCCCAGCACACAGCTGGCTATCATCAACTAGGAGACCCATGTTACTACTATGTTCTGTCATGGGCATCACCTCCTATGTTTCTATTTCTAAATGGCTAGTTTGATACTTATGTATCTATGAATCAATATAACGAAGTTTGATAGTTTCGGCAAGATTGGATGAATCTCCTAGCTAAAGCTGTGCTGACACCCCAATGTAGATGCAAATAAGAAGCGTGAACTTGTTGAATATTCCAGCCTTCCGCGGATGCCATACTCGATTTATGAACTCCCTGTAATTGCCATTGAGGATGCTTAGAGTGGGCAATTAATTGAGAACGATGGAATTCGTGTCCTGTAATGGTTTGTTGTGCTGTAACCACAGAACTGTTTTGTAGAGCGATCGCCTGACGATAGCCCAAAGTCAATTTAGCCTGCATGGTAACTGTACTAGGGATAATTCCCACCATCGACCAGGTTTGTGACTGAAGATCGATTAATTGCTCGCAGAGATACATTAAGCCTCCACATTCAGCGTAAGTCGGTAGATTAGTCCTAATAACTTGTTTAAGTTGTTGCAAGATACTTTTGTTGTCGGCTAGCTGTTGAGCAAATACTTCAGGAAAACCACCACCAAAATATAATCCTTGAAGGCGATCGGGAATATCTCGATCTTGAAGCGGACTCCAAAATACTAACTCTGCTCCCAATTGAGTCAATAGGTCTAAATTATCCTGATAGTAGAAATTAAATGCCCGATCTCTGGCAACGCCAATTCTAACGCTAGCAGATTGCTGCTGCTGGTATAAACTTGGTGTTGCTTTGTTTGTAGCTGATTTTTGACGAATTAGGGGGAATAACCTATCCCAATTAAAGGATGTTTTGGCTAAATCAGCTAGTTGTGCAAAGACATGACTAATATTCGCTAGTTCGCTAGAGGGAACTAAACCCAGGTGGCGATCGGGAATTGCTACTGCTGCATTGCGCCTCAAAACTCCTAATATTGGCAAATTAATACTTTTTAATGCCGTTGTCAATAGTTCTAGATGGCGATCGCTCGCCACCTGATTAAGAATTACCCCCACAATATTTACTTGAGGATCTAAGTTGACATAACCATAGGCGATCGCTGCTATGGAAGTCGATAAGCTAGAACAATTTAAAACAAGTAATACAGGTAGATTTAAAATTATGGCGATATGAGCGGTACTGCCATAATCGTTGCGAGATGCTGCTGGTTCGGGATGATAAATACCGTCAAACAACCCCATTACTCCTTCTATGATTACCCATTCAGCATTTTGGGCATGACGTTGAAAACAATCTTGGACATAATGGGGAGAAGTTAAGACAAGATCTAAATTACGGCAAGGTAAGCCTGTTACGGCAGTGTGAAACATCGGGTCAATATAATCTGGCCCTACTTTAAAAGATTGAACTCGCCTGTTTTGTGCTGCCAGATATGCCAGTATGCCTAGGGTAACCGTCGTTTTACCGACTCCAGAGCGATCGCCTGCAATGATTAAACCCATTTTATCTATCTTTAGCTTTAGTGAGAAATATAAATAAACTCAACTTGAATTTTAGTTGGAATTTTGGGAACTATAAAAAAAGGTACGACAGAAGCATTCTACTGCGGAGATTTTTAATTCCTTTTTATTACTTTTGCTTATTTCCTCCAAAACTTTCAACATTATCATGAATAATAATTTTCAGAGTCCATTACAGGTTCTCATAGCAAAATCTAAAACAACTTGGTCTGGTTGTATTGAAATAGAGGAACCGAAAGATCCTTCAATAAGCTGGAATGTCTATCTTTTGCAAGGAAAAATACAGTATATAAACACTAATTTAGGGCAACAAGAGCGATTAGATTATCTTTGGCAACGATTTAAGCTAGGTTCAGAATGTCCCCAAGTTGAGCAACAGGAGGTTTCGGAATACGTTCAATTATGTCAAGCTTTATCTAGCCAACAGCCAACGGAGACAGACGTTAAACAGCAGTTATTTAGATTTTGCCGAGAGGGATTAGCTAACGTCTTAAGTATTGATAAAACTCATATAGAGCTAGTTCCAGCGAAAAGAATTAATAAAGAAATTATAAACTTCAGCTTGGAGAAACTAGGAGAAAAATTAGAAGATCAGGTAAAGATTAGCAGGCATATGCGAGGCTATATTGGTTCGCCTTTTAGTCGCCTATATTTAGAACAAAAAAATGCCCTCAAGTTTTATCAAATTTGGAAACCCAAATATACTACCCCAGAATTTACCAAGATTGCTGATAGCCACAAGCTGTCAACTTTTGTCAGTTTGTTTGTCGCCAAAAACAGCTTTTATCAAATTGCCACCAAAACTAATACTGATACATATTTTTGGGCAAAACATTTGGAACAGTCCATTACAGAAAAATTAATCGATATTTTTCCCTTCAAAGAGCTTACTACAGAAGAGCTTCGTCTCAAACATCAGGCTCAAGAAGATGCTTCAGCTTTACCACAGGTTCAACCTGGTGTGATGAATTCCGCCAATACCTCTCAATCATCAACCTTAGTCGCCTGCATTGATGATAGTAAGGCAGTTCAGAAACAAGTAAAAATGACCTTAGAAGCTGGAGGTTATCAAGTACTCGGTATTCTCGATCCTACCTTGGCCTTAAAACAATTATCTCAACACCAACCTGTGGTAATTTTTATGGACATCAACATGCCCAATCTCAATGGTTATGATTTATGTAGCCTATTGAGAAAATCTGAAAGATTTAAAGATATTCCGATTGTCATGTTGACGGGAAGAGATGGCATGATCGATCGGGTTAGAGCCAAACTAGTTGGAGCTACCGACTATTTAACCAAACCTTGCGATCCCAACAAGTTAATTACTTTAGCTAAAACATTAGAAAATGTGACGGCAAATGTTTAGTTCTGTGAGAGCAGATCGAGCCAAATCATGGTAGTTTTAGACAATTTTTGGGAATTATAAAATCAGCCAGATTATTCATTGGAAAATAATTGGAAAAAGTAATTAATTATTATGAAAACTGTACTTATTGTTGAAGATACTCATGCAGAAAGACAAATGAGTTCTGCTCTATTGTCCCATGCTGGTTTTGAGGTGGCTGTAGCCGACAGTGCAGAAACCGCCTGGTCATGGCTCAATGCTAATCCTACGCCTAACCTAATCTTATTAGATATTGTGATGCCTGGAGAAAGCGGACTAGATCTATGTCGCAAAATTAGAGAACACGATAAATGGAAAAATATTCCGATTTTGTTCTGTAGTTCTAAAGCCGAAGAATTTGATCGTTTTTGGGCAATACGTCAAGGTGGAAATGAATATATTACGAAACCTTATGTTCCCCAAAATTTAGTGGATAAAGTAAATCAGTTTGTTAATTAATTGACTGTCAGACTATATTTATTTGGTAATTTGGCTTTGACTAATTAAAAATAATTTTACTCAAAATATTCACAACGGTAAATTGTAATCAATCAATCAAAGTTAATTCTTAGTAATTAATACTTAAAAATGTTTTTTATGGCTGTGATTAATAATCACCTCACCCTATATAGATATAGTTAGATTTTTTCGCTTTATGGTTATTCATCAAGAATACTTTACCGTTGAATTAGGGTCAAAAATCACTTTAGGATTGCCTTTGAATGAGATGGGTATTGTCGCCCAATTCGATCTATCTAATATTTGCACTGTACCTGGCGTAGCTGACTTTTGGTATGGAGTTGTCAATTTCAAAGGTTCTTTATTGTGGATTTTAGATAGCGATCGCTATTTTAATTTGAATTTTAAGCACAATAAGCAAGCCCAAAAACTTACGGCAGTAGTTATTAAAAATCAGCAGTTCGACAGTGAAAAACAAGTAGCTATCGTTACTGGGCAATTAAAAGGCATTGTGGCAATAGAACCATCTTGTTATCAACCTCTAGCTGATGATGCTCCGCCTCAGTTACGTCAGTGCTGTTCTAACCTCGCTCAGATAGAAGCAGAAGCCCAGACCATTTATCTGCTTGATTCTGCTGCCTTGTTGCAACAGCTACACCAACAATCAATGCTGGTATCAACCTAAATTAAATTGCATCTATTGAACTATTAGGAATCAAGTCTATGTCTGATAACACTGGTGATATTGTAAGTAAAATAGTTGAGGCTAATGCCCTAGAAAATGCAGGGCGAGTAGAACAAGCGATCGCTCTATACCGAGAAATTTCAGAGCTGGATCGGAGTGGAAATTATGGTAATGTTGCCAGGGAAGCTTTAGCCAATCTCGAACAGACAAAAGTTACTGTTAGCGATGTCTTTACTGCTCAAAAAACTAAGACTAATAATTTTTGGGACAGAATCAATCTTCGCACCAGAACCACTTTAATTATGGTGGCTATCAGTACTTTGTCCACAATTGCAGTAAGCACAATTGCTTATGGCTTTGCCAGGCAATCTATGACTAGGCAAATTACAACTGCCCAACAAAAAACTGCCTCAGAAGTGGCAAATAAAGTTGCCTTTTATATGCGGGAACGTTTTGGGGATATTCAAATTATGTCTAATTTGACAATCTTAACCAATCCTCAACTGCGAGCAAGTACAACTGCCAAGGATAAGCAGGCTGCCTTAGATTCTTTTATCAAAGCTTATACCATCTACGATAGTATTGCTGTTGCCGATCTTCAGGGAAATGTTCAGGCTCAATCCACAGGCAATCCTATCCCAAACTTCCGTAATCGCAGTTATTTTCAAGCAGCAATCAAAGCTAATGGGCCGACATTGAGTCAGCCTATGTTATCAGAAGACTCAAGTATTTTAGCGATTTATTTAGCTTCACCAGTCAAGGATAGTATTACTGGTAAAACCGTTGGTGTCATGCAGGCGAGATTGCCTGTTAAATACTTACGAGATGTAATTCTTGCCATCGATCACGAAGAAAATTATCTTTTGAACAATCAAGGGCAAATTTTTGCGGTTTCTGAAGAGTCAGAATTTAAAGAACTGCAAAATTTAGCAGGCAAAATGCAGCCTGCTGGCGATCACTTGGACTTTTTTGAACAGCTAAAAGGTGAGGGCAAAGCTGAGAACAAAACATTAATTACCAAGCAAGATTTAGCTTCTTACATTCCTTTTGCTGCATTTAAAGACGAGTTTCGGGCGCAGTTACCAGACTTAGGCTGGAGTACAATTACCACTGTTAACAAAAAGCAAGCTTTTAAAACACAGCAAGAACTGCTAATTGCCTTTTCTCTAGGAACTTTGCTGATTTCTGCCCTAGTAGCAGCGATCGCTTCTTTGATTGGGTATAAAGCAACTCAACCTATATTAGAAGCTTTAGATGCCGTAAAACAATTAGGAAACGGCAACTTTGATGTACGGATTCCTGTCAAAGGACAAGATGAAATAGCTGACTTGAGTTCTAATATCAACAAAATGGCAGGGCAAATTCAAGATTTGCTATTTACTCAAGAAGCCGAAACTAAGCAACAACGCAAAGAAAAAGAGCTGCTCCAACAGGGAGTAATGGGTCTATTGTTAGATGTAGAAGGGGCGCAAAAAGGAGACTTAACTGTCAAAGCTCAGATGACTGATGGTGCAGTTGGTTCGATTGCCGATGCCTTTAATGCAACTATGAGAAAACTACGAGAGCTTCTGCAAGAGGTGCAGGCGGTTTCAACCGAGGTTGGTCAATTATCTTTGGCAGGAGAGGACTCGGTACGACAACTTTCCGAATCTGCCCTTAAACAAACCGAAGAAATCAACCAAGCGTTAGGCAGTATTGATGAAATTAATCAGTCCGTAGCTACGGTGGCTAACTATGCTCAAGAAGCAGCCAAAATTGCTCGTGACGGTTCAATTCAAGCCAAAGAGGGAGATTTAGCAATGGATGCTACGGTTAGCAGTATTGAAAAAATTCGTGGCACTGTCGCCAACACCTCGAAAAAAGTAAAACAACTGGCAGAATCGTCCCAAGAAATTGCGCAAATCGTGGACATTATCTCTGGTATTTCTGAAAAAACCAACTTACTAGCATTTAACGCTTCGGTGGAGGCAGCACGGGCAGGAGAACACGGTGAGGGGTTCAGAATTGTAGCAGAAGAGGTGCGTCGTCTAGCAGATCGAATTACCGAAGCTACTAAAGATATTCAACGGCTGGTTAGTACAATTCAGCAAGATACTACTTCAGTGCTGCAAGGGATGGAAACCAGTACTTCTGAAGTAGTCAATGGTAGTGAATTAGTTCAGCTAACTAAACTCAACCTACGCAGCTTGGCAGACACCAGTAAACAAATTGATGAATATCTCAAATACATTTCCACCAGCACTATTGACCAAACTAATACTTCTGAGGTGGTCAACCAGAAAATTAACGGTATTGCTACCATCGCTAAAATCAACTCGACTGAAGCTCAAAATGTGGTGCAGTCACTGCAAACTTTAGTATCTGAAGCTAACAATCTCCAGGCTTCTATTTCTCAGTTTAAGCTAGAGGCTTAGAAGGACGATTCGCAGCGAGTACTATTGCTTCAGCAAAGTAATTAGTTACCGACACTAAGTAATAATTTATTGAAGAAATCTAAATTAAAATGAGTTCTCAGTTAGATCCAGCAATCCTCGCTGCCATTACCGCCGAAGCACGCCAGTGTTTTCTAGATGAAGATGCCCCTGAGTATCTAGAGATGTTAAGATCGGGGATTCAAGACCGCGCCAATCCAGACTTTACTTCTTTGTTTAGAGCGGCTCATTCTCTCAAGGGTGGTGCTGGGTTGGCATGTTTAACCAGTTTGCAACAGCTAGCTCACAAGCTGGAAGATGTTTTAGTGGCGCTACAACAATCACAGATTGTCGAAGTCGAACTTGCTTGGGCTTTAGTTGAAAATAGTGTTGATGAGATTGGATTTGTGGTGAGTCAGGCGCACAACGTCGAGGAAGCGATCGCCAATCCTGAATTGATTATTGCGCTGGAATCTTTGGTAAGCACTGTTGCAGATTCAGATCAAAATGCTCAAGAATATAGCGAACAGGGAAGTAGTGATAATCATGATTTTATTTGCCACACTTTAACAACCGAATTAGCCAGTAGTTTTGATGCGATTGAAGAATTAGAGTTAGACACCGAACCAGAATTGCTTGAGCCGTTATTGTCAGGTTTTGCTGATGAATGTGGCTTTTTAGCTCAAACGTTAGATCTTCCCTGGCTAGGAGAAGCCGTTGCACCGATCGCTAAAGCATTAAAGTCAGACGGGATCGAGGCTTTATTGCTAACTAAAGACATTATTAGTCAGTTACGCCGTAAAATCACTGAGTATTTAGAACAGGAAGCATCAAGTTCAGCAGATTTGTCCACAACCCAGGAAGCAAATCAAAGCATAGTAGCAAAAACTTTAAACGAAGATTTAGAGGAATTATGCCAAGCGATCGCTGCTTTGGAGATGGATACTCCCGAAGAGATCATTAAAGAAGCCATAGCAGGTTTTACAGATGAATGTACTTTCTTGAGTGAAACATTAGAATTACCTTGGTTAACTCAAGCACTTACTCCCATTGAAAAATTATTAACTAACTGTGATCCTGTAGAAGCACTCTTAACAGTACAGGAATTAGTAGGGGAAATTCGTCAGCAGCGAGAGATCTATTTAGCCAATCATGTTGCGATCGTAGAATTAGATGACGAACCAGAGGCAATTCTTAGCAGTACGGTTATTCAAGAGCGTCAAGCTGACAAGAACCTAAATTCGGATGCCCAATTCTTCGATTGTGATGAAGATCATGAAGATACATCTATGTCCACTGTCATGTTTGCGCCTCCTAATGGTGCTGCTGCTCAAGACAAAATGGTTGCCAAAGTAGCAGAAGGGCAAAAGCCTGCTGCGAATGCTCAGGTCAAAATTTCTTTAGATAAACTAGAGAGTATGACCAATAACGTTGAAGAATTGATCCTCAGTCAATCTCGTATTAGTCGTCAACAGCGGGTTTTAAATCAGGCAAATCGTCGCTTGCGATCGCTAACTCGTCAGTTTGAACCAATTCGCGAACAGATTCAAGATCTATATAATCAACTTGCTGTTGGTTCATTTGGCAACGCTGACGCAGATTTGGCAGCAGTTAAAAATAATCAAAATGGGTTTGATTCTTTAGAAATGGATCGCTATACCGACCTACACTCCAGCTTGCAAACTTTTCAAGAATTAATGCTCCAGATTCAGGAAACCCGTACTGATATTGATTTTATTGACCGAGAATTAGCAGAGAATATAGAACAAAGTGAGAAGAATCTGGACACTCTATATTCCAAAGTTAATGATTCGCGATTAGTTCCCTTTGAAACCCTGGCTAAACGATTTATTCCCCAAATTCGTGGTTTGAGTCAACGTTTTGACAAGTTGGTGGATTTAAAAATTGAAGGAAAAAATACTTTAGTCGATCAAATTCTCCTCGAACAGCTGCAAACTCCCCTAACCCATTTACTCAATAATGCCTTCGACCATGGGATTGAATCTAAATATGAACGTCTGGCTGCTAAAAAACCAGAAACAGCGACGATCGCTTTAAATGCCAAGCTACAAAATAATCAGCTAGTGATTACGATTAAGGATGATGGTGGGGGTATTAATCCTGAGAAAGTTTTTCAGCGCGCAGTACAGCGAGGAATTTGCCCTCCTAATAAATCAATCCAAGATTTTCGACCAGAAGAAATAGTTAACTGGATTTTTGAACCAGATTTTTCTACCGCTGCTCAGGTAAGCGATATTTCTGGTCGGGGTATGGGATTAGATATTGTTTTGAATTTAATTCGTCAACTGCGGGGTCAGCTTTTTGTCACTACTGATGTTGGTTCAGGTTCTACCTTTACGATCAGCTTACCTTTAAACCTGAGTTTGCAATCTTTGATGCTGATTCAGCTACAAAACAGATTGATCGCCATTCCTCACACCAGTATCTTGGAGATGATACCCTATCGGGAACTAGATTTTACCAATGACAGTAAAGAGAGTTTAAACTGGCAAGGTCGGACAATTTCTTTGGCATCTGTGTCTAGTCTGTTTCCCTGTCCGCGCCAACCCCTGCAATTGGCACAAGGTCAAGTAGGCGTTATTTTAGAAACTTCTTTTGATCCTTTGGCTATTTTAGTAGATGCGATCGCTGGAGAAGAAAAATTAATTGTCAAACCCTTTGATGAGACTATTCCTGTCCCGACCTATATTGTAGGTTGTACTATTCTTGGTACAGGAGAAGTAATTCCCGTGATTATGCCTCAAGGAATTACCAAAGATGCTCTTTCCCCTATCTCGATTAAAAATGGCACTACCACTGTTGCCCAAACTGCATCTACAATTTTAATCGCCGAAGATTCGGTGGCAACTAGAAGAATGCTCGAAAAGCTTTTGCTGGCTGCGGGTTATCAGGTATTAGTCTGTCGTGATGGACAGGAAGCATTAGACCAAATTGGACAATATCAAGGACGGATTGATTTAATTCTGTCGGATATTGAAATGCCTAGGGTTAATGGTTTTGAACTCCTGGAAAAAGTTCGCGCTCAACCCGCCTTTAAAAAGACACCGATTGTAATGGCAACCTCCCGTACAGGCGATCGCCATCGACAAGAAGCCGAACGTTTGGGGGCAACCGACTACCTGGGTAAACCAGTTCAACCACAAGAATTAATCGACACGGTGGCGAGTTTGTTGGCTAGAAAGTAACCCCCAACCTATATACATGTCTAACTTAAAGCCTGAATTAACTGTTGTTTAGCCGTAGCTAAAGCCTCGTCTAATTTACTGGCATCTCTAGCACCAGCCTGCGCCAGATTTGGTCTACCACCGCCACCACCACCGCAGATTTTAGCGATCGCACCGATGAATTTACCTGCCTGTAATTGTTTCTCTTTGATTACTTTTTGGCTAAAAGCAGCAACCAAGCTAACTTTCCCTGGTTCGGGAATCGAAGCAATCACTACCGCAGCTTCGCCTAATTTTTGTTGTAATCTTTCAGCGGCAGACTGGAGGGATTTTGCATCCATGTCTCCCATATTCGCTACCAAAATCTTATATTCACCCATGGTTTCTGCCTGAGATAGTAAACTATCTGATTTGAAGAGAGCAAGCTCTTGTTTTACTGCTTCTAATTCTTTTTGAGTAGCCTTTAATTCGTTTTGCAGACTGTTAACGCGATCGCTAATTTCTTCGGGCTTGATTTTAAAAGTACTGCTTAATTCCTTGACTACTTTGTCCCGCACGTTAAGATAATCTAAAATAGCTGCCCCCGCTACAGCTTCGATTCTTCTGACTCCTGAAGCAATACCCGTTTCGGAGATAATTTTAAACACGCCAATTTCCGCAGTATTGGTAACGTGAGTACCACCACAAAGTTCCATTGACACTCCAGGAAAATCAATTACCCTCACTTCATCCCCATATTTTTCCCCGAACATCGCTGTTGCACCTTTTGCTTTAGCCTCGGCGATGGGCATGATGTTAACATCAGCTTCATGGGCTTCAGAAATCCAGGTATTAACTAATTCTTCTACCTGCTGTATATCATCAGCAGTTAAGGCACGAGGAGAATTAAAGTCAAATCGTAGGCGATCAAAGTTGACTAACGAACCTGCTTGAGACACCGAGTCATCAACTATTTTTTTTAGTGCCGCCTGTAATAAATGGGTGGCGGTATGGTTCGCCTGTACTCGACGACGACAGGCGCGATCTATAGTGGCGTTAACTACATCTCCCACCTTGACTGTACCCCGTTCAACCTTGCCTTTATGAACTAAGATATTGCCTTCTTTTTGTACATCTTCAATACGGATCAAGACATCATCCCCCGAAAGATATCCGCGATCGCCAATTTGCCCCCCAGACTCGCCATAAAAAGGAGTTTGATCGAGAATAATCTGGACGCGATCGCCTGCACCTGCTGTCGGGGCGTTTCGCGCGATGCGAAGCGAGTCCTTTAGGGAAACGCCCTTACTTTCATGATCATTATTATTAACCACAATACCCATAATTTGAGATTGTGTTACCAATTTGCTATAACCCAAAAAACTAGTCTCATCACTCCTTTTTGCTATTTCACCAAGTGCATTTTGAGTCATCAGATCGATAGCCTCATGGGAATCCTGAGAACGAGTTTTTTGCTCCTCCATTTCTCGCTCAAAACCTTCAAGATCGATGCTTAGTCCTTGTTCTTCGGCAATTTCTTGAGTTAATTCTAAAGGAAAACCATAGGTATCATAAAGTTCAAAGGCATCCTTGCCTGAAATTTTTGGTTGAGAAAGGTTGGCGGTTTTAGCAATAATCTCTGCTAATAGCTTCTCTCCTCTGGCTAAGGTTTTCAGGAATTGTGTTTCTTCCCGCTGTAACTGACTTTTAATAAAATTTTCTCGTTCTCTAACAGTCGGATATGCAGATTCAGCAAGAGCGATCGCTGTTTGGGCAACTTGATTAATGAAATTCCCCTCAATCCCAATTAATCTACCGTGACGAATTACCCGACGAATCAAACGACGTAAAATATAACCGCGATCGGTATTTGATGCTGTTACCCCATCGGCAATTAAGTGAACCACTGCCCTAACATGATCGCCAATTACCTTGAGAGATATTTTAGTTTGCTCATCGGCTTGATTGTAATTTATTTCGGCAATTTCCGCTGCCGTCTTAATAATCGGCAAAATTAAATCAGTTTCAAAATTATTTGGTACTTGCTGGAGGATTTGCGCCATCCTTTCCAAACCCAAACCTGTATCAATATTTTTATCTTCTAACGGCGTAAGATCTCCCTCTATATCTCGGTTGTACTGCATAAATACCAAGTTATAGAACTCGATAAATCTGCTGTCGTCTTCCAAATCAATCTGCTCATCCCCCAATTCAGGATGAAAATCATAATATAACTCCGAACAAGGACCACAAGGGCCAGTTATCCCCGATTGCCAAAAATTATCTTTCTTTCCCATGCGCTGAATACGATTTTCAGCAATGCCAATCTGATCGCGCCAAATTGCAAAAGCTTCATCATCCTCTTCAAATACACTAGGCACAATGCGCTCTGCTGGTAAACCATAAACTTGTGTCGAAAGTTCCCATGCCCAAGCGATCGCTTCTTCTTTAAAATAATCTCCAAAGCTAAAGTTCCCCAACATCTCGAAAAAGGTATGATGTCTGGCGGTACGTCCTACATTTTCAATATCGTTGGTGCGGATACACTTTTGAGAACTAGTAGCGCGGGGAGAGGGTGCTTTGCGCTGTCCTAAGAAAATTGGCTTAAACGGCAGCATTCCCGCAATAGTCAACATTACTGTGGGATCTTCAGGGATTAAAGAAGCGCTAGGTAATATTTTGTGCGCTCTTGCTTCATAGAACTTTAAAAATTTATCGCGGATGTCGCTACCGCTGAGGTATGGAAGATCTGCCATAGTAGTGTTAGATAAATGCAGTTTGCGTATTTTTATCAATGAGCAGTGAACATTGAACATTGAACAATTGATTAATCAGGTTTAATACCTCTTCTTTTTCATTGATCATTGAAAAGAGGTAACTGCTTATTGCTCATTGCTCATTGCTCACTGTTGAATTATTTATTTATTTTGACATCTTTTCTGGTGCTATTGAGCCTTCCCCTAAGAGTAATCAGTATGTCTTGAGAACTATTTAAAATCGAACAATATACTATAAATTTATTGCTGATTAATTAACATGAACTATTTTCGTCCTGCGATCGCACAATGCAAGGCTATACCCCTGGGGAACAACCAAAACCAGGATCAGCGATTATTAAACTCAACACTAATGAGAATCCTTATCCTCCTTCTCCCAAGGCATTAGAAGTATTACACAGCCTGGATAGTGAGTGGTTACGACGTATCCCGATCCTTATTCTAGAGACTTCTGTAACGCTATTAGCGCAGCTTTAGATGTACCTGCTGATTGGATAATTGTTAGCAATGGTAGTGATGATCTGTTAAACATTCTGATTCGCGCCTGTGCGGAGGGAAAAGAGCGCAAGGTAGTCTATCCGATGCCATCTTACGTACTTTATCGTACCTTGGCATCATTGCAGGCTGCGGAGGTAGTAGAAGTTGCCTATCCTGAAGATTATCAACTACCTATTGTGGAATTAGCTGCTGCGGGGGGTGCAGTTACTTTAATCGCTACTCCTAATAGTCCTACGGGTCACATTGTATCTCTCAAAGATTTACGGCAATTGGCTAGTAGAGTATCGGGTATTCTAGCTATTGACGAAGCTTATGTTGATTTTGCCGATTATTCGGCTTTATCTCTGGCTCAAGAATTTGAAAACGTGATTATTTTACGCACCCTATCTAAGGGTTATTCTCTCGCTGGTTTACGTTTAGGTTTTGGCATTGCAAATCCCCAACTGCTTTCAAATCTGTTTAAAGTTAAAGATAGTTATAACGTTGATGCTCTATCGATCCTCATTGGCGCGGCCGCGATGAAGGATCAAGCATATAAAAATAACTGTGTCGAAAAAGTAAAGCGATCGCGCAGTAAACTAGCAATAGATCTAAGACAAATTGGTTTTCAAGTCCAAGATTCCCAGGGAAATTTTTTACTAGTTACACCACCCCACAAGCAAGCAGCCAAGATCTACCAGTCTTTAAAAGAACAAGATATCTTAGTTCGCTATTTCAACTCCCCAGGATTATCAGATAAGCTACGCATTACTGTAGGGACTGATGAACAAAACCAAAAATTACTTCAGGCGATCGACCTATAACTTTTAAAATTTTGCCTAGTACGGACATCTACCTAATCCTGTCTCCTGCCTCAATACTTCTCGTTTAACAACAATAGAACAGTAGGGAATTGGGGCATTAGGGGATTGAGGATTAATCATCTCCCTATATCCCTATCTCCCTATATCCCTAAACGAGAAGTATTGCCTCCTGCCTTACTCTCCTTGGGGAAAACGCTCCCATAAATCCGTCCCTTGTCTCAGACTTTGATGATTGCCATTGCCTAATATTATGTGATCTAGCAGCGGGATATCTAAATACTGTGAACCCTGCAACAATTGTTCGGTTAAATAAATATCTTCGGCAGAAGGATCTAAACTTCCTGATGGGTGATTATGAGCAACAATTAATTTGGTTGCTCCCTGCCGTACAGTTTCTCTAAAAATTTCACGAGGATGTATTAAGGTTTCCGTAGCCGTACCAATGGTTAAGATTTTGGTAGCTAGTAGATGGTTTTTCACATCCAGCATTAAGATCGCAAAATGCTCCTGATTTTGCCACATTAAGTCACTACTCAATACTGCTGCTGCGGATGCAGGATTATCGATCGCAACTCGTTCATGTGGTTTAAAGATAAAAGCACGTTTACCTAATTCCACTGCTGCAATGATAGTAGTCGCCTTAGCAGGACCAATCCCTGGAATTCTCATCAACTCGCGAGGATTAACATCCCTCAACACATCTAAAGGTGCGCGTCTGTATTTGCCTAATTCCTGTAGTATATGCTGCGCCAAACCAATTGCTGATAAGTTTCCTTTAGTTTGCCCTGTACTAATTAAAATAGCAATCAGTTCTGCTTCAGAAAGATTCTTTGCTCCTACCGCCATCAATCTTTCACGGGGTCGCTCACTGACAGGCAAATCAGCAATTCTCAGGCGATAAGTCATAACTTGGCAAAATAATATTTTTGTATGACAAATATAATCTAAGTAATACATTGATTAAATGAGCTACATCTAATCTTTAATTAACTCCACTGCATCTTTACCGTCGAGATCGTTTAAGTATACTTTGACCTTTTCTTCTGAAGCTGTCGGCAATTTTTTACCGATAAAGTCAGGATGTATGGGGAGTTCGCGATGTCCTCTATCGACTAGTACTGCTAACCTAATTAATTCTGGTCTACCATACTCTGTGACGGCATTAAGAGCAGCACGGATAGTACGACCTTTGTAGATTACATCATCTACTAACACTACAGTTTTATCTGTCAAATCCATAGGAATTTTGGTTTGAGCAGGAATACGAGTCCGAATTTTATCTAAATCGTCACGATAAAAAGTAACATCGATCGCACCCACGGCAACAGATGTGTTTTCCAAAATCTCCATTTGTTTAGCTAATAAATGAGCTAAAGGTACACCCTTGGTATGAATGCCTAACAAAATAGTTTGCGATAAATCTGCCGATTTTTCGACAATTTGAGAAGCTAAACGGTTGATCGTACGACGAATTTCTTCAGCAGACAATATAGTAACTACTTGAGCTGACATTTATTACGGTGAGCAAACACTGCTTATTTCTGGTATTTATTGATTATATAGCTCAAGTTAAAAGTCAGTGAGATTAAGCTAGTGCCTAATTTGTACAGGAATCAAAATAATGACCAATCAAACTAAGCAGGTAGTGATCGATTCACCATTGGATATGCATCTGCATTTTCGCGAGGGTGCAATGGCGCAAACGGTAATTCCTTTAACCTCCCATGCTTTTGCAGGAGGGGTAATTATGCCTAATTTAGTGCCAGTAGTGGATAATTTAGAGCGCTTAACAGGATATCTACAAGAGATTAAGACTAATGTTGGTCAAGATGTGTTTGAGCCTTATATGACAGTATTTTTTAAAAACTATACTTATCAAGAGTTAGAACAGTTAAAGCCATATATTTTAGGAGTCAAGCTTTATCCTGCGGGAGTAACTACTAATAGTGAAGATGGGGTTGCTGCCTTAAATCAAGCCGAGGCTACGATTAAGTATCTTGAAGAGTTGGAAATTCCTTTATTAGTACATGGAGAAACTCATGGCTTTGTGCTGGATCGAGAAAAACTGTTCTTGCCAATTTTTGAGCATCTGGCGCAGAAGTTTCCTCAATTAAAAATCATCATGGAGCATATCACTACAGCCGAGGCGGTATCTTTGTTGGATCGATATGAGAATATTTATGCCACTGTAACTTTGCATCATCTAATTATTACTTTAGATGACCTAGCGGGGGGGTTGCTTCGGCCACATTTATTCTGTAAGCCGATCGCCAAACGTCCTGAAGATCGCGCAGCGCTACTTGATGCTGCCATTAAGGCTCATCCTAAACTGATGTTTGGTAGTGACTCTGCACCTCATCCTCTCGACAAAAAAGAAGCTTGTGGTTGTGCTGCGGGGATCTTTACCGCACCGATCGCCTTACAGGCTTTAGTCGAGTTATTTGACCGACATCAGCGATCGCTAATTTGCAGGCTTTTGTTTCCGATCATGCTCAACGTATTTATGGCATCCAACCACCACGAAAATCAGTAACTTTAGTTCCCACTCCATTCAAAGTACCTTCAATGTATGGGACTGTTACCCCCATGTTTGCTAACCAAGAAATATCTTGGTCGATTGCTCAGATCGATACCGCGATTAGTTGCAGTTTGTAAATATTATCCATGTAAAAATCGCATTTAGAATTGCCTTTTATTTAGTTTTGGTAAGTTTCGCTACCAACATTTGAAAAAATCAATGACAGCATGGTTGTAATTCTCAAACATCGTGCAGCATGAATAACCACGCATCACTCGTAATCGCTTCAATTTTAGGCTTAGTCGCTGGAATGAGCCATGGTATAGTTTCTCACGACCAAAATCTGCCTTTTTCTTTGTCAGAGCAGGTTCTTGAATCAATTAATGTTAATAGTGGTAGCAGTTTTAATTAGAATTTAATTAAAAGCTCAAATATTAAAAAATACAAAAAGTAGCTATTGTTACATTTTTTTTGAGATAATAGTAACTAGTTTATTATTGTCGAGGTCGTAACAGATGCAGTCACGTACATCAAGGGAAAATTTATCTGCCTCCTATGCATTGATCGCGATTCCTTTAGTAGCTTTGATTACTTTTGTGGTTGGCTATACTGCTTCTCGCGCTACTTTAGAGCAAACTCAAAACCAAAATGCAGTTTCTGAAGATTATAATTTGGTCATTCCACATGAAGCTAGCATGTGGAGCGATTTTGCTAGATAGTTGAAATATTAGCTATTGATAAATTAAGAGATTATTGAAAGTTCAACTAAATTAAAAAGGAAAAGGCGATCGCCTTGATACATTTATACTTTGCGATCGCCTTATTTAATAATTACAATAATTTAAAGTTCGTAACAAAACAAACCCATCTGAGGTAGCTCAAAACACCATTGATTGGAAGTTAAAACCGACTGTTTTTTTACTTGACTATCTTTAGTTGTTTTCGAGGATGCTGTACAGGCAAGGTATTAAGACTAAAAATAGTTAGGGCTAATAAGATGTAAGATAATCGATTCTTCATGGTGTTTAAGGGTTGATGATAAAGTTTTATTAATTTTTCTTTTGTTATATCAAGCCAGTATAAAGTTGACACCATCAATGAGAAGTGATTATTGTCACTCTTCAAAACCCTATCTAGTCACTCGCTCAATTACTTAACTGACGGGTGTTGGTGGATGCGTAATGCTTAAAACAGAAATGTGAACAGTGCCGAATCTCAAATAGTGCAATTGCCCAGCTCAGTACTTAACTAAAACTCCAGGCTGCTTCTGAATCGGTAAAACATCCACAATATCCGTTTGAGAACAATAGAAAAGATCATCATCCCCATTAAGTTTTAAAAGTCGCTGTCCATGACTACACTGACGATAAACATTTAAGAGATTATCTTTCCACTGTTCATAAAGAGCAATCGCGCCAATTACCTCATCATTGCCAAACAGGTCAATTAAAGATGTATCACTTTGCTGTAAAATCGACTGGGCGATCGCTCCTGCACAAGCCGTATCTTCTACAGAATAGTCTCCCTCCCAACCTGAACCGACAATCCACACGATTTCTGGTTGAGTTTCTAATAAATAATTAACTGCCGAGCGACGATTGATCTGTGCTGCGGTAATTACTTGGGGTGAATGTTCGACTCGCTGAAGAGCGCGAGTTCCATTAGTGGTAGTCAAAAATAATCGTTTACTTTTAACCAATGATGGTTTACAGGCTAGGGGAGAATTCCCTAATTCAAAGCCTTTTACCGTCATACCGCCTCTTTCTCCTGCCCTCAGACGTTTATCCGTCGACCAAGATTCAGATTGACGCATCAATTCTTCTATGTTACTAAATGTTTGGACAGCTTCAGCGCCAGCATCAAGAGCGGTGGCAATGGTGGTGGTTGCTCTTAAAACGTCAATAACTACCGCGCAATCAGGTAGTCTATCTGTCGGAGTTCTCTCAGGAGTATGATAAACAAATAATTTCACGCTGGCACAATTAATTTTAATTAAATAAATCGATCAAAACTTACGCAATTATACGTTATTTATCTCAACCTCGATATTATCCGCCTTAAATTAGGATTGACTTTTCAGTCCTAGAAATCAAAGTTGCGATTATTCAAGCGGAACTAAATTCCGCGAATCTCGCGCTCAAAGTTGCGATCGATACTCTTCTTCAAGTCTTATTTAGCAATCCCATTTAACCTCGTAAGCGAAATTATGGAAAGCAGCGATTGTCACACCAACCCCAAGCCGAGCTTTAGTTTACGCCAGTTATCGCGACTCAACCAGTCGATTCATATGTTACTGATGGTATCGATTATTGCTTTGCCCTGTAATATGGTGCTGCTAACTAGCCCCACTGTGGCACAGGAAATTGCTCATCCTTCTCTCAATAAAAATAACAAGATTATCTATGTCGATCCTCAAGACGGTGATGATGAGCAGCTAGGTAAAAAATCATCTCCTCTACAAACTATTACTCAAGCCCTAAAAATAGCTCCTGTTGGCAGTACGATTCAGTTAGCCAATGGAACTTATAGCGAAAAAACAGGAGAAAAGTTTCCTTTGGTGCTTGACAAACAGATTATTATCCAAGGAAATCCGCAAAACCAAGGATATAAGACAATTATTCAAGGAGATGGTTACTTCATTAGTCCTACAGGTGCGGGACAAAATATAGCGATCGCCGCTCTCAAAGACGCAGGCAGTATCATTGGTATCACCGTCACGAACAACCACTCTAGAGGACACGGTATCTGGGTTGAATCTGCTAGTCCTCGTATAGTCAACAATACCTTAACCCGTAACGGGAATACAGGAGTTTCGGTTAATGGCAAAAGTTCTCCGTTAATCGAAAATAATTATTTTTACAACAATTTGGGCAACGGTCTACTAGTTTACGGCACTTCGCAACCTCAAGTAATTAAAAACACTTTTGAACAAACAGGATTTGGCATCAGTTTGGTGCAACATGCTGCTGCTAAGATTACCGACAATATCTTTGATGGCAATCGCATCGGTATTATCTTGGAAGGTACTTCTCAAGCAACTTTGCGCCATAATGAAGTGATCAATTCTAGCGAAGCAGGCTTAACGGCGATCGCTCAATCTCACGTCGATCTCGGCACTGATAATGAACCTGGCAAGAATATCTTCCGCAGTAATCACAAGCTAGATATTCAAAACGCCACTAACAATGAAATTGTGGCAGTCGGAACAGAAGTTCAGGGAGATACCCAAGGCGATATCAGTTTTGAACAAGGAACGTTTGTTACTAGTAAGAATAGTGCTTTAAAGGATTTACCTCCTTTACCACCTTTACCTCCTCGCCGCGATCTAGTTCAACCTACACTACCCCCTGTAAACCCCACCGAAATAGAGCCAGCACCAGCTAATTTGCCTGCTCCTCCCCCTGTAATAGCCAACAGTACAGGTGACAAGGAATTAGTTTTCAGTTCCCCCTCTGGTTCTAGCGCGACTTCTGACGTTATACCGATACCCTATCCCCCAACCGTTAGTAGTTCTTCTGCTCCAGTTAAATATAAAGTATTGGTAGAAGTTTTGGATGATGGAGAAGCAGATGAAGTGCGATCGCTTTACCCTGAAGCCTTTGAAACTATTTTGCAAGGCGAGTCGTGGCTACAGGTAGGAGCATTTAATAATTTGGCTAAAGCTAAACAAGCAGAACAAAACTTGGTTAATCTGGGTTTTGCAACTTATCTTTTAGAATAGATTAAATCTCCAATGTCGAAAAACAATGACCACAATTGTTAAGCATCGTCGCACAGGTAACGAATATATTTTGCTAGGTATCAATGGTGAGGCAAAGGCAGCCAATCCATCTCGCTTTATTAGTGAGTTGTTTAATCAGGAAAAGCCAGAAGTCTCATGTTCGGCAACAGTTTGTGATGTCCAGGGCAATATGTTTTTAGCTTATATTGATGATCTAGTGGTAGTTGAGATAGATGGTATTAAACCAGCAGAAATTTTACCCGAAACTACTTCCCAGACTGTCCAAGATGGTTGGCGATCGCGAAGCCCTAAAGGATTTGTGCCTGGAGGCGCGTCCGTGGAGGTCCTCCAATCGCCAGCTTTTGAGTTTGAAGAAGAATTTGAAGACGAGGATGAAGATGAGGATGAACTCAATCAAGAACAAGAAGCAGTTCAACCTACACCACTTCAGTCTTCCGTTGTTGAAAGTTTAGATGCGCCCAATTTGGATCGAGTTAATGATGATGAAGATTGGATCTAATCCTAAAAATATTGATAGCTATCAAGCACAAGTCTGGCAAAATCCCTTAGATACTCTCGATCGCTTGCTCAGTTATGGGGTGAGAAAGCAGTTAAATAATTAAACTAATTACCAGGAGCATTAATTGCGCAAAATCTGGGTATTCGCCCTGCTAAAATAACAGTGTCAATCCTTATGTTTAACAGCGGTTATGCTACTTACAGAGAATAACTTAGTTGCCTTATTGTATTTAATTCTAAGTGGCACGTATCTTTTAGTGTTACCAGCATTAGTTTATTTCTATCTTAGTAAACGTTGGTATAACGCCACCTCAATCGAGAGATTGGTCATGTACCTGTTTGTGTTCTTAAGTTTCCCTGGAATGCTTTTGCTCAGTCCTTTGCTCAATTTCCGCCCCAAACGTCGCAATTTAGAAGCTTAGGGTCACAGTATGCGTAGAATTGATGTTCTGGGTCTAGGTTTAGGGGTATTTGTTGCTGCTGGACTAGTTTATCTGGCTTTACAGCTATTTGGTCTGGACGGTATTAATGCAGGAATTTGGACTCAAGCTGCGCTAGTTGTTTTGTTGGTCGGCTGGTCGCTGACTTATCTATTTCGTGTAGGAAGCAAGAAGATGACCTATAATCAACAACTTAAAGATTATGAAGAAGCTGTAATGCAAAAGCGTTTAGCAGAAATGTCTCCTGAAGAATTAGCCCAGCTACAGCAAGAAATCGAGCAAGGTAAAGAATCTTAGTCTGTCTGCTACCTCAAATATTATTTAAGCTCAAATAAATTTTGCCTCATGAATGTTACCCATCGTTTTCAACAGCTAAAACAAAATTCTGAATGCGCCTTTATCCCCTTTATCACCGCAGGAGACCCAGACCTGGCAACCACCGCCAAGGCATTAGAGGTTTTGGCTAACAATGGTGCAGATTTAATTGAACTTGGTGTTCCCTATTCCGATCCTTTGGCAGATGGTCCCACAATCCAAGCGGCGGCCACTAGAGCTTTACAAAAGGGAGTTAAACTAGAAGATGTCTTGGCAATAGTTAAGAATGCGGTTAGCAAAATCGATGTGCCAATTATTTTATTTACCTACTACAACCCAATTTATTACCGCGGCATTGAGCCGTTTCTCAAGCAAGTAAAGGAAGCTGGGGTGAGTGGTTTAGTTGTTCCCGATCTTCCTTTAGAAGAAGCTGAAACTCTACTAAAATCAGCAGCAGATATTGGAATTGAAGTGATTTTACTCGTTGCCCCTACCAGTTCCCCAGAGAGAATTAAAGCGATCGCCCAAAAATCTCAGGGCTTTATTTACTTGGTTTCTGTGACGGGAGTTACGGGTGTACGTTCACAAATGGCAGCAGAAGTTAAAGATTTACTCACTACCCTACATCACGCTACGGATAAACCCATCGGCGTTGGCTTCGGTATTTCTGACCCCCAACAGGCAAAACAAATTAAAGATTGGGGTGCAGATGCTGTAATTGTTGGCAGTGCGATCGTCAAACGTCTAGAATCAGAAACTGCTGATTCAGAACTTAAGGCGATCGCCCAATTCTGCCATGCTCTAAAACAGGCAATCTCCTAAGAAAATAATTTTGTTGCTCAAAATATAAAAACAGCAGTCTAAATTTCAACTACCCTCTTATTAATCAAACAAAATCAAGAAGCCAGTTTAATCAATCTGGCAATTATTTATCTACGAGTAACCTGAAAAAATTCAATATTATTTAGTGTAAATTAAGTTGTTAATTCAGATTAATGCGCATTATTGTTACCATTTTCAGGCACATCTGAAGGTAGCAAAGAATTGGGTAAGTCATCAAAATTTTTCTTGACTGCTTTACAAAATTCTTTCATTTGAAGTACGGTCATAGTCGGTTCAGCCTGCCCTTTTTCCCAACGGCGAATTGTGGATACTGCTACGCCAATTTCTCGCGCTAATTGTTCTTGAGATAACTTAACGTTTAATCTTAATCTTTTAAATGGCGAATTTGTCTCTTGACGCTGCGATTTTTTAGGTCTTGTCATGGTTTTTCCTGAATTATCGTGACTAATAGAATTAGAATAGTGGCTCGACTTTTTTTGATCAGCAAAATTATTTATATTGAGAGAAAATTATGCCTTATATATTTAGCATAAAAAATCAATATATATCATAAAACTAATACTTTTAAACAATAATTATTTAGGCTTTTATAGTAAATAACTATTGTTGAGTATCAGCAATATTGATCGTTGCCGTCCAAATAAAATAAGAGTAATTACTGAATCAATAATATGGGTTAGCGATGTATTTTCATAACAATAAAAATGTTTTGCTGTCAAGCAAAACTATGTTAATAATTGAGAGTTATACGCTCTATTTGTACGCTCAATTTTGTCCTATACTAACAAATTATTAAAATAAGACTATTCGAAAATTTACCGAATTTATGAGCTATTTTTTTCAATCTATCAGTAGATTTAATTTGATAAATTTTTAAACAAGGAACATTTGTAAAACAATAAAAATCAAATCAAGTTGATTTTTCAGTAAATTTACTGCACCATGTCTAGATACAAATACGCTCACAATAAGCGAACAAGATCTTATTTTGAGCGTATAAAGACTTTACTGTAAGAGATATCAATTGCACATTTCCCGATTTAAATGCGTTGGCGATCAGCATGGAAAAAGTTATATAAAACTAGTGTAAATAATATTATGGCAGTAAATATTGCGCTAAATATAAATATTCTGTAAATATACTTAGTTATTATGAATTTACCTATGATTGATGCAAACAGTCAAGAGTAGTTCGTCACGGGTTATTAGCCATCCTCGTCTTTCAAAGTTATTTTTATTTTAAAGATGGTTTCTATTTGGAATGACTATTAAAAAAGTAGATATGTATCGAAAATAGAAGCTATAACAACATAGATTGATAGAAAGCTAGTTCATTATGATTCTTTTATTGTTGCTCCTGATGTTACGCACAATTGTTGATTGGCAAAGATTTAGCTCTGGAGAGATTACGGATATGGGAACAACAAATTAATATTCTCTCTCGATCTTCAACTCCCAAAACTAATAATTTTTTTGTTAAGTTGCGTAACATCAGTAATGATCAATTTACTTATCTCTATTTTTAGCTTAATTGATCGAGGCGCGATCGCTACTGATAGTTAACAATCCGAGCAAAGCTACTTGCTGACAAACTAGCACCCCCAACCAAAGCACCATCTATTTCTGGTTGCGCCATGATCTCGTCAACATTTCTCGCATTCACTGAACCGCCGTATTGAATCGAGACATTTTTATTGTCTAGCTGCTGACGAATAATTCCAATCACTCGATTAGCTTCTGAAGATTCGCAAGTATCGCCCGTACCTATTGCCCAAATAGGCTCGTATGCAATAACTAAATTACTTTGGTCAACTTCAACTAAATCTTCCTTTAACTGGGCGATAATAACCTGCTCAGTTTCTCCTGCATTTCTTTGTTCTTTAGTTTCCCCGACGCAAAGAATTGGCTTAAATCCATATTGTTGAGCTGCCTTTAACCTTAAATTGACGGTTTGATCTGTGTCGCCAAAGTATTGTCGTCTTTCACTATGACCTACAATTACATAATCAACGCCGATTTCTGCCAGCATTGAACCTGAAATTTCGCCAGTATAAGCTCCCTCATCTGACCAATGAATGTTTTGAGCGCCTAACATAATTCTGCTGCCATGTAAATTTTTTGACATGGCGGTTAGGGAAGTAAAAGGCGCACACAGCACTATTTCTTGATTTTCTTGTGTATCCTCAACTTTAGATTTAAACTCCTGCACAAAAGCCAGTGACTCTGCCTGATTTTTGTGCATCTTCCAATTACCAGCAATAATTACTTTTCGCACAATCTAAAAAATATTTTAAAATTCTCTGCAAATCTCAGTTTAAGGCTTTGTGGTGGTTAAGGCTAGGTTATTATCCTTAAAACTCATCTTCGATCCCGCAAAACAAAAAATTTATGAGAAATAAAATCTAAATTCATTAACCAAAATTAGTTTTTATAATAAAAATACGCTAAATTTTAATATAGGTTAACATTTTTTAATCTAAGTTAGACTTTGGTCGAGAAACTCAATGTTATCGTGACCGACGTAATAATTTTAGCTATTGGTCACAGCTAGACTCGTCGTTTAACGGCGGTGCAACTTGACTTGGCATCATTTCTTTGCTCATATTGTCTGAATTTAACCAACGCAACTTCGTAAGAAGGCTTCGTTGTCTAACGGCGAAGTAATCTGCGGCAACTTCTACTATTTTCAAACCAAATAATACTATGTCGATTAATTCTCTAATTACTAAAGCTTTCCGACCTAATACCAACCCTGAATTTTGGCAGCAAACTTCTTGGGCAATCCTCAGAGCAGTTGTCGGGATCGTGATGATTCATAACGGCATCGACAAACTAGCCAATATCGAAAGTTTCGCCGAAGCTTATGTAGCTTATATTGGTTTACCTTTCCCCATATTTTTCAGCTACATTGCAGCCTTCACCGAGCTTATTGGCGCACCCTTATTGATCATTGGTCTTTTGGTTAGGCCTGCTGCACTCGGTCTATTTTTCACCATGTGCGTAGCTATGTATCACCATATCTTGGTTGCTGGTTTGAGCATTCCTTATCTAGAGCTATCTGCTATCTATGCAGCCTGTTTCCTATTCTTCACCATTAACGGTGCTGGATTGTTTTCTACCGATGCGTTGATTACTAATTGGCTCGATAAATCTGCTTTGTCGACACAGGCTAAAAGAGTCATGCTGTTGGAGAAGAGCTTCAGTGCATCTGAATCTAATGTTGTCACTAAGTAAGTAAACCATAATTATTATTAACACAACTTAAATATTGATAGAATTGGGTTTAAAGCGCTATTTCTGATTGAAATGGCGCTTTTTCAAGGAAATTTTAGTCAAATAAAATTGTCGCTTTTGGCATTATTTAAGATCAAACAATTTGTTTTCATTCAAAGCGATCGCCACAGCATCATCTTATATTCTGAAAAGCAGCCAGATCTAAGGCTTCAAAATCTTGGAGAAACTCTAGTAGACGAGTTGCAATACGTTCTACTCCTTGAGATACGTTAGATTCAATATTTAGCGGGATAACTGGATCGTGTAGGGAAAGGCGTAATAAGAACCAGCCAACTTCTAAAGGAGAATTACAGGATATTCTAACTCCCTCATAGTTGTTGGGTACAACTGTCCAATCACTTTGGGAATTAGCAAACTCTTGAAGTCGGGCAATTATCTGATTACCGTAAGCTTTGAAATCCTCAACCTGAATCTTCAAGCGAAACTCCTTACTTACCATTGGCTCTTTTAGATCAATAATTAAATCCGTTAAAAATTTTCCCTGTTGTTTAGCTTTAGCTAATTCCACCAGTAGCTTAGTGGCTAAATATGCTCCATCATCGAGGAAATAATTCTCCTTCATTGCGCCGTGTCCAGAGGTTTCGATCGCTAGCCAGGATTCCACCCCAGCATCGTTTAAGCGCATTGACTCTTCAATTACATTTTTATAACCTCGTTTAAAACGACGATGTTTACCGCCTAAATACTCGATAAACTGAGTCAAACCATCAGAAGTGATAGAATCCGTAACTACAGTAGAGCCTGGATGTTCTTGCAAAACAATAGCTGAGATTAAAGCAATCAGCCGATTACGATTTAGCTCATTTCCCTGGTGATCTACAGCAGCCACGCGATCGACATCCGTATCAAAAATAATGCCAAAATCAGCTTGATGATTAACTACCGCTTGGCAAATTGATGTCATTGCCTCTTGATTTTCGGGGTTAGGAATATGATTGGGAAACATGCCATCAGGATCGAGAAACTGACTTCCCGTAATATCTGCACCTAGAGGTTGCAGCACCTTTTTGGCGTAAAAGCCTCCTGCACCGTTGCCAGCATCAACGACTATTTTCAAACCAGTTAAAGGTTGCTCAAAATTATCGGGATGGTTGACTCCCTGACGTACCGTATTAACTAATCTGGCTGCATAGATGGAGATAAAGTCTCGACTAGCAATTTCTCCTTGCTTAGAATTAGTCAGTAAGTTTCCTGTGGCAGCAATATTTAAAATCTCAGTAATATCAGACTTTCCTAAACCCCCTTGAGGGGTGAAAAACTTCATCCCGTTACGGTTAAAGGTAGATGGCTTGCAGTTAGCATAATTGCCCCATCACATTTAAAACCCTCTGTTACAGTACTCATAAACATAGCGGGAGTAGAAGCAAGATTGAAATTATAGACTTGGCAACCAGCGATCGCAATTCCCTCAATCACAGCTTGACTCAAGGTTTCTCCTGATAAGCGACTATCCCTACCAATAGCAATAGTTAAATCTGTAGCGAGTTTGTTATCTTGCTGGGTAAGCCAATGCACGAAAGCATTACCAAGAATTTTTACCACTTCAGAAGTTAAGTTGACCGCTTCATCGGTAACCCCTTCGAGAGCTACACCACGGATATCAGAGCCATTTTGAAGCTTTTGCCAATCAGTAGTATTAATCGCTTGCATAGTTAAAACCAGATTTATAATCAGTAATCAAATGGGTCAAAAGATCTACGCGCCAACACCCTATATTAATAGATATAGATTGCGAAAAATCTTGATTGAGATTAAAAAATAATTATGCCTTTAATTAAAGTTCAGTCCTCTGTTTCCCCATCCAAAGCAACAGTAAAAGGCTTGTTAACTAGCCTATCTAGTAGTTTGGCAAAACACCTCGGTAAACCAGAATCGAGGGTCATGACTGCCTTTGAAAGTGATGTGACCATGACCTTTGGTGGCACATTTGAACCTGTCTGTTATGTAGAGATTAAGAGTATTGGCAGTATGAGTCCAGACCAAACTAAGGCAATGAGCCAGGATTTTTGTAGTCAAATTAGCGATGAATTAGCTGTTCCTGTTAACCGTATTTATCTCGAATTTGCTGATGCCAAGGGCTATATGTGGGGTTGGAATGAGTCCACTTTTGGTTGAGAGCGATCGCTTTCGGAGGGTGGGCGACGCGAAGGACGCGATATGCCCTAAAGGATATGCGAAGCGGTATGCTTTAGGACTAACTTCGTGTCGCGGAGCGGTGACGCGAAGCTAATCCTTTAGGAATCCTTTAGGACGTAGGAGCTAATCCTTTAGGGCTAGTACTTTAGTGCAAAATATCAATTAGAGCAAATCAACATTTTAGAAAGAGCTACGTTGCCCACCAATGAATAAATTTAATCAAGCGATCGCATCTTGGTAAAATGGGCAAAAAAAGTTAAATAAATCTGTAGAGACGTATAACGATATGTCTCTATGATTTAGGTTAGTTAAATTTCATCCCAACCAGCAACGCCAGAAGACATAACATAACTAGTAACTCCAGCCTCAAAGAAATTGGCTTTAGTATGACCTTCTGCTTTAGTATCAGAGAATTTTTCTAAATGCCGATAAGGACTCTTCTTATATTGCTCATCAGCGTATAAAGGCTCTAAACCAATCGAACGCAAACGCATATTTGCCATATACTTCGTATAATGTTCGGTGCTGTCTTCGGTAATACCTAAAACACTGTCGCCAACGATATGATTTGTCCACCGACACTCATGCTGCACTGCGGTATCAAACATTTCATAAATTTGCTCAAGGGAGTGGGGAAATAGCTGCATCGCTTCTGGGAGAAGTTTTTGATAAAGTCGAACATGAGAAAGTTCATCACGGTTAATCATCTTAAAGATATCCGCGCTACCTGGCATTAGCATCCGCGAAGCTAGATTATAAAAGTAAATAAAGCCGTTATAAAAATAAACTCCTTCGAGTAAATAGTCTGCCAACAATGAAACAAAGTAATTTTCTGGAGTAGGACTATCTATATACTTTTGATAAATTGAGGCAATAAACTCACAACGGTCTGAAAGGATCTTATCAGTACGCCAAAACTCATAAACGCTGCTACGGCGATCGCTGGGAATTACGGTTTCGATAATATACTGATAACTCTGGTTATGCATTCCCTCTTGGGAAATTTGTTCTGCCATACAGACGCTGACTTCTGGTGCGGTCACACAACTTTTGATATGAGGAATGTTGCAGGTTTGTACTGAATCTAAAAAAGTTAAATAACTAAGTATGCCATCGTAAGCGCGACGTTCTTCTTTAGTTAAATTCCAATAATCAGTGACATCTTGAGTCAAATCTAGCTTTTGCGGAATCCAAAAATTTTCCCGCATTTGTTGATATAAACCAGTCGCCCAAGAATAGCGGACATCGTTAAGCTGCATCAGGTTAGTAGTGTTGCCAAACCAAATCGAACGATTTTCTACGCGATCGTCTCCCCCAGGATTAAAAATGGGGTTGGCTGACATATTGTCTTGAGGAGAAGGAAGATATCCCTGCTGAGATAAAACTGAAGTCATAAAAGTTCCAATTATTTTTTAAATTAAATTATTGAGCTAATGCACTATATACGGTGTTATAGCATAACAAATTTTCTTAGGTAACACTAGTATTTCTTTTGTTACGACAATATCCATCAGCATTATGAGGTGGCTCATTTCCCACTCCAGCAAATTCAAGTATTATGCTTTGTTCTAACTATAATGGTATTAAGATTAAGCTTAATTTTTATCTGTATATAGTTTATGGATTGTATTATTTAATAATTATTTAATTGACTTATGACAATATCTAAATCTAATTTATCCTGTTGGCAAAAACTCTTATTTTTGACTGCTGGAGGAATAAATTTATTGATTTTACTGTTTGTTTTTAGTATTTGGCGTACAGGCGATCGCGCCTTAGATTTTGTGAGTAATTTGTTTCAAATCTCACCGATTGAGTCTAAAGTAGACACTTCAACGCTAATTGTTGAGAAGATTAGGAATATTCAAGAATTATCTACTGCGGTGCAAACTATAGAAACCATTGTTCCTACTTCAGCAGAACGGAAGTTAGGTGATTTTTCTCTAGCGACTACTCGATTACTCTATATTGCACGGGGAGAAGTTAGAGCAGGAGTAGATTTGAGTGAGCTAACCAATTCAAACATTATTGTTAAACCAAATAGCGTTGTAATCAATTTACCCCCAGCTAAAATATTGGATAGTAAAATTGATATTGATTATTCTCGTGTCTATGATTACAATCGTGGATTCCTTAATTTAGGCCCAGATATTGCCCCTCAACTACAAACCTTGGCACAAAAAAAAACTTTGGTTGAAATTGTCAACACCGCCTGTCAAGAAGATATTTTAGAGCAGGCAAATACTCAGGCAAAGGAAGCGATCGCCCAGCTTTTAAGTAGCACTGGACATCAACAGATTCAAGTTAAGACTACGCCTGCTGTCTGTGGCATTACAGAAAAATAAATCAATTTTTTTAAACTTTTAATTAAACTAGTTTATTTAAATTGTTTTCTCCGAATTAGGCTTTAAATTCAGATTAATCGAGATAGTTCTGTAGGTTTATCTACCAGTTAATCAATTAATTTAAGTATTTATACTCCTTACATTTTTGAAAATTATCAATGATAATTAAGTCAAAAATTTTTACTTTGGCTTGTTAATAATGTCAGCAAACATAGTTACTTGGTATTGGATCATCTGCTTGATGGTATTTTTCTATTGGTTTAGCCTTTTTTACTCAGATTACAGCACCTCTAAACTCGATCTAATTTCTTGGTGTGTTCTTTTGATTGCGTCCTTATTTTGGCCAATTGTTTTACCCGTATCTAGCTGGGAATTAAGTCGCAAAAGTTTGCACAATATTTTGTTATAGCTGGGGTTCAATTCTTGTTTGAGGAAGCTCTGGAGCAATATTGCCTCGATTGGTTTTTGGCTGTAACTTAGGATCTACCTTGACTTGATACCCCATGTGTTCAAATTGTTCAACAAACTCTGTGGCACTATATTTTTGATTAGATTTATCCGATTTAGCGGTGGCTTGCTGCCTTGATTTTTTGAGCTTGGCTTTTCTACCCATAATAATTGCAACCTTTAAGTGTTGTGTGCCTGAGCCATTTTTGAGCGTAATTCAAAAACAAAATCTGTTTGCTTAATTTTTGATCTGTAAATAATCTGTAAAGTTTATGTGGCAGTAAGCAGATTATGGCACTACGTTAACAGTGTAGCTTAATTTAAAAGGGGAAAAGCTCTGATCTTTAGCTGTACCACTGATTTCCAGTTCGTATGCTCCCGCCTGGGGAAAGGTTATTTTAGCACCAGGTATTTCTCGATATTTTTCTACATTAAGAGGGGTTAATGCAGGCTCAAATAAAGGTGTGGCATCATTAGCGCGAGGAGTGCGATATACCCGAAGAATACAGTTACATTGGGACAAGGGAATGCTGTTTCCACCACGACGAGTTAAAGCAAACCAGGCTGTGGTTGGTTGATTTACCTGGGGATTATGATTAGGTTCAATGTGAAATGTTGCAGCTACCTCTTCAGATACTTCAACATTATGGGCGATCGCTGGTATCGAAGCGACAGTTAACAGAGATATGATAGTAACAATTTTAAACTGGTTAAAAAAAACATCTTATTGTATCTTAATTATAATTAGCTCTAGATATCACAGGGTTGTGATGAGGTATATGGGAAACGAACTATTAATTAGTATTGACAATTTAAATCATTTCAAAAATGGTGGTGTTGCTTAGATTAGTATTTAATTATTTAATTTTAAGCCTCATCGAACCTTTTAAGAATTAATTATCTAAAAATACTAGCTGTTTTAATTACTAATTATTATTAATAGTTTGTTACTCATTTACTAGACAGAAGTTGTAAAACATTTTACAGTTATGTTGTGATTTGTTTAGGTTAAATTGGCGACATAGCTCATTATGAGCTTGGTTATATTTGAATTGTTAGGGTTTGATTGGTTGTGCAGCAATTTGAAGTTACTCAAAATAATAACTTTTACTTTCTGCCTCACTTCTATTTAAATTTTTAGAACTCAAATAAGATTGCTATAGGTTCGTATTTTTTACTCAGTAATCGTTCCAGCTCAAAATATATATATTTTATTAATCAACATTTATAATTATTCAAGCTCAGGGTACATTCGTGATTAAGATACTAGTAGTAGACGACCAAAACTTCACTAGGCAAGCTTTGCAAACAATTCTCGAAAATGAGCCAGATTTTCAAGTGGTGGAGAAAGCTACTAGTGGGATCGAAGCAATTAAGTATTTAGAACAAAATAGGGTTGATATTACCATTGTCGATTTAGAAATGCCTGAGATGGACGGTTTAAGCCTAACTAAAATACTTAGTGAACGTTTTCCTGAAACTAAAGTAATCATCCTCAGTAGTCATGACCATGAAGATCAGATCAACTCAGCAGTAGAGGCTGGTGCAAGAGGTTATCTGCTTAAAAATACCTCAGCTCAAGAAATTGGAGATACGATTCGTGCTGTACAGCGAGGCTATTTTCAGCTTGGACCAGGATTATTTGAAAAGTTATTATCCCATTTAATTCAAGAAAAAGAACAGGCTGCCGAGAATTTAATAGACTTACAAAGTAATTATGCGCGATCGCTCGTTGAGTTAGAGCAAAAAATATTGGTACACAACGAGGCCTCCAGAAAAGAAATGTATCAAGAGTTAGAGCTTCAGATACTTAATATCAAACAAGATTTTCGCTTAGGATTAGGCAATTTCCAGTCGCAGGTAAGCCAGCAGTTACAAACTGGGATTGAAGCTGCAAGCTCTCAAATGAACCGTTCTGCACCAGATATGTATAAAGTGGAGATGCAGATTGACCATCGTAATTTGGAACAGCAAAGGTATATCAATACTCTTTTTGCAGGTAATAAACAAGCTCTCAGAAAACTGGAAAATCAAATTTATATATTGCGCTATTTTGTGATTTTTCTCAGCATTATTTTTTTTATAGTGGGTGTAAGTGTTCTGGTTTTCAATTAAAATCGGGTTTACTTAAAGATTTATTGGCAATGCGATCCGCTTAGGCTTCGCCTAATCGCAATTTAGTGACTCTAGATTTTGCTGCTTATTTCGGTAATCCCTACAAGACTAATTAATTTAATAATTTAGATAATGTTTTTTAGCACTCACTACTGAAGAGTGCTAAATTTGCAAATGAAAGTAGCGAAACGGAAAAGAAAATCCTATGGCGAAGATTGTTTCGTTTAATGAAGAATCAAGACGAGCATTGGAAAGAGGTGTAAATGCCCTAGCCAATGCAGTGAAAATTACCTTGGGACCAAAAGGTCGTAACGTTTTATTGGAAAAGCAGTTTGGCGCACCGCAAATTGTCAATGATGGAATTACCGTCGCCAAAGAAATTGAACTAGAAGATCCCTTAGAAAATACTGGCGCGAGATTAATTCGGGAAGTAGCCTCTAAAACTAAAGATAATGCAGGGGATGGAACAACTACCGCCACAGTCATTGCCCAAGCACTGATTAAGGAAGGTTTAAAAAACGTGGCAGCAGGAGCCAATCCTGTAGCCTTAAAAAAAGGTTTAGATAAAGCTACTGCCTTTTTAATCCAGGAAATTACTGCTGTGGCTCAACCTGTAGCGGGAGATGCGATCGCTCAAGTAGCTACTGTTTCTTCAGGTAATGATGAAGAAGTGGGTAAGATGATTGCTCAGGCAATGGATAAAGTTACTAAAGATGGTGTAATTACCGTTGAAGAGTCGAAATCTCTAGCTACTGAGTTAGATGTAGTAGAAGGGATGCAGATCGATCGCGGATATATCTCACCTTATTTTGTCACCGATCAAGAACGACAGCTCGTTGAATTTGAAGGTGCGGTGATTTTAATTACCGACAAAAAAATTAGCGCGATCGCCGATTTAGTTCCTGTACTTGAAAAAGTGGCTCGTGATGGCAAACCTTTATTAATTATTGCTGAAGATCTTGAGGGTGAAGCTCTAGCTACTTTGGTAGTCAATAAAGCGAGAGGAGTTCTTAATGTTGCTGCGATTAAAGCTCCTGGTTTTGGCGATCGCCGTAAGCAAATGCTACAGGATATTGCCGTCTTAACAGGTGGTCAGCTAATTTCTGAAGAAGTCGGTTTAAGTCTTGACAAGGTTGATACCGACATGTTGGGTACTGCTGACAAAATTGTCATCGACAAAGAAAATACCACGATTGTCTCTGGTTCTGGTAATAGTGCCGATATTAATAAAAGAGTTGAGCAGCTACGTAAACAGTTAGCAGAAACCGACTCTGACTATGATCAGGAAAAACTACAGGAACGGATTGCTAAATTGGCAGGTGGCGTTGCTGTAATTAAAGTAGGTGCAGCTACCGAAACTGAGCTGAAAGATCGTAAGTTACGTATTGAAGACGCGTTAAACGCTACCAAAGCAGCCGTTGAGGAAGGTATTGTTCCTGGCGGTGGCACAACTTTGATTCACTTAGCTCAAAAACTAGCTGAATTTAAAAGCACACTTAAAGATGCGGAAGAGCAAGTAGCTGCCGATATCTTTGCCAAAGCTCTGGAAGCTCCATTATGTCAGCTAGCTAACAATGCAGGCAAAGAAGGCTCTGTCGTAGTTGAGAAAGTGAAAGAAACCGATTTTAACGTTGGTTACAACGCTTTAACTGGCGAATTTGGTGACATGATTGCATGGGGAATCATCGATCCTGCTAAGGTAGTTCGTTACGCAGTTCAAAATGCTTCCTCTATTGCTGGCATGGTATTGACTACCGAAGCCTTGGTGGTGGAAAAACCCGAACCCGAAGCTGCTGCACCTGGTGGTATGCCTGGTGGTATGGGCGGCATGGGCGGTATGGGTGGTATGGGTGGCATGGGCGGTATGCCTGGAATGGGCATGATGTAATGCCTGCTACTCTATCTAACTAATTTATCAAGGTTAGAAATTTGATATTTTGAGGTAGATCTTTGGACTAGACTACCTCTTTTTTTTCGAGTGGAAACCAGATATAACCGTACAAAGTTAAATTAGGACAAGTCTAGTTAACTGTTCGTAGGTAGTAGGTAGTAGGTAGTAGGTAGTGGGTAGTAGGTAGTGGGTAGTAGGTAATAAGTGTCCTAACTGAAATACGTATTGCTATAACTTTAAGTTTATGTTGGGCATTAACTGTGGTTTAGACTAACGGAAATTTATGGGAATGACTGTAAAATCAATTGTTGACGATGAACATGAAGTAATTGCATCTCAACCTTAGCAATCTGTTCCAACATATAAACCAGATTATCTGGCGAGAGATTTGTACCATCATTGCGACAGCTACCAGTAAAGCGAATTATGGCTTGATTATCTTGGGCAGATTCTAAGGAAAGAGAGAAAAGGCGATCGCGTAAGTTTATTTGTTTTTTATTCCCCGACTTAGTAAATTTTTCCCAAAGAATTACCTGAGCATTATTAATCTCATCAATCCATTTTTGCCAAAGAGTTTCTAGATCTGCTGTATCTTCTGCCAGCTTGAGAGTAATTAAATACTCGGCGCGATCCATGATTCGACTAGCGTTAAGGGACTTAATCTCTACTTCTTCTACCTTATAGATCGGCACATTTGCAGGTAATTGAGCCGTTAACCTAATGCGGAATTCCTCGACATCCATATCTTCTGTTAATTCAAAATCAACTATTTCCCCGTTGCTGGTAATACCCAGGGATAGGGCGTTAGCAATAGAAATTTTTGGCCCAGGATGATATCCTCCTGTAAAGGAGATCGGTAAGGCTGCACGACGAATGGCGCGATCAAATAAGCGCACTAAATCTAAGTGGCTAATTAGGCTCATCTCGTCAATTTTGCCAAACCACATCCTAATCTTTTGTTCCTTATCTTGATTGGGTTTAAAATGTCCTGCAAATTTAGGAATTTCAGGCGGTTTAACCACAATATTATGTCCGAAGTCTGTACCACATACCCCACAGTGAGAACAGCCCTCGAAAGCGCAATCAGGGACAGTAGCAGCATCCAATGCTCTTTGCAAGTCTTCTTTGAGCCACTGTTTATCTATGCCCGTATTAATATGATCCCAGGGAAGAGGAGCATTTAAGGTTTCTTCACGCAGATCATTGGTAGGAGCGCTTGGCGAATTGCCTTGACTGGGTTCAGAAGATGCTTGGTGGTCAAATAAATTCCATTCGCCTTCTTCTACCTGACGGTATTTCCAGGTTAGATCTGCTTCGGCGATCGCTTTTTCCCATGCCCCATATGCTTTATCTAAATTCTCCCACCAGGAATCCATCCCTGCACCTAACTCCCAGGCACGTTTAACCACAGGAGCTAAACGGCGATCGCCCCTACCGACAAAGTCTTCCATTGCTGAGATACGGACATCAGTGTAATTAACCTTAATTCCCCGTACTCGCCGAAATTCATCTTTGAGTAGTTCCTGTTTTCGTTTGAACTCACTAGTTGATACAGAATGCCATTGAAAAGGTGTGTGTGGCTTAGGAGTAAAGTTAGAAATAGTGATATTAAAGTTGAGGCGTTTATTACTAATCTGACTACACTCACGACGTAACCAACGTATTGTATCGACAATACCCACCACATCAACGTCAGTTTCGCCAGGTAAGCCGATCATAAAGTAAAGCTTAACTTTACTCCAGCCACGGGCAACGGCAGTTTGGATACCCCGTAACAACTCTTCGTTAGTTAATCCCTTATTTACTACATCCCGCATCCGCTGAGTTCCAGCTTCAGGTGCAAAGGTTAGCCCCGACTTACGTATACCGCCAATAATATCGGCAATATTGTCATCAAAACGATCTACCCGTTGGCTGGGAAGAGATAAAGAAATATTCTCCTCTTGCAAGCGGTTTTTGATCTCCATGCCTACCGCTGGTAAAGCCAAATAGTCCGAACAACTCAAAGAAAGTAAAGAAAACTCATTGTAGCCTGTTGCCCGCATCCCCTTTTCGATCGCATCTACCACTTTTTCTGGTTCAACATCTGTCGCTGGGCGAGTTAACATCCCTGGCTGACAAAAACGACAGCCACGGGTACAGCCTCGTCTTATTTCTACCGTCAGGCGATCGTGTACAGTTTCAATATAGGGTACTAAGCCAATGGAATAGGCGGGAATCGGCGTAGCTACTCGACGCAATACTCTTTTAGGCACATCCTTGGTAATGCGATCCACAGAGCCATCTTCTGCCATCTCATAGAATCTAGGTACATATACCCCAGGCACTTGGGCTAAATCGAGCAATAACTCTTCTTTGCTCAATCCTGCTGCTTTTCCTTCCTTAATTACTAACCCAATCTCAGGTAATAATTCCTCCCCATCCCCTAAAGCAATAAAATCCAAGAAATCAGCATAGGGTTCGGGGTTAGAAGTGGCGGTTTGTCCCCCTGCAAAAATCAAGGGATAATCCCCTGTATTCCTTTCCTTCCAGGTGAGGGGAATCTGCGCCAAACTCAGCATTTCTAAGATATTTGTCGCCCCCAGTTCATAGCTAAGACTAAAACCTAAGATATCAAAGTCTTGGAGCGATCGCTTTGATTCTAGAGCAAATAAGGGTGTATTAGTCTCTCTTAACTTGGCTGATAAATCGGGTGCGGGGAGATAAGTGCGATCGCATAACTGTTGCGGTTGCGCGTTAATAATATTGTAGAGAATAATATGACCCAGATTTGATGCTCCTACCTCATAGACTTCAGGATAAGTCAGCACCCATCTCACCTCAGCATCTGGCCAAGGTTTATGTACCGCACCAAGTTCGTTACCTAAATATCTGGCTGGCTTGGCTATAGTTGAATCAATGGGACTATCACTTATCAAGGTCAAAACTTAAATCTCCTAATGGATAAAGTAATCATCTTAAATATCTACTATATCGAATATTTGGAGGTTCTTATCTAAGTAGACAAGCTACTAATTGCTCATAAAACCAAAAAATTTTGCTGCACCGCCAAGAATTACTAAAATTAGTCCTACTAATACACCACGATTAGTAAACTCTTGGTTACTAACTCTTTTGTCTAATCCGCTTACCGTAGCTTCTAAGGCATCTATTTTTCCTGAAAGTCTTTCATCGACTGATTTAATCTGACCAGATAACTTTTCATCGACTGACTTGATCTGACCAGATAACTTTTCATCAACTGACTTAATCTGACCAGATAACTTTTCATCAACTGACTTGATCTGACCAGATAACTTTTCATCAACAGCATTAATTTTGCCTTCTAGCCTGGCTTGACCTACTTTTAATTCTGTAACGTCGTCCGTCAGTTTATCTAGCTTGCCATCTAATTTATCAAGTTTTTGATCGAACTTAGCAAAGATTTCTTTTAAATCTGACTCAATCTGAATACTCATTTAATATAATATCCTGATACACTCCATTTACCACTCACATCTTTCATAGGTGTAACCGTCTCCACAGCAGAAGATTTATACTGAAAAGAGGTGTTAAATTGAATTACTACATATTCTCCATCAGGTACTCCTGGCAAAGAAGTTTGATATTGCTTTGATTGAACATTTCTAGAAAGCTTTTGACCGAGGGGATTTCTTAGCGCACTTAAAGATGAACACCATTGTTCTTTAGATATTGTAGCTTGAAAATATTTAGCTGATTTATCCCAACTTTCAGCATATTTTTTGCTATCTACAAGTTCTAGCCATGATTTCGCTGCTTGTACGGCTATATTTTCTGATGACATTTAACTTTCCTATCCCTATGTTTCAAAGCGTTTTGTTTTAATTGTACTTCCGATTAAGATTTACTTTGTTGAGGTAAAGATGTGAATTTTGCAAAAAGTAACGAAAAATAAACCATGAAAACACTCTACTTGCTTTGCGGAATGCCGTTTTCTGGAAAAACAACTTTAGGCAAATCTATTGCTCAACATCTAAGTTGTCCATACATTAGTCTTGATGAAATCAATGAAGCAAAGGGGCTTTTCGGTGGTGATGGTATTCCAGTTGAAGAATGGGAAAAAACGCATTTCCTAGCGATGGAACAATTGCCAAGTTTAATGGAGTCAGGGCAAAACATAGTTGTAGATGATACAAGCTGCTTTCGTTGGTTGAGAGAGAGATTTATTGATTTTGTCAAGCCTTATGACTATCAAACAGTCATAGTTTTTCTAGATATTCCACTTTCTGTAATCAAAAAAAGAATGAAGCAAAATGAGGAGACTAAAGCAAGGCATAGAGTGAAACAAAATATTATTGAAGAGATGGCAAAAACATTTGAACCACCACAAGCAGATGAAAACGTGGTCAGATATTCTGTTAATCAGTCAATTGATGAGTGGATAGCTAAACACTTTGTCACCAATTTGGATTAACTACATGTTCGTTGTTCATTGCTGCTGGAGAAAATCGGTAAATGCCCAAACTGCATGAGAAAGATCGGTATCTTTGGGGGTTGCTGCCACCACAATGCGCTGAAGAGGTTGGGGTAACTGACAGATAGTAACTCCTTCAGGAAGATAAAACACTGATAATTGAGGCAGAATAGCTGCACCCGATTCCGTGGCAACCAGACTAACAATAGTATCACTTTCGCGAACTTGCTCCGATGGACTAAACTGATACCCTGCCGATTCAAAGTAATGTTTGATCTGTTTAAAACAGCTATTTTGATTGGGATAAGAAATAATTGGGATTGACAGCAGTTGTGTCCAGCTAATACGCTGTCCGTCTGATGATGTATCCAGCTTTAAATTTGGTGGCAATAAGACAACGTAATTATCTTGCAGCACTTCAAACGTGGCTAAATCTTTAGAAGTGGGCAAAATTGTCAAACCGAGATCGGCTTTACCCTCATAAACCATCTGCTCGACTTGAGGACAGTCTTTTTCTTCCACAATTTTGACTTCAATTTGGGGATGCTTAGATTGAAACTCGGCTTTAATTTTAGGCAGTAACTGCGCTGCTGCACCACGAAAGGCAGAAATTCGTACTTTTCCCCCACCTAAGCTTTTACATCGGTTAGCTTCCTGCTTAATATCTTCGATGGACTGTAATACGCGATCGCAGTGCATTAAGACGCTTTCCCCTGCGGGAGTAAGATTTACCCCTTTTTTGCCTCGGAACAATAATTGCACCCCTAAATCTGCTTCTAAAGTAGCGATCGCATGGCTGACAGTAGGCTGGGTCAGATCTAATTCAACTGCTGCCTGACTAAAATTACCGCACCTTGCCACGGCGACAAATGATCTAATCTGAGAAAGTTTCATGAGACGCGATGTTCACCAGTTCTTTAGTTTAATGATATACCTGGCGCAATACTTCTCGTTTAGGCTTTGTTATTGATTGGTTGAGTAGCAAGTAGCAAGTAGCAAGTAGCTAATAATAGCTAAACCTCATTACTCATTACTCATTACTCATTGTTTTATGGTTGAGATAGAGGGGACGAAGACGATGGAGACAAAGGTTCAGTAGCAGGGGTGAGCGGAACAGTGTCAGGATTGCTTTGGGATGATTCGAGCAAGCTGTCATCTTCTAAAGGTTCGATCAGGCTGTTGTCTTGAGTATCCTGATAATTGTTGCTGGAAGCAGGCGCACTATAGTCGGGAATTGAATGATCGATTGAATCATTCATGGTTTGTTGGATTGCTCGATTGCGATCGACACTTGATTCAAAATTATTAATTGGACTCTGACTGGTTTTGGGAACTAGATCTTCACTACCAGTTTCAATTGTAGTAGGTGGGTTGGAATATGTTCCAGTCGGAATACCAGTGGTTGAATCAGTGTTACTGCCTGCACCACTAGATTCAACTGAGGGAAAAGGTGCAGATTTAGTCTTATCTGTGCTTGTTCCTCCCAAGGAGTCAGTTTCTGTTTTAGATTCTCCTGCTGTATCAGTTGAATCAGCACGTAAAGAAGAATAAACAAATGCGCCAATACTTACCGAAGTTATGAGCAAAATGCTGATGCCAGCTAGGAAAGGTACTGATTTATAGTTATCTAGCATTGGTTTTAATTCTCAAAATCTCTTGCCTTTTAACCTACCTAGTAATAGTAAAACAACCGATTATTAGAGGTTATCTGAGAAGTCTTATTTACTAGATTTGATCCCCCTAAATCCACGCCACTTGCTTTACTTGGGGAGACCCCAAGACCGCAGTGTCTTCCCTTTCAAAGGGGGACTATAAGACTTGTTTCCCCCTTATTAAGGGGAGGCAGCGCGTTGGGCGGGTTACCCGACTTGAAGCGACTGCCGTGGGCTAGGGGGTATCTAAAATACTTTTCAGACATCCTCTTAGAGTTTGTTGGGGTAGTTGAATAAATTTAATTTGTTATAAAGGAGAAAATTATAATTATATTTAATCATATTTATTGGTATGAAATATCAAAGATGTAGACCAGAAAAGCGAATTTATCGTAACTTAGCTTTGGGAATTATTACTTTTATTATTCTGGCAACAGTCTTGCCTGTAGTGACTTCAACAAGTATCTCTTAATCGAAGCTTTAGTCGGATTACAACTCTCTACCAGTAAAAAGGAGGATTTAGCCTATCCTCTTGCTAAACCTTACCTGGGGATGCTGTCTTGCTTTGAAAGCGATCGCGCCACAATAACAATTCATGATCAAACAGTCTATTGAAATTACTGGTAAGTTAGACAGCGATCGCCTTCATGCTTGAAGATGCATTGGCAACTTTCACTTTCAATTGTTCACTACCTACACTGTAACTGGCTAAACAAATGTAGTATTTTAAGTACTCAAACTCTTGATTGACTATATGCTCTCAAATAAACCGACTGCCGTCAAACTATTAGACCGATCGCAGCTAGTTCAATTTACGGTATGGTGTTCCATGAAGATTTTATTTGGGCGATTGACTCTAGCAATGGTTATCTATTGCAAATCGATCCAGCTACAGATAATACGACTATTCTGAATACTCGCAGTTGGTCGGATTTTATTGGTGCAACAGGTTTAGCCATTACTGATGATATTCTTTGGTTTACTAACGGTGAATATGTTTACTGTTGTTCCTTAATCACTAAAGATTTTGAACCACAATTATTTTTACATTTAGATTGCGAGCTTAACGGGATTGCTGTTTCAGGATCGACGATTTATTTGACCAGTCAAAAACAGGGCAAAATTCTCGTTTACGATCGCGATCGAGCTACCAAGATTACACATTTTTATTCCCCAGGTATCGGTTTAGAAAATATTACCGTTAAATCAGAAGAAATCTGGCTGACAGACACCCTAGAGCAAACCGTTTACTGTCTGGATCGAGCCACAGGAGAAACGATTTTTAGCGTCCTGACTCCTTTTGTATCCCCTACAGGATTAGCATTTAACTCTGATGATGAAGGGAAAGAAACTCTCTATGTTGCTTATGCAGATCGAGAAGTTTATATTCGCGATAATCCTAACGCCGAACCCAACTACGAATTACAATATCGCGATCGCACTTTTATTCATCCCCTCTATTTTCATTACAGCCGCCAACACAACTATGCTTTATCTAATGGCTATCTAGTAGAGATGTCCTACACCGAAGAAATCTCTCCCCTAGATCCAGTTGAAATCGACAATTTAGAATGGCGTATTGCCCTACCTGCGGAAACAGATCGACAAAAAATCCGCTCAGTTCAGGCGATCGGCATACCCTTTACTGAAGAAGTTAAAGAGGGACAGCGCATTGCCGTATTTAAGTTTGATAATTTTAATTCTGAACAGCGTTATATATTTGGCTGGAAAGCAATTTTAGAAGTCTGGAGTATTAAATACCAAATTAAGCCCGATGATTGCGAAACAATACCCCAACTTAGTCCAGAATATCAGCAAAAGTACCTGCAAGACAACGATAATCTGGCAATGGACACGGAGATTATTAAGCAGGCTGCCAAAATAGCGATCGGCTCAGAAACTAATCTTTTGCGTCAAGTATATAGTATTCGCAACTACGTCTATGACAAACTAGCCTACGGTATCAAACCCCATATTGATACTCCTGACATTGCCCTTAAACGAGGAATAGGTTCGTGCGGGGAATATCTTGGTTTGCTTTTGGCTTTATGCCGTCTTAACGGTATTGCCTGTCGCACCGTTGGTAGATACAAATGTCCTGACGATCCGCTCAAGCGTAATCTACCTCTTCAGCCCGACTATAATCACGTTTGGATGGAGTTCTATCTTCCTGGCTATGGCTGGCTACCAATGGAGTCTAACCCCGACGATCTATTTGAAGGAGGGCCATATCCCACCCGCTTTTTTATGGGGCTATCTTGGTATCATGCAGAAATGGCAAAAGATACTTCCTTTGAGTTCATTACTAGTGAGGGGATAAAAATCGACAAAGAAGCGGTTTCTATTGGGGACTTATCCTTAAATCACATTAGATTTATGATTTTGGCAGAATTACAGCCTGAAGAATCAAGTAATTAACTTGCAGGCATCGGCAAATAAGTTATGGGTCAATACTGCTCGTTTAGGGAGATAGGGAGATAGGGAGATAGGGAGGTAGGGATGTAGGGATATAGGGAGATAATGAATCACCAATCCCCCAATTCCCCAATTCCCCAATTCCCCATTTTTTTAAAGGTCTGCATAAGCTGTCTCATCTACTTCTGAGAGCCATTCAGATTGCAAATTTACGCCTACGTCTACTAGTTTTTGACCCAGAACTCCGACTGTTGCCAAATAAATACCCCAAGCAGTTCGATCTTCGGCAAATTGACAGTAGATTTGAATATCTGTTAGCGTTGCTTTTCCTGTAGCGATATATTTTTCTGCCAGTTGCTGCGCTGAAAGTTTCATCAGCCTAGCGATATCTGAATTGCCCGCAGCGATGGGAACATCGTTTTCTACCTGTATCTGTTGTAAGTCTAGTTGCTGTAGAATCGACGGTAGCTTAATTCCCAGGGCATAGTCTTTTCCTTGATTGGTAAACATCTGACAAATAGCTTGATGCACGTTTTCTACCGATTGCCGCTGAAGTGGAGTTCCCGAAATAAATCTAGTAGCAGAAAAATCTGGTTCTTCGATTACCAGCCAACCTTGAGGCTTAAGTAACTTTAAAAGCTTGGTTAAAATGGCTCTATCTTTAAGGTGAATTAAGACATGACGCATATGGATCAAGTCAAACAAGCCAGTCAAAGTAACTTGATTAATATCAGCCTCAATTACCTCGACGTTAGATAAATCATTATTCTTGATGAAACGAGTATCAAGATCCACCGCGGTCACTTTACCTGCTGTGCCAACTATTTCTGCCATCCAGCGCATCATTGATCCTGCCCCTGCACCAATTTCGAGACATTGCCAACCAGTAGTTATGCCTGTCGCCAAAATACGGCGATGACTCGCAGGATCGCCTACTTTTTCTAATACCCGCAATCTTGATAACTCGGATTTGAATTGAGTATTGGTAAAGATATAGGCTGATTCTGTCATGATTAAGCTTAATCCCTGGATGATAGTGACTGTTTAAACTCGATGCTTAAGTTTACTTGTTCTTCCGTGGCTAAGACCGAACCATCGGGGTTTTCCAGCACAAATCCCGCATCACGGATCATTGCCAAGTCGCTACTGGCAGATTGCCCCACGGTAGTTAAATAATCGCCGACAAAGATTGAATTAGCAGGATATAAGCCCATGACCTGGAGCGATCGCAAATGTACTTCTCTACCTCCAGCAATTCTGATTTCTTGTTTAGGTAAGATAAAGCGGAATAGATTCAAAATCTTTAAACAGCGACGGGGATTAAGCTGATTAACAGTAGATAAAGGAGTTCCTTCAATGGGAATTAAAAAGTTAATTGGGACACTGGTAACGTCTAACTCTCTTAAGGAATAAGCTAGGTCAATAATATCCTCATCGCTTTCATTCATGCCCAATATCCCGCCAGAACAGGTGGTAATTCCAGCTTTTTGGACATTTTTAATGGTAGCGACGCGATCGCGAAAGGTATGAGTACTACAGATATTTTCGTGATGATTTTCCGACGTATTCAAGTTATGGTTAACCCGATCCACTCCTACTGCTGCCAAACGCTGGGTTTGCTCTTCACTTAATAACCCTAAACAGGCGCAGATCTTTAAATCATGTTTACTCTTAACTGCCTCAAATGCTTCTAGAACACTGTTAAACACAGATTCCGAAGGCGATCGCCCTGAAATAGCCATGCAGAAAGTACCCGCCTGTAAGCTAGCTGCCCGATCTGCTGCTTGGACAATTTTTGACTGAGCAATCAGGGGATATTTCTCAATTTCAGCCGAGGAAATTTTTGATTGAGAACAATAATTACAATCTTCAGGACATAAACCGCTTTGAGCGTTGAGGAGGAAGTGTAGCCTAACGCGATTTGACCAATAGTGATGACGTACTTTGTAAGCTGCGGATAGCTGTTCTAACAACAACACATCAGGGGCATTTAAGATAGTTTGAGCCGTAGGGCGATCGATTAATTCTCCTGCCAAAGAAAGTTCAGCTATGGCACTGTAGTCAAGATTGGTCATGGCGATAGGTCACGCTCTTTATTGATAGAGATTGATAGAGAACCTTATTGTTGTATCATGACCAGCCCAGGTTAAATCAAGAGAAAGTTTTAAAAAGTTTGAATTGTCTTCTAATTTGTCTATAAAAAACAAAAATTACAAATTTGATGATTACTTTAGATCCTTACCTAATCGGCAACTCTGGCTTTGACTATAATAGTAGCTATTAACGTAAGTAAGTTAATCTTATATGACTCATAGTCCTAAATCGTCTTCACCAAGAAGTATTGAACAGCTAGAAGAAAGAATAGCCAGTCTCGAAGAAAAATTACTGCGCGTTAGTAATATTTATCGCTATGAAGCTCTGCAAAATTTTTTAAAAGCTAGTCAATGGCTTGAAGCAGACAAAGAAACTGTCAGGCTTATTTTGGCGGTTGCTGGGGAGGCAGAAATTGAGAATTTGCGTCCCAGTGAAATTGAACATATCGACTGTAGCGAACTACAGGTCATAGATCGACTTTGGCTTAACTATAGCAATAATCGTTTTGGCTTTAGCGTTCAGGTAAAAGTGTATCAAGACTTGGGAGGCAGTGTACAAACCACAGTTGAACAAAATAATCAATTAATTGAACAGTGGGGCGATCGCTTGGGATGGCGTGAAAACAGCAACTGGATTAAATGCAGCGATTTAGACTACTCTGAGGACGCAGCGACAGGAGGACTTCCTGGTCTTTGGTGGAATTCTCCTTATGGGTCTAAAATGACCAATTACTTTTTGGCACGATTGTTAAACTGTAATATTTAAAAGAATTTAATTAACAATTGACTTTGGTGACTTTGGCGCAGATCGCTCCAACCATTGCTGAATATCTGCTAAAACCTGATCGGGAATTTCCCAGGGGAAAAGATGGGCTACTTGAGGATAGTTTTTATATTCGCAATTACTAAGATGTTCGGCAGTTTTTTGACTAGCGTAGGGGATGATATGGCGATCGCATTCTCCTGATAACATTAGGCAGGGAATCTCAATCTGGGATAGATTCTCCAAGCGGTTATAGCCTTGTCTGATGGCGGTAAATAAAGCCTGATTTGCTGCTTTTGAGGTTTGTAGGTAGGCGGAGACAGCTTCTTTTGCTAGATAGTGATAGGCTTCGGGTGTGTGGTTTTGAATTAGATAACGGAAAAGCGATCGCTTGCCAAAAGTATCAATGTTCCATTGCCAAGCTGGTGCAAGATAGTTGACTATCCCCCCGATTCCTGTAAACAAAAGATCTTGCCAAGTTTCTCGCGGATGGCTACTGAGGGGATGAGCAGCCGTAGCAATCAAGATCATGCCGCTAAATCTTTGCGGCTGTGCTAGGGCTAATTCCATGGCGATAATCCCCCCCAAAGACCATCCTAATACTAAACATTGCTTGATCTGCTGCTTGTCTAGCAAGGTGATTATATCCGTTAGATGATCCTGCATCACAAACTTCTGTTGGTAATGACTTTTACCGTAGCCTCGTAGATCGGGGGTGATGGTTTGATATTGCTGGGATAAATAATTGGTAAATACAGACATGGTTGCTATAGAGCCAGGATGACCATGTAAGCAAAGTACAGGATATCCTTGTCCTTTTATTTCTGTATTTAATTCCATAGTCATTACTCATTACTCATTGCTCATTGCTCATTGCTCATTGTTCATTGCTCATTGCTCATTGTTCATTGCTCATTGTTCATTGTTCATTGCTCATTGCTCATTGTTCATTGTTCATTGTTCATTGTTCATTGTTAAGTATTGAGCGATCGGATTCTAGATCTATGTGCTTGGCTGTAGGCACGTTGATCAGTGGTAAGCTGACGCTAAAAGTCGCTCCCTGATTCAATCCTGGACTCGATACCGCAACCGTTCCTCCGTGTAGTTCGCTTAAATGACGCACTATAGCAAGACCTAAGCCTAACCCGCCAAATTCTCTAGTATTGGCGCTGTCTGCCTGACGAAAGCGATCGAATACATAAGGGATAAACTCTGGTTCGATTCCTCGTCCTGTATCTTCCACCTCAATTAATGCTTGGTTAGCAATTCTTTTTAGCCTAACGGATATATGACCTTGTTCGGGCGTAAATTTGACGGCATTAGCAAGCAGATTCCAGACAATTTGCTGTAAACGAGCAGCATCTCCTAAAACCTGACCGATACCAAACTCAAATTCGGTTTCAATTTGAATTGATTTGGCTTCTATAGCTAGCTGAATAGTAGTTAGTGCCGATCTGATCACTGATTCAAGATTTAGGGGAATTTTATTAAGATTTAGCTTGCCCCGTAAAATTCTTGAAACATCAAGCAAATCGTCAATTAACTGCGCCTGTAATTTAGCATTGCGTTCAATAATGGCAATTCCCTGAGCGGTTTTATCTGCATCTAGTCTCCCAGTTAAAAGTAGCTGCGACCACCCTAAGATAGGATTCAGCGGAGTACGTAATTCATGGGAAACGATCGCCAAAAACTCATCTTTAAGCTGATTAGCTTGAATCAAATCTTCGGTTTGCTGGAGCAGTTTTTGCTCTAGTTCTTTAATTTTGGCAATGTCAGTGTTGCTACCGTACCACTTAACAATTTCTCCCTGTTTGTTTCGCAACGGCGTTGCTGTACAAAGAAACCAGTTGTATGTTCCTTCAGCACTCCGCAACCGAATTTCCAAGGCAAACTTGGTTTTGGTTTTAATTGCTTGAATCCAACTTGAGCTTACGGCTGGCAATTCATCAGGGTGAACAATACTTGCCCAACCTAGTTGGCGCATTTGTTCTAGATTGAATCCTGTATAGTCCTGCCAGCGTTGATTAATATAGTCTAGATGACCGTCTTTTGCTGCCGTCCAAATTTGTTGAGGAATTACTTGAGTGATTAACTCCAGCTCATGCTCTCTTTGCTTAAGAGCTTGTTTCGCCGCTTCGCGATCGCTAATATTCATCCCAAAGGGAACTAAGTATTCAACCTGTCCGCGATCGTTAAACTTGGGAACTATACCAAAATCCACCAGGATTGAGTTTCCTTCTCTAACCCTAGCAAGAATATCAAAACGTACCATTTCTCCTGCTGCTGCTCGCCTGATGGCGTTATCTATCTGCTCCTGAATTTTTGGGTCATAAGACCACCAGTATGCTTCGCCAAAATGCTTGTTCAGGACATCTTCTCGCTGCAAATCAGCCAGATCTAAAGCTGCTTGGTTGACTTCAGTCAGCACCCCATCAGGAGTTAAAAATCCAGTAAAAATTGGCAAGCTATCTAGTAAAATCCTTAGCTGTTGCTGAGAGTGACGCAAAGCTGCTTCATTTTCTTTAAGCTGAGTAATATCTAAATTAATGCCACTCAGACGCATTGGTTGACCGTTAGCATCATAAGTAACATTACCCAATCCTAAGATCCAGCGAATACCCTTTTGAGGATGAATGATTCTAAATTCAGTCTGAAATTCAGCAGATTCTCCTGAGAGAACTTGGGCGACATCTTGATTACTCTGCTCTCGATCATCGGGATGTAATAATTGTTGCCAATTCTCATATCTAAAAGGCTGTATTTGAGGTTCGATGCCGAACAGAGCGTAATTTTCTGGCGACCAAACAATGTCTTGCTGAATAAGATTCCAACTCCAAGTCCCTGCTTTAGCACTTGCAAGGGCAAGTTTGAGTAGATTTTGGTTTTCTAGTAGCTGTTGTTGCGATCGCCTTAAATTAGTGACATCTACTACCGTACCGATCATCTGGACGGCTTGACCGTTTTGGTTATAAATACCTTTTCCTTTAGCAGCTATCCAGTGGATACTATGATCTGACCAGACAGCACGATATTCAATATTATATTCAGTTTGATTAGCCAAAGCTTGCTCTACTGCTGCTTGAGTGCGATCGCGATCTTCTGGATGCAGGATACTCATGAACTTTTCGTGGCTCAGTTCAGCCTCAAGTGGCAAACCAAATAGAGCTTTACATTGATCTGTCCACTCCAGAGTATCCTTAACCAAATCCCAAAACCACATCCCAGTGCCAGAAGCGACTATAGCCATATTCAAGCGTTCTTCGCTCTCTTTTAAGGCTATTTCCATTTGCTTGCGATCGCTAATATCTCTGGCAATACCCAAGATCTGTTCTACTTTACCATCAGCAGAACGGCGGTATACCCGATCCTGAGTGGAAAACCAGCGCCATCTACTATCCCGATGACGCATTCGATATTCAAGTTTGATTACTTCCTCTGATTGCGATCGCTCTAATCTGGCTAAATGAGCGGGAAATTGGGCAAAATCTTGGGGGTGCATTGCCTCAGATGTAAACTTATCCCCCATGGCGTGTATTTCTGCTGGGGTATAACCTAATAAATCGTAAGCTTGAGAATTAAGATAAGTATTGCGTCCCTCAATTGCATCAAATATATATAGCAATCCTGGAATAGTTTCTGCTGAAACGTTCACATCATGGTGATCTTGATTGTCTATTTGTCCTTGTTCCCCAGTAATGTTTTGAAAGGTGGTTGCTACCCCAAATGGTTGCTCAGTATTCCCTGAAAACAAAGGCTGAGAATCCAATGAAAGCCAGATTAAATTATCCTCTGACTGATAAAATCCCATTTTTACATTATTACAAGGCTGTCCTGTGGTTAACGCACTAGCCACACTGCGAGAATGATAAAAAGCGATCGCGGGATGAGTGTTAGGGGGAAAAGGCAAATCTTCTGCTTGAATTCCTTGCCAAGATTCTTGAGGCGAAACAACTCCTGTCATTTCTGCGCTGCTGTAGCCAAGGATGTTTTCTGCTTGCGGATTGCAACTTTGAATTCTGCCATCTGCTTGCTGAATTATTAAACCTATTATGGTTGCATTAGAAGTGCTTTTTAAACCTGTTTTCATTTTGATGCTTCAACTGAAAAGAAAAGTATCTGAGCATTGGTCAAAAGTTGACAGTTTTGCTCTTGGTAACTTTATTCATCGCCATAATACCTTTGATTAGTTAATTACATGATGGTGCAAGCCTCCACGCCGCTTTGATTAATTGATTTGCAACCTAAAACTGGGAATTAATTGGTTGGACAATGTTGCTGTTTTTTCTAGCTATAATGTCTTATTTTATACCTATCTTATTAATACATCTTGCTTTAGTCATAATTGTTTGTTGTGATTATTGTCGCTTTTGGTATTTTTATTTTTGCCTTCTAAGATGACGACGACGGATGGTGCGAGTGTGCAGTCGTTCTAAAATTGCCAACCCATAAAAGTAGCTAATTACCCCCAAAATCAAACCCACCACAAAACTTCCCGTCAATAAAGTAACCGCAAAAGTAGAGCCTAGTTCTTTAAAAGCAGTAAAAGACTCAAGAGTCAGTGGTGGTAGATCTGTATTTTCTGTTCCTAACAACAGTTTGCCAATTTTATAATTAAAAATATAAAGCGGTACGGAAGTAAAAGGATTACTAATCCAGGTTGCTGCTAGCGCTGCAACTTTGCTACCACGAACAACGGTGGCAAGCAAGAGCGCCAGTAGACTTTGCATACCGAAGAAGGGAAAGCAGCCAGTAAAAACTCCTACTGCCAATCCCTTGGCTACGACTTCTGGTTTATCCTGCAATCTAATCAGCCTGAGATAGGCTAAACGAATTAGCCTGCTAAAACTATTTTGACGCAACCTTAAATGTTGTTGATGTTTACGGCTTTTACGCAATGGAGATGTTCTAGCATTTAGCAATTTTATTTTTAAGCAAATTTTGCCTAATCTTGAATTATGGGGCAAATATTTTGGACTCATGTTCAACTCAAAAGAGTGGAAATCTACCCAGGTAAACGGCACAGGAGGATGTTGCCGAGTGGAGACTGTATGACAATATAATAACTAAACGACAGAAGTAATTGTTGTTGCCTCAATATTGACCATATTTTCTAATTTGCCGACAAAAAATTGTTCCCAGGTAAAAGCTAATTAACTAAACATTTTAATCTGGCAATTTGCAGTTATTGTATTACCGTCGATAAACATCATCCTGTCGTTACCAAGCTAAAGCTACTGTTTGACTTGCCCGTCTGTAATGTTGACTCGATGAGTAATCATGGTCATACCATCTGCCCGAACTAAAATAGCCGATAGCCAATTGCTTTGAGGTACTGAAGGAGCAGTTGCCACTTGATAAATTCCCCCCGCAGCTAGTGGTTCTAATTCCAATGAGGTGGAGTTAAGATATAGATTAGTCCCAGTCTTCTCTTCTTGAACAGCTCCTAACAATACCTGAGCGCCCAAGGGTTCATCAACAATCAAATCAAAATTGTATTTTTCACCTGTGGTTACCGTATTTGGTGCGACGACTTTAACCTGGGGAGGATTATTTCCCGATGTTAACTGAGATTGCTCTGTCAGTATTTCCTGGCGAACTAATTTTTGTCCCTGGAAATATTGGCGAGATCTAATGCTTGAGTCTAACTTTGACTGTCTCCCCGCTTCAGTTTGCATACCGCTGATGGTGGTGAGAGTTTCTGCAACCAGCTCATCGCCAGATTTTGACCAAGACTTAATTTCCGTAGTGTATTTTAGCTGAGGATAATTCTGCCACATCTGGGTTAAAGCCTTACTCAAAGTAGCTGTGGTTAAGCCATCTGAATTTTTAAAGTCCTTGCTGTAATAACTAATTACTTGATCTAGATCTTGATTGTTGGCAGCTTCTTCGATGCCTGTAATAACTTGAGTTATTTCATCAGGGGCAGTTGCCGCATTTTCTGCCTGAGCGATATCGATCATACCGCCAATGATTCCCAAATTTAGCAATAATACTGTGGCGAATTTTTTCATATGTTTATTTTTGTGTTGAACTTATGATTTATGTTTAAACCCCAAAAAACCTTTGCTCTGGCTGAATCCCTTGCTATCTCCCTCTTAATCTTCGAATAATTATTCTTTACCAAACTTCTTTACACAAACTTTAGTTTAATTCAAAGAAAAAATGGGCAGAATAGGAGAGTACAAAAAGTAAAAAACTAGATAAGAGTCTTACAGCTTATGTAATCAAGTTTTGGTGTGCCTAGATTTATCTTAACTAGAACATTTACTCCTTAATTTCTTCTATCTCCTCCATACATGAATGAAAGCCATTGTAGCAAACGTCTTCTTTGGTGGAATTTTTGGCTGTCTCAGCTACGCAAATTCCACTCTGGCAACTCCAGTTAAGTCAGAATCAATTTACTCACAGCAAATAATGCCCGCTCAACTATTAACTAGATCTACTAGGTCTAGCGTACCCGTAATCCCTCAATTATTGGACGTGATTGATAATGTCTTGCCTACTGCTGGGTTACAAAGCTTTGATTATGCTGTTAATTCTTCCTTGAACAAGGGCTACCATCAATGGCTAGAACATACTATGTCCTCTAGCTTTAGCCTGCCTCTACAAACTAATTATTTCTTTCCCCAAATATCTTCTGAAACTAATTGTGGTTTAGCTTTTTGCGATAATCGCTCGGAGCAAAATAGCCGACTATTATCTTCTCCACAGCAGGCTGATCTTCATAAATCATATCAAGGTGATTTAGTCTTAGGCTTGCAAAAAACTTTTTGGTCAAGTGAGAATCAACATCAATACTGGGGCATAACTACCGTTCAACATTGGGGACAAAATGAACAACAGAGTAACCCATCCTCTCTCAACTATATTGATTTATCTCCCACATTAGCTTTGGGTAGTTCAACTCTCACCTTTTCAGGAGGGGTAAACAACAACTTAGCCAAGTCAGCAATTCTTGATCGAAGTTTTAATGTTACTCAAAAATTTGAAGATTTTCGGGGCGGAATTGCTTATCATCACGGCATCACCCAGCAGTTAACGATGGGGGTTGGTTTTGTTCATGAAAATACTTTGGCTGGTTTTTCCCAGCTAACCTATGACAGCGACATCTTACCTATTAAAGCCACCATTTCTCTGTTGGCGAAAGAATCTGGCATGGATTTTTATTCTCATATTCGTTTTCAACCTACACCAAATTTTGTCGCTAACTACTATCTTGATGCTGAAAAACAAAAGTTTGATCTAAATTGGAGTGTTTATAATGGTTTGACTGTAATTGTCACGGGGAACAGCAAAACGAAATCTTATAGCACAGGAGTAAAAATAGCAATAGACAATAATTATCTTTCTCTTCATGCCACAGCAGCTTTAGATAATGAGCAAAACCTACGGTTGCAGTTAAATTCTCAAATTGGACGTTTAAAATTTACTTACAGCAGCAATCAATATCAAAGTAATTTAGAACTTAGAGGTCAACTGCTTAATTTAGACAATTTAGGTCTTCAATGTTCTGCTTTTGTTAAATATCAGACTTCAGGGAAGAAGCAGCAAGAATTTATGGTCTGGGGAGCTAATATACATTCCCAGGCTCAAGTTAGTCCAAATAAACATCAATGGGAGTTTGAGCTAGGTTATGGCACTAGTTCTGATGACCAGGGTTGGATGGCTAATAGTACTATTGCGCTTCAGCCTAATTTATTTTTAAAACTCGGCTATCAGGAAGTATCTGCCGTATCTGATGAAACCAAGATCAAGCTCCAGCTAAGTTCAAATTAAAATTAACTATTTAAGATCTTAAAATCCAATAGCGTTTCAGGATGGATTGTGCGATCGGATAAATAAGATTACTATTATTAAGGTTTACAAATAAAAATTTAGAGGAAACAAAGTTTATGCCTTATACCGAAGAAGAAGGTGGATTGTTAAATAATTTTGCTCGAGAACCCCAAATGTATACAGCAGAAGAGCCAAATTCAGCGCAAAAGCGCAACTATGCAATTTTTGGCGTTCTAGCATTTTTACTTTTAGGTGGTGTTGTGGCCGTTGCTGTATATGCTTCTAGTGTGAGTTAAGATTTTAAACGTTTAACTGAAAATTTAATTAAAAAAAAGCGATGTCATGTCCCCTGTGCCAACAACTCAGCCTGGGGCATTTCTATGTCGTGCGACAATAAAAAAAATCAAAAAAGTTAATTTGATAGAGGTAATTAAACACAAATGTTTAAGTCGTTTTGCGCTGGATTGTTAATTGTTATAAGTTTGTTTGTTACAAGCTGCGCCACAGGGGTAACTGGGTTACAAAGTTATGTTAATACGAGCAAGGGATATGAGTTTCTCTATCCCAATGGTTGGATACCCGTTAATCTTGGCACTTCTGCTAGAAAAGCAGTAGATGTTGTCTTTCGTGATTTGGTCGAAAGAACCGAAAATCTGAGCGTTATTATTAATGATGTTCCTGATGGTAAAACTTTAGAGGATTTAGGTAGTCCTTCTGAGGTAGGCTATCGTCTACTCAAAGCAATTAACAATACTCCTGAAGGGGATAGAGAGGCTGAGTTTATTCGAGCAGAAGCCAGAGAAAATAAAGACAAGAAGTACTATCTATTGGAGTATGAAGAAGAAGTCCCCGAACAAGGAACAAGACATAATATTGCTAGTGTGGCGGTGAGTAGAGGTAAAATTTTCACTTTTAATTTATCTACTCCCGAAAAACGCTGGGATACAGTCAAGGATGCTTTTGAGGTAGCAGTTAAATCTTTTACTGTGCGTTAATAGCAAACCTTTTTTTTCTTTGAGCGCCAAAGTAAATTATTAACTGTCTATGACTGCAAATAATACATCCCCGCCTTTTGTTTTGGCTTCGGCTTCTCCAGCTCGTCTAAAGTTGCTGCGGATGGTGGGGATTGAGCCGATTGTGTGTAAGAGTGATTTTAATGAAGATCAGATTCAGCTTGAGGATGCAGCAGAATTAGTCCAAACTTTAGCTAGGTGTAAGGCGGAGACTGTAGCGCCAAAGTTTAAAGGTGCGTTAGTTTTGGGCTGCGATTCAGTACTAACGATTAACGATCGCATTTATGGTAAGCCAGAATCACCCCAGATAGCGATCGCCCGTTGGCGAGGAATGCGCGGTAAAATGGGTAAAATCTATACAGGTCATGCTCTAATTGACCTAGAACAGCAGAGGCAGATTGTTCGCTGTGGTATTACCCAAGTTTATTTTGCGGATCTGAGCGATCGCACTATTGAAGCCTACATTGCTACTGGTGAACCCCTCAACTGTGCTGGTAGCTTTGCTTTAGAAGGTAAAGGCGGTATGTTTGTAGAAAAGATCGCAGGTTGTCACAGCAATGTGATTGGTTTAAGTCTGCCTCTTTTTTACCAAATGGTCGAAAGCTTGGGCTACAATGTCACAAATTTCTGGCATTGATAATAATACTGTTTGTAGCTTTTAGTTTTTGGATGAACACGGATGATTGATTTGTTTACTAACCAATTCGCATCAAATTTAACTATGACATCAACCAAGCAAACTACAGCAAAACCTCTGACTCAGGAAATCTTTCAGGCTCTAACCAATGCCATGAGCGAAACAGCTCAAATTGAGGTGACAACTTATCTTGATAGCTGGGATTTAGATCACTTAGAGCAATCGGCATCAACCAGTCGATTTTATACCCAAATCGATCTGCTCAACCAAACGGTTCAACATGAAGTTGATCTTAAATTGATTGACAATTCTACCTATGGCGAATTACAACGATGGCATATTGAACAAGTACGCCGAAGACAAGAATCTTTAATCAAGAATCTTGCCAGCTTAGAACAGATGCGACAGATGATTACTAATCAAGATTGTACTTAAATTCTAGCTAGGTATAGCTTGCTCAATTAGATATGACCTCTAGAAGATTAAAACTGATGACATCTAGCGAAGATTTTAAACAGGCAATTAGAGCAGGTAATATTAGCGAAGCGTTTCTGGTGGCGATGAGCAACGCACCTGAGTTAAACATTACCACTAAAATAGTTACCGCTGATGGGCAAAAAATAGCTGCCAACGATGGTCAGATGGATAATTATCTGCATACTCACATCAATTTAATTGAAGGCAAAGTTGAAAACGAAATTGGCGAAAAGCTGACAGGCGATCGCTATTCGGAAATTAAGGAATTCCACATTCAGCAGGTAACTCAAGGACACCAAACAATTCAACATAATTTGATTAGTTTGCAAAAGATGTTCCAGCTTATGTCATCTTTTCAGCAGCAGCAGACGACAAATCATGCAAATTGGGTGGATATTGCCACGGATGTCGCCCGTGAATCTTTACCGACACAACCCAATGCCAACCATGTCTTGGCGGCTAGTCAAGTAAGCAACCAGAAGGAAAATAATGCCAATCATCATCTAGCCGAAAGGGACGAAAATAATTTTGAACCTCAATTACCTGCTTTAAATACTGAAGATGAGCAGATGGTGAATGATCTGCTATCTTTGGCTGACATTGACGGTGTGACAGATTCAGAAACAACTCTCAACAATCAAGCAGACTGGAGTGAGTGGTTAGACGAAGAACCTGATGTCCAAACTGGAGTATTCGATCTAAAATCTCTCAATATCAAAGAAGCCAAAGAAAATTGGCATAATTGGGAAGAACAAAACGAAGCAGTGAATACAGAAACTCCTGAATCGTAAATCATACTAAATCCTGTTTATATACAACGCTTAAAAGTTTTGTCAAGTTAGAAGTCAGAAGGTTTTAAACTCGTTTCTGACTCTTAAATTAAAAGTGTACTTTGATAGTGAGGTACGCGAATGTTTCCTCCGCTTGTCCAATCACCGTGTTGAGAATCAGATTTAGTATCAAAACCTGTTTAAAAGCTGCCGTTTATGCATCAAAATCTGCTAAAAAATATTACTACGGTGGAAATTAGCACCGTGATTGTCGATGAAATTGTCGATGAAATCTTTATTCCTTGGGAAGTTTACCAAGCTATTTACATTCTTTCTCGATCTTATCTAGAGCAATCGGCAATCAATTTGTCGTTGTGGAATCGCTATTTACAGTTACGCCGTCAGCTTGAATTAGCTTATTGTCTGTTGCTGATCGATGCTAGTTCAGCACAATATAACCGCCTGCTGGTAGGAGAAATAAAACGCGATCTACCGATTCTAAGTCAGCAAAACGTTGATTGGGAGAAGATTCCGACAAGATTACCCGAACCAATTCCCCATAGTCGCAATTCAATGTCTCAGGTTAATCAACTCTTAAAAGAAGGTCAGTTTATTGATGTTTTACAGCAGTTAAACAAACGTAAAATTGCTTTAGATCGGCGCGATCGCATTTTGCGTAGTTCATCCCATCAGCATAATATTACGGATACGACTTATGCTCAAACATCTTTACAGCTCAACGGTAAAATTGTGAATCGTTATGACCAAGCAATTTTGAGACACAGCGATCGCAATTTACTCTTGCAACTGCACGAACAGTCAACCGCCACAGGAGAACAACAGTGGCGTGGTTTGGTTAAGTTTATACTTTCTTTGGTCGCACGTCAGTAAGGTATCGTGAATAACAAAAACTTACCCGCAAGTAGCAACGATCTTTTAAATTCTTGTATTGAGCTTAAATTCATCAGAATCAGTCCCAAGGTAACTATTCCCCATCAGGTTTGTTTTCGTCTGGATGGCAAACTGCTGGAGCAGATCGCCCACAATCAGGCTCATCAGGTTAAATTAGCTGTATCTGCGACTAATTTGGCTAATCTGCGTCATTACACTCTGTTAAACCTGCCTTGGTCACAACCTTCAACTTGCGCACAATCTAATTTAACTTTTTCCACAGAATACTCATTAGATAACCAGCAGCCATCTATTTTGTTTCGGAGTATTATCAGCTTAGAGGGCAAAATATCTCAGCAAATTCAACAAGAACTTGCGCAAAATCCCTCACTACTCAAGCAAATATCTCAGGCTCATTACTGGCTCATTGCCGAAATCCTGGCGCAACTCCCCTTTAAATCAAAGGCTGGGTATTCCTGGTTGCTAGTTGGTTTTTCGGCGATCGCCATGGTCGTAATTAATATTTTAATTTGGTATTTAATTCCGCTTAACTATCTAGCCAAGCTATCAATTTGTTTGGGTATCTTTTTACTCTTAAAATTACTTTTAACCAGACTAATAAAGCACCCACTTAAATATTGGATTATCTATCGTTTGCTAGATGGACTGTCAGCAACAAGTGTCTTTAAGCGACGTATAGGCTTAAAAGTTTTGAGATTTCTACTTTAATTTGACTATTTTTTAATCGTACTTACCGAAAAATAGATATCTAGATTTCCACACTAGAGTTCCCGTCAAAATCTGTCAGAATAAAATAAGTTAGCCGAGGACACAAACAATAAATATGAATTTCTCTCTTTCTTCCCTGTACGATTGGTATCGCAACGCAGTTCGCCACCCTAAATATCGTTGGTGGGTAATTTTAGGGACTATTATTTATTTAGTTAGCCCCATCGATATTGCACCAGATTTTATTCCAGTTTTGGGTCAAATAGATGATGTAATGTTAGCAGGCTTATTATTTACTGAATTATCACAAATGATGATTGCTAAATTGCAAGCTCGTCAAGAAAACAAAAACGTTACTACAAATCCTAGCACTGAAAATCCTGCCAGCAAAACTGTTGATGTTGATGCAGAAACCATTGCCACTAGCTAGGTGAAAGTTATCAAAGTTATCTAAGACATTAAGTAGTAAATGTTAAATAATAATTGAGTTAAATTAATATTTCAGGTAGCAAAACATGTTGCAATTTATCGTAACTTGGTTGGCAACTGCTGTTTCCTTAATCGTGACAGCATTTATCGTCCCAGGATTTACTATAGTCAGCTTTTCTTCTGCCGTAGTGGGGGCAGCGGTTTTGGGTTTAGTTAATGCTGTGGTTAAACCAATTTTAATTCTGTTTACTCTGCCGTTGACAATCTTGACTTTGGGACTGTTTCTTTTGGTAGTCAATGCGATCGCTCTGGGTTTAGTCAGTTATCTGACCCCAGGTTTGACTATAGCTGGATTTTTTCCTGCTGTTTTAGGATCAATTGTACTAACTATAGTGTCGGGATTTATTAATCAGATTTTTGCTGCTGTATAAATATGAAAAAGGGTTGATACAACAATGATTATATCAACCCCAGCCTTGGGAACGCGCTTTTAACTTAAAATATAATTCTTGTTACTGAAGAACTAGTTTGACGTTGGCATTTTGTAAACCACGTTGTTTAACGTCAGCCAAAGTTTTGTTAACAGCGTATTTTTGGTTGATTGAGTTGATTAACTCAGTTTGGTTGTGCTTTTTAGCAACACCCCAAAGGTCAGCGATTAGGTCGAATGTACCATCGCTATTTTCAGACCAACCTAGATCGTATTCGCCTTCTAAAGTTGCAACGATATCAGCACGAAGTCTTTGACCGTTGTAACCACGAACATCAGCGTTAGTTTGAACGTTGATACCAAGATCGCGAAGAGAATTTACGAGAATTGCAGAATCGCTGATTTTGGTGCGTAGAGTGCTAAAGTGAGACATTTGATTTCCTCCAGTAGAAGAGATGTAAACAACAACTTTAAAATTAATAACCGTCTATATTGACGAATTATTTTACTGAAAACTGCTAGCGTATGCTAGCCTCTGCTTCTGCAACTTCTGAGAAATTACAGAAGAAAGCCTGTTAAAACTCCAGTCGCTGATATTCAGCAACGGAGGCTGATGCAGGTCTGGCTCTTTGCCTAGCCCAATCTCTTAGGGCTGTTACCTGTTCAGTCATTGTCCGAGACAAAGGCAAGGTAGCTTTAATCGCAGCAATTATATCCAACTGCGTAAACTCCCTGTCTTGAGCAAAAGCATCATACATTGCGGCGATGATTGCCTGCTCGATCTCTGCCCCAGAAAAACCATCAGAAACTTTGGTTAACTGTTCTAAATCGAAGCGATTGATTTCAGAACGTCTTTTGCCCAAATGAATCCTAAAAATATCTTCTCTCTCTGCGGAACTGGGTAAGTCCACAAAGAATATTTCGTCAAATCTGCCTTTACGGAGAAACTCCCCAGGTAATCTTTCAACTCGATTAGCCGTTGCCATCACAAATACAGGGGACTTCTTCTCTTGCATCCAGGTAAGGAAAGAACCAAAGATCCGACCAGATGTTCCGCCGTCAGAATCACCAGAACCACCGCCCCCAGCAAAAGCTTTATCTAGCTCATCTATGAACAGAATTACAGGCGAGATAGATTCAGCAGTTTTTAAGGCACTGCGCAAATTGGCTTCTGAGCGCCCAACTGTAGAACCATCATACACTCTACCCATATCTAAACGGAGTAAGGGTAGACCCCACAGGCGCGAAGTTGTTTTGGCAATCAAAGATTTACCACAGCCAGGAACACCCAAAATTAACATTCCCTTTGGTTGAGGAAGACCATATTCCCTAGCTCTTTCAGTAAAAGCATTAGAACGCTGTTTCAGCCAGCCTTTTAACTCTTCTAATCCGCCCACCGAATTTAGAGTTTCATCTTCTTCAATGTATTCTAAAATTCCATTGCGACGAATCAACTGCTTTTTCTCTGACAACACGATTTCAACTTCGCTTTCCGTCAGTTTGCCAGCTTTGACCTGAGCTTTGCGATACACTTTTTCTGCCTCATCCTTTGTCAAACCGAGGGCGGCTTTTAGCAACTTTTCTCTAGTTTCAGTGTCTAAACGGCTTCCTCTGGTTTTATCCAACCGCTCTGAAAGAACCTGATTTAGTTCGCTTAAGTTAGGTAAAGGATAGTCTAAAACCACAACTTCTTTCTCTAGCTCAATTGGCACAGTTTGTAGAGGAGACATGAGGATAATTACTTTGTTCGTGCCTTTAAAAGATGCGATCGCATCACGCAGCCATCTAGTTATTACAGGTCCATCAAGAAAAGGGTGAAGATCTTTGAAGATGAATATCCCACCTTCTTTCTGCCTAATAGTCCACTCAATTGCTGCTTCAGGCGATACTGTGTTGTGCTGTGTTCCTTGACGAGCTTGACCGTACTCAACTATACCTCTGGTAACAGTCCAAACAAATACTTGCTTGTACTCAGCATTGTCTTTGGCAATTTTAGCGATCGCTTGCTCTGCCCGTTCTTCTTCTGGAGTAATCAGATAAATTAACGGATATTGAGCCTGGACTAGAATATTTAGTTCTTCTTTCATGATATCGACCTCACTAAACCCCTTGCTCGCTAAAGTTTTAACCTGTTTTTAACCTAACTTTGAACCTATAAGCAGGAAACTAGTTCCTCTTCGTTAGGCTTTTCTGAGCTTTTCCCTTGATTGGCAACATCTAGAGCAATGCTATCTTGAACCGTAGTGGCTCGACTACCAAGAGAAACCATCTCACCATTTCGCATCACCATTGGTGAATCACAATCAGGACACATATGGATCTGATGGGTTTTACCCTCAGCGGATGACTTAATTTCGTCTACCTTGTCAGGAAACTGAATGTAAAAAGCGATCGCTTTTTCTACTAATGCTGACATGGATTCAATATCTACCGCGGCTTTAATCTTTAGCTTACGATGCAGCTCTGGAGGTATATATAAAGTTATCTTTTGCTTACTTTGCATATCGCTTAAGTTTAATAATTACCCGGGTATGTAAATCAATTTACCTACCCCAACTATTTCTGTCAAGACAGTATGCTGTTTTGCCGTCAGTATGTAATATTACTTTACAAAATACTTAAGAGCGATCGCGAATTTACTGGCAACTAGTCAATTTGCTTAACTGTAAAACAATGTCATCAACCCCTTGAACTATCGGAGCGCTAGGCTGATTAATGGGTTGGTTAGTAATAATACTAAATACCAAAGTTCCGTATTCTGGATGGTCGATATAGCCCGATAAAGCCTTTACTCCACGAAGAGTTCCTGTTTTAGCTCTTACAGTTCCTTGAGCGGTAGTTTGCTGTAAGCGATGTTTGAGAGTGCCGCTAATTCCTGCTACAGGAAGGGAAGCTAAGAAAACCTCATGACCTCGACCATCATACATAGCCCTGAGAGTAGAAACTAAAGTTCGAGGGGTTGCCAAATTGTTATGGGACAAACCAGAACCATCTCTCATTCGATAACCGTTAGTGTCAACACCTAAACCTGTTAGAGCTTGCTGAACCGATTGAGAACCGCCCAGGTAGCTCAATAAAGTATTGGCATAAGCATTATCGCTGTTGAGGTTGGTTACTTTAATCCAATCGCTAATTGATGTCGAGTTAATTTGATTGTCGGGATTAAATTCTTGTAAGGCTGCGGCAGTAACTAAAAGCTTCATATTAGAAGCAGGAACCATGTAAGAATCTGGGTTAAGACTATAAATATTTGTTCCCCCTAGAGTTTGTACTAAAATAGCCCATTTACCTTGGTTGAGTTCTGAGCGATCAATGATGCTGCTAATTGCTGTTGTAATGTTACTAGAGCAATTAGCAGAATTACTTTCTGGAGGTGGCAGAGGAACTTCAATTGAATCTAAACCATTGTCATTGTCAAAACTAATCGCTGTGTTGGCATTGGCAGAGAGACAAAAAGAGCTAGTCAGAGTAATGCAGGTGGCAGCCAACGAAAGATAGTGTGTGAGATAGCGCATGAGTTTTGTCAAGTTAAAGGGGAAAACTGGTTAGATTACTTGCTTAAAAAATGATTGAAAAGACAAAGCTTGGGTAATTAAAATACTTCAGCAGACAATATGGCAAACAAACAATGTGTAGTGTTTATTTAAGATCTATCCAGACGTTTCATATCAATCATCTAAAACTAATTTGTTAGCGTTGTTGTTGAAGATAACAACGTTGATGCCAACTTCTAATCAACTTTAGTTTTAAGTTATTCATCAAATCTAGGTAATTGTCATGATGCTTGGAACAGGAAATTGAAAATTTCAATCAACAAACTTTTTGTCTAGTCATGGTTGTAATCGATAATTATTAGCTTCGTCAAGGAAAAATTATCAATTATGGTCTTGATCTGTGGGGCGACAAGCAAGTTGTAAAAAAGACTGAATAAGGGAAACTTGAGATAATCAGGCAGTTTATGGGTTCAAAATGAAGTGAGGAATGAACTAAACCGCGTTTTTGATATTTAACGGTCGGGGAGTTTGAGGGGCTTCCCGTCCCGCGCTCTATCGCTTCGATGAGCGTCGGGATCCACGCACCCCTCAAGCTGATCACAATGGTTCGATGCCGTTGTGATCAGCATTTACCATTAGGTTAAAGTTATGGTAAGATGGTTTTATGATCTTAAACTACCGCTATCGAATTTATCCTGACGCACAACAAGTAGAACTACTCATGGAAGCCAGCACCGTAATCTTTGATTCGGTGTCTGGAGGATGTCACATGTATTATGTCTTTACCTTAAATTGATCAAACTATCCCTGTGCCGTCGACTTTTCGAATGACCACTACTCCAGGTAAAGGAGGTTTATTAGCTTGACCGCTAGGCCAATTAGAACCTAACGGTACTTGCCGTTGCTGTTTAAAAACTGTACCATCGGTAGCTAGCATTTCAAAGCCTCTAGTTTCTGTAGCCATATCTTGACGAATGCCGTTTTCCTCTCCTGGATGCTGAATTGACAAAAAGAGGCTGCTGTTGTCGTTGTCAAAGGTTAGACCAGTACATTCACACTCCATCGGTCCGATCGCAAAAGGATAAATTTTGCCGACATTTTCTCCTGAGAGGGGAATGTACCACATGGAGTTATTACCAAACACCCCTGTCAAGTCGCTACCTGCTAAAGTTTCTCCGTTTTCTACTCGGCTGGGAACAGCTTGATTATGCTTGCTGGTAGACATATCGGTTACTACCCAAAGATTGCCAGAATGATCAAGAGTTAAATTATCAGGATTGGCAAAACCCGCACCACCCTTGGCCACTTCTCCTCCTGTCGCCAACATGTTCCAGGTAAAGCTTAAAGCAGCAGGATCGCTATTATCTTCATCCAGCTTCATAATCCAACCATATTCGTAGTCAGTCTCACTTTCTGGTCCCACGAAAATTGTCTGATCTGGTCCTCCTTCCTCATCCGCAGCGCCAGAGGTAAAAGCAACAAACAGAGTGCCTTGGTCGTTGATAATTGTGTCTTCTGGGCGAGCAGTATTCGTTACCCCTGCTGCGCTGGCGGCAACGTGAGCATCAATGAGAATTGCCCCTTGAATTTCTTCGGGACTATTGCCCTGATATAAATCCCCTAAAGTCTTGAACTGCTTAACTAAAGATTTTATTTGTTCTTCTGTCGTCACTTCCATAATTCCCCCCACCGTGCGATCGCTATTGGGCATAATCACCATGCCTCCCACTACCTCTTGGGGAGATATCGGCTTAATTAAGGTGTCAGGACTCAAAGGAATCCAGCTTCCAGTACCGTCAGGAGCGAATTTGGCTCCGTAGAGCATTCCTGTTTCAAATAGACGAGAGTTTGCTTGATCTTGAGGATTAATAATCTTACCTTCACTAATAAACTTGTAAAGGTGTCCACCACGGCGATCGCATCCCGAATAGACAGCCAAATTTTTATCTGCCACTGCTCGAATTGCAAAAGCTTCATGACGATAGCGTCCAAGCCAGGTATGCTTGGTTCCGTAGTCATTGGGATTAGCAGGATCGATTTCCACCATCCAGCCGTATTTATTCCCTGCTAAACCAAATACATTTGCTCTGCCGTTTACTTCCCCCGCCGAAAGCAAAAAGGGAGTGTTCCGCGGATTGAAAGATGAACCATCTGCCATAACTGGTTCGGGGACTTGATCGTGAAAGTTTTCTTCAGCACTGAGAACTGTTCCCCAAGGAGTTGTCCCTCCCGCACAATTTTGAAACGTACCAATAATGCGATCGCCTAAACTATCTTCGTAACCTAATTTATTTTGCTTTTTAAATACAGCCACTGCTGCACCAGTAGATTTGAGAGCTTGCTGGGGATTGTCTAGACCAGAAATGCCTGTAACTCGACGGTCTAAATCAGAAAATGTTCGTTCCCATTTACCTTCAGAATTACGCTTAACAGAAATTACTCCCAATCCTTGATCGATCAAACCTTCTCGCGAAATCAGAGTGATTTTTTCTTTGAGCGCGTCATCATCTTTTAAGCTCAAAGCATCAACTGTGAACACAGGATCTTCATCCTCACCCACGGGTTTAGCCAAAGCGAGTAATTCAGCAAAGGGCAATTCCTTCCCAATTACAGCAGAATAAGTTTGCATCCATGTGCCACCACTAATATATTCAAAATTAACCGTCAGATAACCGAACCCAGGGGTAGTTTCGATTAAAGATAGATAGTCATTGTTATAGCCAAAACGAGAATCTCCCACGCGATCGCCCCACGCAGCAATCAAATCGTAAGTAAAACCCTCTGGCAAGACTAAATCATCCTTACTTGATAATTGGTGTAGTTAGCAATTTGTTGAGGAATGGATAGTTGTTCTACATCCAAAGGCAGAGCCATTTTAACTGGTTTAAAGCTTAATGTAGAATTGCTCTTTGCCAATAATGATGAATTTTTGCCGAGCGCAGAGTTGGCTTCACCTTGATTATTCCATAGATTAGAAGTTAACGTTCCAGCGGTAGCACCCAGAAAAAGTAGAAAATTACGACGATTAACGTTCATATTAAGTAGTATTTAAGCAATTGTATAGCTAGATTTTGACGTTAGATCAAGTGAAGTTGTTTTAAGTTGTGTTTTTCGTGTATTTCACGTTTTCCTAGAACCACGCTGTTGAGAAACGATAATTTTATTAAGTTAAACTCCTAACCTTAACAACTCATTAACGGATTATTTTCCTTTGGCGATCGCTTTGTTTGCTACTAAGTAGACAGACATATGAACAACTAAATGTTTTGGGCTGGGGACTTGGGGAGTAATTATTTGCATTTGACTCAGATTGATTAAATCAATATTCCATATTCCATCTACAGTGAGATGTATCTCTGGTTATCTATCTGCAAAATAGAAGCGTAACCAAAAAGACCCAGTTGATTTGATTTTATGAACGACCGAAAACAGCAAAGACGGTATTGGAATATTGATGATCCTCCTGGCAACACCAGTGTAATAGGAGTTCGAGAACTATTTCATGCTTGAATTTATTGTTAATAGTATAAATTCTCTCGGTTACGTAGGAATTGCTTTTTTAATGGTGTTGGAAAATCTAATCCCGCCTATTCCTTCGGAATTGATTATGCCTTTAGCTGGATTTGCCGTAACTCAGGGAAAGCTAAACCTGATTACCGTAATTATTGCAGGAACTATCGGTTCAGTAGCAGGAGCAACTCCCTGGTATTTCTTGGGTAGATATTGGGGGTTAAAACGGACAAAAGCGATCGCCGATAAATATGGCAAATGGTTGACTGTCTCAGGCGCAGATGTAGAGAAAGCTAAAAAATGGTTCGATAGCAGAGGCTATGTAGCTACAGCTATATTTATAAATAATTAACTGTTGCGATATTTAAATGATTAAATGAGCCTAGCAAACTATGATGACGAATCAATATTTGATCGCCGTTTTACCAGGAGAAGGAATTGGTTTAGAGGTAGTGCAGGCAACACTGACTATTTTGCATCAAGTAGCGGTCAAACATGATTTCCAACTGCAAATAGACTATGGCGAAATTGGACAATTAGCCTTTGAGCAATACGGCGCATACTTTCCTGAAATAACAGCGCAAATATGCAGCCAAGCCGACGGTATTCTTTTTGGTGCGGTGAGCAAAGGTGGGTTATTAGAACTTAGAAAAAAGTTTGATTTTTTTGTCAATTTGCGTCCAGTCAAAACATTCCCCAGCATAATTAATAATTCTAGTTTAAAAAGTAATTATTTATCTGGGGTAGATATTTTATTTGTCAGAGAATTAGTGAGCGGGATTTATTTTGGTACATCAGGTAGAGGAGAGGATGAGCAAGGTAGCTATGGCTATCACACCATGCAGTATTACGATTGGCAAATTAAACGTATTGCTCAAGTTGCTTTAAATCAAGCCTCAAAAAGAAAAGGTTTATTGACAGTTGCCCATAAAGAAAATGCTCTACCCCATTTACCCTGGATAAAGTTAGTTAGTGAAGTCGCTCAAGCATATCCTGATGTTACTGTTGAGCCAATGTTAGTGGATAATTTAGCTATGCAACTAGTAATCAACCCACAGCATTTTGATGTAATTTTGGCAGGTAATTTGTTTGGCGATATCCTTAGCGATCTTGGTGGTGCTTTAGTCGGTTCAATCGGTTTATTAGGCTCTGCTAGTCTTAATGAGTCAGGATTTGGTCTTTATGAGCCAATTCATGGCACTGCACCTGACATTGCTGGCAAAAACCAGGCAAATCCTCTGGGTACTTTGGCTAGCGCGATGATGATGTTAGAACAGTGGGGAGAGCTAGATGCAGTAGAGAGTTTGCAACAAGCCTGGAATAAGATTTTGGCTCAAGGTTATCGCACCTATGATTTATATTTTCAAGACACAGAAACTTTGGTTACAACTCAAGAATTAGTAAAACTATTTCTTGAGAATTTAATATGATTGACAAATTCGATTACTTAACTGACTTATCATAAATTTGCTACTTGGAAAATATTATCTGTGGCTAATTCAAGTTCAGGAAAAACCTGAGATTGCAAAATTTCGCCTTGAACAAATTTTTCCATCTGATATTCCCCTTCAACTAACTTGCAAATAGTAACAGTAGGTTGTTTGGGTTTACCAATGTAGCGCACTGCACCCAAAGCTCGATAATCTACAATCCAATATTCAGCAATTCCCATAGCTTCGTATTCAACAAATTTATGTCCATAATCGTCTCGCCAGTTAGTACTGACTACTTCAATTATCAAAGGAACAGTTTGAGCATCTTGAATAACTGATGATTTTTGCCACAGAAGTTCATTTTTAAGATATTCTCGGTTAATCACTGCTACATCAGGTAAATATCCAGAACGAGGTGCAAGAGGTTTGAGTAAGCAATTTTTGGGAATGGAATAGGGTAGATTTTGCCGACGAATTTCTAAGTTTAATTCAGCGACTAAAAAACCAGCAATATCTTCATGAGAACCAGTAGGCAGCATTTCAACAATTACACCTTCAATTAATTCATAGCGATCGCCTTCATCTGGATACCATTCCATAAATTCCTCAAAACTTATGGGTTTAGTTTGTGGTGCAATCATTGTTAATGCCTCGCATAGCAATATTTTACGCTTATCGCTGTTACAATCTTACCTAAATTTAGCTTAATAAATATCTCTCTACTTTACTTATTCCTTAAATTATGGAATTATCTCCCACCAAAAAAGCATTACTCGCCCTGAGACAAATGCAAAGTAAGCTCAATGCGCTGGAAAATGCGAAACATGAGCCTATTGCTGTGGTGGGGATGGGTTGCCGTTTTCCTGGTGCTAATAATCCAGAGGAATTTTGGCAGTTATTACAAGACGAAAAAGATGCGATTACAAGTGTTCCTGACGATCGCTGGAATGGGCAAGATGGCGATCTTGGAACAAATACTCCTGAAAAGATTTGTACTACCTACGGTGGATTTGTGCCTCATTTGAAAGAGTTCGATCCCAGCTTTTTTCGGATTGCGCCTAAAGAAGCACTGAGCATCGATCCACAGCAAAGATTGCTGCTAGAAGTGAGTTGGGAGGCTCTAGAAAATGCAGCGATCGCTGCTGATCGACTTCAGGGTAGTCAGACAGGAGTATTTATTGGGATTGCGGCGGTGGACTATTGGCATCAGTTATTAAGCAGAAAGAGCGCAGACATTGATGCCTATCTTACTACTGGTAATACTCATAGTTTGGCATCGGGGAGAATATCTCACTTTTTCAACTTTACAGGCTCTAGTATTTCTCTAGATACAGCTTGTTCATCATCTTTAGTCGCCGTACATTTGGCAATTAAAAGTTTACGCGATCGCGAATGTAATCTAGCATTAGCAGGAGGAGTTAATCTGCTTATTTCCCCCAAGGTGAGTATTAATTTTACCCAGGCGAAGATGCTCTCTTCTGATAGCAGGTGCAAGACTTTTGATGAGAGTGCTAATGGTTTTGTCAGATCTGAAGGTTGCGGAATAGTAGTCTTAAAAAGATTGAGTGATGCGATCGCCGATGGAGATCGAATTAGAGCTATACTATTGGGCTCGGCAACTAATCAGGATGGACGTACCAGCAGCATTACTACCCCTAGCAGCCTTTCTCAACAGGCGGTAATTAAGCAGGCTCTAGTAAATAGCAAGGTTGAAGCCAATCAGGTTAGTTATCTAGAAATTCATGGTACTGGTACATCTTTGGGTGATGCGATCGAACTGGAGGCTCTAAGTCAAGTATTTAAAGATAATCAAGAATTAATCTTGGGTGCGGTTAAAACCAATGTTGGTCATTTAGAAGCAGCAGCAGGAATAGTAAGCTTGATTAAAACCGTTTTAGCTCTAGAAAATCAATTAATTCCCGCCAATTTACATTTAAAGCAGCCTAATAAAAAAATAGAATGGCAAAAATTGCCGTTTAAACTACCCAACCAAGCGATCGCCTGGAAGCAAACAGCACAACCTCGTATTGCAGGGATAAGTTCTTTTGGCTTTAGTGGTACTAATGCTCATTTGATTGTGCAGGAAGCTAATAGCTTGGGGGACAATCAGGAAGAGACAGAAAAGCAAAAAAAGATTTATATTTATTTACTTTGTCTGCTAGAAGCAACAAGGCTTTACGCCAATTGGCAAGTAGTTACGTTGAGTATATTCAATCCCACCCCGATCTTTTAATTGAAGACATTTGCTATACGGTTAATTTAGGGCGATCGCATTTTAATCATCGTCTAGGGATGAGTGTGACTTCTATAATTGACTTGCAAAGTAAATTAGCTCAATATCTTGCTCAAGAAACTACATCGGAGTTATGGCAAGGTAAGCTTAATCTTAATCAAGATGCAAAGCTTGCTTTAATATTTCAACTAGAAAATCAAGAGTTAAAAGAGTTGATTGAATCGATAATTGATAGTCTTGTTGCTGTGGAGCTAGGGGATATTTATTGGGAGATTGGCGATCGTCAGACTATAAATAATCAACAAAAAAATGTTATTTTCTCTTCAATTAAGCATCAATTAAATAATTGGCAAATATTGATTCAGGGACTTGCTCAATTATATATTTTAGGAATAAAAATAAATTGGCAGGTATTAGCGATCGCAGCGGAGGTAAAAAAATTACCCTGCCTACTTATCCCTTTCAAAGATCTATTTATTGGCTTAAATGATTATACGAGGTCACAAGTCAGAAGTCAGAAGTTAGAGGTCAGAAGTTAGAAGTTAGAACAGGTACATAAACTCTGATTTTGGCACGGGTTAAAGCGGTGTAAAGCATTTTTTGCAGATCGGGACAGCCTTGCATATCTTCGATATCTAAAAAAACGTAATCGATACTTGAACCTTGAGCTTTATGTACCGTTAAACTGTAGGCATAAGTAATATCATCAAATGTTCTGGATAGGTCAAAATATTTGTTCCATTGTTTCTTGGCAACATAATCTTTAATCATTTCGTTTCTCAATCTTTCCCCTTCTTCGGTCAACACAGACAAATTTACTTCAAACCCTGCATCAGTTTTGACAGGAACAGAGCGATATTGATAGGCTACTTTATCGAAAGATAGCTGTTGAATTGTAGGCTGTTCGATTACCGAACACTCTTCAGAATTATTAATCAAGACTCCCCATCTATTCTTTCCTTTTTGCCCTGGACGAACCCGAAACAGTGGTTTTCTAGCAATTAGTCTGTCTCCTGGAACAAATATCGGTGCATCTTTACCCCATAAACGCGATCGCACAAATCGATTCGCATCACCAGCAGTTTTGTTACGCCACACTAGCAGCCTGGCATAGTCAGGGTTGGGTTTGCAATCCTTAGCTTGAAAATACTCAGTGACTGTTTCTAACCATTCTTTTCGGGGTTGACAAACAATTGTTTGATCTTCGCTGGTTTGAAAAGAATACATCCTACGGGCATATGATTCATCGCTGCGGATCTTCTCAGCTACTACGGCAATTTCTCCTTCATAACGGATGATTTCGTCTAAGGTTGCTGTAGCGTCGATCGCCTCAGAAATAGCTACTATTGGCTGCTGTTCTTTCACTGGCGGGAGTTGTGCTTCATCGCCGACAAAAATTACTTTCGTATTGATGGTAGTTGCGATCGCATTAACAATTTCTTCAAAATTACTGCGATTAATCATGGAAAACTCGTCGATGATCATCACGTCGTAATCATCAAATTCAGCATCTCCAGGGGAAGTAAATTCTTCCTCTCCTGTCTCCTCATTGATTTCTGGCTGTTGACCCAAAAGTTGCGCTACGGTTTTAACGTCGATGTTAATCCCCACAGAACTTCCTACCTGCATTAGGCTTTTAGCTGCTTTATTAGTAGGTGCAGCAATCACAAATTCAAAATCATGAGCATCTAGCCATTCGATCAAATGACAGATTAGAAAGCTTTTTCCTGTTCCTGCATAGCCACTGAGGCGAAAGAAACTATGATCACTACGTAGAAATGATTTTAATTTCTCTAGAGCTTGTTGCTGTGCTTCAGTTAACTTTTTGGCTAATTTTTTTGCAGTTCTGCCCATCGCTTACTCAATAGTTATTTCAATATGGTAAATCATGAAATATCTTTATAGCGATCTAGGGATTATTTTTAATCTCAACAAACGACAGTAATTACTAATTGCTTGGTTTTAATACTGTAACGGCATAATGCTCAGGAGATAGATAGCGTTGAGCGATCGCCTGTAACTGTTCTGGCTGTAGCTGACTGATAATCTGAGGATATAGTGCCGAGTCCGCTGCGGTAGCCACAATGTTATAAAAGCCATATACGCTGGCTAGCTGACTGGGAGTTTCAGTAGAAAAAATATAGTCATTAATTAGCTGACGCTTTGCACTAGCAATTTCTGCTGCGGGAATTAAATGATGGTGTAGCCGATCTAGGCGATCGCAAATCATCTTTTCTACTATTGCCAGATGCTCTGTTTCCAGCAACGCACCAACGGAAAACATACTAGAATCTTTCTGCAACGATAAACTACAGTCAATATCTATTACTATCTGTTTTTCTTCTCGTAGTTCCCTGACTAAGCCTGAACTACGTCCTCCTGTTAAAATCAGTGCAATTAAATCAAGGGCGATCGCTGATTGTAAAGACTCTGAACCAGGACAAATCCAAGCCATCAACAGCCGTGACTGTTCGATCCTGTGCAAATATAGCTCTTGACGACGAATACTAACTACAGGGGGTTCTACTGCAATCTTGGTTGGAGGACATTCAGAACGGGCGCTAAACTGGCTGAAGTGATCGTTTACTAATGCTAAAGCTTGTGACTGCTCAATGCCCCCCACAATCACGATGGACATGTTTTCTGGTTGATAATGGGTGCGATGAAAACAGCGCATTTGATTGGGAGTATGCTCCAATAATAATTCTTTTTCTCCCAGAATAGATCGTCGGTAAGGGTGATACTCATAGGCATTCTGACACAGTGCCTGATAGCCAATAAAATCGGGATCGTCATGACTAGAATGAATTTCTTCAATCACAACTTCCCGTTCACGGATAAACTCGTCGTCAGGAATATTCGCTCGCAGCAAGATATCTGCTAAACAAGGTAAAGTATCTTCAAAATGGTCTGCTGCGGTAGTTAGATAAAAGTGGGCATAATCATAGCTAGTAGCTGCATTAGCTATTCCTCCTGTACTCTCAATCAGCCAGTCAAACTCTCCTACCATCACGTTGGGAGAACCTTTAAAAATCATGTGTTCTAAAAAATGCGCCATCCCCGACCAAGCTTCTGGTTCAGCGATCGCTCCTGCTTTAACCCAGATATCTGCAACCACCACAGGAGTTGCTGGCAAATAATGATGAATGATGGTCAGCCCATTGCCCAACTCAAAGGTATTAGCATTAAACTCAAGTTGCTTAGGGGATTGAGATATTTTTGCACTTTTTAGCTATACTCCCGATAATATAGCTAAATCATAACCTCTAACAGAATGTCTTTCTTGTTACATTTTTGACAGAAACACAAATAAGTAGGTGGGTGAAATAATTTTACGTAGTCTAAGCTTTTACTTATATTCCCTAGTGAAGAGGTAGCCTACCGCCACGCCGTTTTACCTTAGTTTATGACCTGGCATTCCAGGGTGGGAATTGGCTGTCTCTGTTTCCATTTCCGAGTCAAAGCTCGGTATACTTCCACAAAAACTTTTGCTACTCCCTCATAAATCAAGCATAGATCAATAAACTTGTTAGGTAGTCACCAACGCGGTAGTAGTACTTCTATCTATGATAGTAAGTTTTTCAAGTTTAGCAAGAGGCAGTGAACAATGAACAATGAGCAGTAATCAATGAACAATGAGCAGTAATCAATAAAGTAATAGGATGAGAAAAATGATCATTTTATCCGTCTGGTAAATATAGTGGATTTAAAGCATGTAATTATTGCTTATAAAGCAGGACATAAGATTAGTAAGCAGTGGGCAGAGAAATGCGCTAGGGAACTAGAGGCTCGTCAATGTAAGGTCATGATTGGGCCTAGTGGCATTAAAGATAATCCTTATCCAGTATTCTTGGCTTCTTCGACTTTCAAAATCGATTTAGCAGTTGTCCTGGGGGGAGATGGGACAATCTTAGCTGCGGCTAGACAATTAGCTCCTGAAGGAATACCGATCCTGGCGGTGAATGTAGGCGGACATTTAGGATTTTTGACTGAACCCTTTGAATTGTTTCAAGATACAGAGGTAACCTGGGATCGTCTCCAGTCAGACCACTATGCAGTTCAAAAACGGATGATGCTGCAAGCCCAAATATACGAAGGAGAGAGAAATAGTCTCAAGCCAGTCAGCGAAACATTTTATTGCTTGAATGAAATGTGTATTAAGCCCGCCAGCATCGATCGTATGCCCACCTCGGTTTTAGAATTGGAGGCAGATGGGCTGGTCGTCGATCAATATAGTGGCGATGGTTTGTTAGTTGCTACTCCCACGGGTTCTACTGGCTACACCGTGTCTGCCAATGGCCCGATCTTGCATCCTGGGATGTGGGCGATCGCTGTCACCCCAATTTGCCCTCTAAGTCTCTCTGGTCGTCCTTTGGTTTTACCTCCTGGCACAATTGTCAGCGTCTGTCCCATCCGAGATTATGAAGTAAATACTAAGCTTTGGACTGATGGAGCATTGGGTGCAACAATTTGGCCTGGTCAAAGGGTCATGATCAAAATGGCTAATGCTCAGGCTAACTTTATTATCTTGCGCGAGAGTTATTCTTTTTATGAAACTCTGCGAGAAAAGCTACAGTGGGCAGGAACGATAGTTCATTATGGAACTAAAGAGCAAACTACTCTTGAATGATATGATCCCACTGGCGAAGATTAAAATTCCCAGAGACTGCATAATACTTAAGATAATAAGCCTATAAATGTAGGAAATTGTGATCGCGATCTACCTTCTCGAATCAAAATGGCTATCAATGTGGCATAAAAAACTTTTTCTAATTGTCTTAGCTATAGCTGTCGCTGGATTTATTTTAGTGACTAATACTTTTCCTGGACTAACCCAAGCTAAATATGGGCCGAGAGCGATTGAAGATCTGCAAATTCGCAGCAATCCAACTGTTCTCCAAGCTCCTGTCGTTATTGATGGAAGGGAGATATTTTCGGTTGGGAAAATTGGCAATACGCCCGCAGGACAAAGAGTCTCGCTGATTCGAGATGAACTACTCAAAGCTATCCGAGATGACGTTGTTCCTCAAGTAACAATTGAACAGCGAGAAGGGCTATCTGTAGTGTATTTGGTATATCCTCAATCACCCTCTGGTTTGGCAAAGAATTCTAATTCGAACCCAACCGAAGAAAGACGCTATCTATTTACCGTAACTCAAGAAGATACGATCGGCAGGAAGTCTATTCGTGAAACTGCTGAAGATTTGAAAACACAAATAGAGCAGGCAATGGCGATCGGCAAAAAAGAAAGAAGTCCAGCCTATCTTAAACGCCAGGGCATAATTAGCGCAGCATTACTATTACTTGCTTTACTCGCCAGCAGACTTTTAACTCAGCTACAAACTTACCCCTTAAGAAGAGCAATTCAAAGAATTATTCCAGGATTACCCAGCAACGCCAGTTCTCAACCATCTAATTTAACCACTCTGTTTCGTCTTAAATTAGGTTTGGCTCAATTTATACTTTGGACGACGATTACTCTGGCTATTTTTCGTCTGTTTCCTGCTACTCGCCACTGGCTGTATTATTTATTTAACTTAATCGCTAGTTCTTTCGTCATATCTATTTTCAACTTAGGCGGAAAAGACTTTTCGATTATCCGCTTGCTCATTTTAATTGGTTTAGTTGTGGGAGCAATTTTTCTCAGCAATTATATTGCCAATTTGTTGCGCACTAACGTGCTAGAAGCAACGAGAATGACCAGAGGTTCACAGGAAATTATTTCCATTATTACCAAATATGGTTTAATTGCTTTTAGCACCGTAATTCTACTTCAGGCAAACGGTATCGATCTTAGTTCCTTAGCTTTAATTGGTAGTGCGCTGGGTGTGGGTATTGGTTTTGGGTTTCAAGACATCGCCCGCAATTTTGCTAGCGGTATTGTTTTGTTGTTTGAGCGTTCAATTCAGGTAGGAGACTTTATTCAGGTTGGACAACATTTGGGAGTGGTAGAAGAAGTCAGAACTCGTAGTATTATCCTCAAAACTCTAGACCGTATTTCGATCATTGTTCCCAATTCTCGTTTGCTGAGTGATGAAGTAATCAACTGGAATCATCGTCACAGCGTTGTTCGTCTTCACCTACCTATTGGTGTAGCATATGGTTCGGATGTCAAAAAAGTTAAATCTGCTCTGTTGCAGGCTGCCTCCGAACATCTTGAAGTGCTGCGCAATCCTGCTCCACAGGTTTTTTTTACAGGCTTTGGCGAAAGTTCTCTTGATTTTGAACTGCTGATTTGGACATCCGATCCTAGTCGTCAAGCGCCATTAATGAGCGATTTATGTTTTCGGATTGAAGAAATTTTTCAAGCACAGCAGATTGATATTCCCTTTCCACAACGAGATATTAACCTCAAGACGGGAGATATGCCAATCAAGCTACCACCCCAGCTAGAAGGACATTTACTTTATCTTTTGCAAGGATTAATTGCTCAACAATATAATGGTAAAGCTAATAAAGATACCAGTAACACTAGACCAACTTCTAAAAGTTAACCAATTTTAAATACAAGGTCGAAAAAATTTAACTAACAACATCAGATTCAGCCGAAGAAATGCTTTGGGTTGGCTCTGTTGATTTTTGCTCACTGCCACCTTCAATTTGAGCATTCATGCTAATAGATTTCTCAATACTGGCTGCTTCTTTCTTAAATTCATTTTCAAATTCTTTGGACGCATCCTGAAAACTACGCAAAGTCTTGGCAACGCTGCGACCAATCTCAGGTAGTTTTTTCGGACCAAATACTAGCAGGGCAACAATCGTAATTAGAGCCATTTCTGGTAAACCAATGCCAAAAATGTTCATAATCTTAATTTCCTATAGGTTTAATAAATTTAGATAATAGCTCAATCCTCAAAGAGGTGAAGATCGAGCTGTGCTACGAGTTAATTCAATAGCTAACACAAAAATGTGCTGCTTAGTCTAACGACTTAAGGTTCTCCAATCAACATCAATTCCTTCTAGGATCAAGGAGGAATTATAAAGTTGCAGAATAATCAACAGAAATACTAGAAATAGAGCCATAAAGACTCCCATCAAGACAGTAGTTCCCCAACCAGGGGCAACTTTACCATATTCCGAATTTAAAGGCTTGAGAATATCTCCCAAACGAGTTTGCTGTGACATAAATCAAATAGTGATGTAATATCGGTTTTATTCGTAATCTTCTGTAATATTATAGAGTAATAGTAATCATAATTAATATTTACTTATGGAACCCGCAGTATTTTTAGGTGTCAGTCTTGGGACTGTTTTAGTTGCCATTACTGGATATTCAATCTACACAGCTTTTGGCCCTCCATCTGCTGACTTGGGCGATCCTTTTGAGGATCATGAAGATTAAAATAGTTTTAAGCTATAAGCTATAAGCTATAAGCTGATAATAATTTATCCTAAAGGACTAACTTCGTGTCGTCCTTTAGGATAAGCTTCAAGACCGAAGGGAATCATTTAGGGCAAGTGCTTTAACATACACTTCGTTATTTGATTGATCGAGCATCAAGTATAAAAAACTTGTCAGGAGTGAGAAAATTGCTCCTGACTTTTAATTTAAGTTCGATTAAAGAAAAACAAAATCATTTACACTTAAATCGGCGGCATCTACTCCTTGTAAAATTGCCAAGTTTTTATAGTTAACAGCAATTACTGTATTAGCATCATCTTGAGTAATACTAAGGTCGTCGTAACCGATCTTCAAACCACCAATGCCCAAAACATCTTGACCAATAGTAAAGTCAGTAATAGTGTTGGCTGCATCAGGAATTTCTCCTGAAGCAATCCAGAATTGGTCTTTACCTTTGCCACCACTAATTATATTATCGCCTTCAGAAGTAGTAAAAAAGCGATCGCTTCCTTGCGCACCAACTAAACGATCTCCAGCGCCTAAAATCAAGGTGTCATTGCCACTACCAGCATAAATACGGTTTCCACCTTTACTACCGTCGGCAGCATCAACTAAATCGTCAGAGTCTCCAGCAAAAATTAGTTGATTGCTACCTTTTACTTCAATAACATCTTTTTCAATAGTTCCAAGTATAGGTTCAGGAGTATTATCAAGCAACGGTTCTGTAATAATGTTCAGCCTGGGAAAGCTGACTGATTCAAGTAGAGCTAATCCACCAACTTCTTGAGCGCGAACAGCTAATCCTACAAACGCATCATCTTGATTATTTACAGTTTTAAAAAATTCTGTAACGTCAAAAGTTAAAATATCCCCTGCCGAAGCCGAAGAAATATCTGAGACAGTTAGCAATTGTCCTAACTCAAAATCAGATGCTTCAGCAATTCCATTTCCCGCGTATCCATATACTCCAAGCTGATCGGGATTATCACTATCTAATACTCCTAAACCACTTACATTAAAAGTAGTAATTTGAACTTCAAACAGGACTCGCTCAACTGCTTCGCTAGGAGGAATTGACAAATTACTAAGATCAAATTCCACAATTCCTGCGGATTCCCCTGTCAGCCCAACAACTCCTTCTCCTGGAAGACCAAGGACTACAGTGTTAAAAGTAGGAAATACTTCATCTCCTATGCCGTCGGGACCAAAATCAATTACTTCAAAATCGACTTCAGGATCGGCAATTGTCAATTTGCTAGTATTGGAGCATATATTATTCATTGCAATTCAATTTGATAAAGCCCTACTAATTTAGTCATTATTTATTTGAATGAGTAGTGTGATTACTACTTTTGGTAATAACATTAGATTTAAAGCTTTAAAGCTGAACGAGCTTGACGAAAATCTCTAAAAATCACAGCATAAAAAGTGTCAGCTGGGTTAAGAATTTCTTGTGCTTCCTGTCCCCCCAGGCTATAGCAAATAGAAACTAGAAGCCACATGAAGTATCGACTCATAATTGCCCTCTCAAACTAAATATTGGCGAAAATTAAGCTATAAATTTATAGTTCATAACTTATAAAAAATGTTAGTCAACAATGAACATAGTTACTCTAGATGTCAATCATCCTTCGTGGTTAGCTGCCCTCAAACAATTGCCTCATGATGTTTATCATCTGCCAGACTATATTGCTATAGATGCTCGACGTACCAAAACTCTTCCTGAAGCGTTTTTGCTACAAGAAAACGACAAAATATTTTTTGCCCCCTACCTGTTGCGTTCTTGCGCTGATATTAGCGAATCTTTGGGGGCAAAAGTTTATGACATTATTTCTCCCTATGGTTATCCTGGCATCTTAATGAGTGATGCGGCTGCCAATCATCCTGAATTTCCTGACTTTGCTCTTGAGCAGTTTCGCCATGCTTTACAGGCAAGAGGAGTATGTTCAGTTTTTCTGCGATTACACCCAATCTTGGGAGAGAATTTCGCCAAAACTTTTCAGTCAAATCATTTAACAGCAAACGGGCAAACTGTCTCGATTGACCTAACCTTAGATGAGGCTCAGATGTGGGCGAAAACTCGCAAGGGACACCAAAGTACGATTAATAAATGTACCAGACTAGGATTTAATGTCAGAACAGTGTCCTTTGCCAAATATATTGATAAATTTGTTTCTATTTATGAAGAAACAATGAATCGAGTCAAGGCGATCGATAGTTATTACTTTAATCGTGATTATTTTGAAGGGTTATTAAACTTAGGGGAAAAAGTTCATTTAGGAGTAGTTGAACTAGACGGAGAAATTGCTTGCGCTTGCCTATTTTTTGAATCTTGTGGTATTGTTCAGGCTCATTTAGGGGGAACTAAGAGTGAGTTTCTTAAACAGTCTCCTTTTAACTTATTACTCCACCATATGCGTCTTTGGGCAAAGGCAAGAGGGAATCAATATTTACATATCGGCGGTGGAGTGGGTGGTAAGCAAGATAATCTTTATACTTTTAAGTCAGGCTTTTCTAAACAGAGACATGAGTTCTTTACCTTGCGCTCAGTGGTAGATTTGGTAAAATATAATCAATTGCTACAGTTTAGAGCTAATGCCCTCCATAAATCTGTAGAAGAGCTACAGCAGTCTCAGTTTTTTCCCGCCTATCGTGGCAGCTAGTTCAAGACAATGAGCAGTGCGAAGTTAAAAACTTGTAAACTTTAAACAGAGTCTGCTCATACTAATAGTAATTAATTTTTGTAAAGTATCATTGCGACAGGTTTAGTTTTCTGGCTTGATAAGAGTAGCCAAAAATTATATATCGTGTTTTATAGCTCCTGATCTTTATAGATGGGGCTAGAGATAAGCGAAATTTGATCTTGCGTCTTTTAACTAAGGATAAGCTAAGTACAGTTTAAACTAGGAATCGCACCACTTAGTTAAAAACAACTTGTCCCCAAACTAAAGACGATCAACAGAAATTATCTTAAATTTAGCATCGATTTTTTAGTCTGATCAATAGGAGTAAATCTACGCCATGCAAATGCTCAAAAAAATATTTAATTCTAATAATAAATATTATTTAGAATTAGACGAATTAAAAGATTCAGAAGTAGTCCAAACGGCGTTAAAAACCGCAGAGAAGGCAACAGAAGCCGTTAAGGGAAAGGCGGTAGAAATAGCTCAATCTGAGCCTGTGCAAGAGGCGCTCAAAACTGCTGGAGAAGCAGTAGAAACTACTCAGGATAAATTAGCATCAGCGATCGCCACTGAAGAAAAGCCTACTGCCACCAAGGGGAAAGCGTCAAAAAATGCCAAAGTAACTGAGTCGAAAACAGCAAAACCACAGGTTGATCCTTCCGCGCAAAATGGTGCATCATCTTTTGAGCCTCCTTTTTGGGTGGCGGCAATGAACAACACAAATACGAGTAATAGTAATGGTCAGGTAAAAGAAGCAACCTTTGCAAGTGACAACCTAATGCCAACTATAACTAAATATCGTCGTCGCCCTGGCGCTAGTTTAGCTAAGTTTAAAGACATGGCAAAAACGGCAAAAACACCCAGAAAATAGGTTGTAATTACTTAAGAGTCACGAGTTAACTCGGGAAACGGAAGAATTATCTTCAGTCAAGGTAGTCTTCCGTTTTAGTTTTTTATTTTCTTAATTGTTGATAATTTTAAGACAAAAATTTGGAATGGCTAATCTTAAAAGATGCCAGAATAAAGCAATTGCCAGATTAGCGATGAACTTTGTCCCTCTTTCCGATAAGATGAGAGTTGCCGCTTTTTTTGTTTAAGCTACCGTTTAGTTTAATTAGGAAACCCGTCTAATTTAACTAGACTTTTAGATAGTTAGAAACGGGTTATTTACCAGGAAAAATCAATGAATCAAGAAATTTTTGCAAAAGTAAAAAGCATCGTCGTCGATCAGTTAGAAGTGGAAGCCGATCGGGTTACCCCAGAAGCAAGCTTTGCTAATGATTTAGGTGCTGATTCTCTAGACACAGTAGAATTAGTAATGGCTTTAGAAGAAGAATTTGATATCGAGATTCCTGACGAAGCAGCCGAACAAATAGATACCGTCGGTAAAGCAGTTGAGCATATTGCTTCAGAGACTGCCGTCGCTTAATTTCGCATTTTGGTCAAGAGTGTCGATCAAGGCTGGCAGCTTGGTTGAGGTAATCATCAAAAGTGTCCCAGCTTGATCGAGGGCAGACTAAATTAGCCTAAATTAATAGTGCCATAGCAAAAGCGTATAGAGAGCAAAAATGACAAATAGGCAAAACAAGCGAGTTGTAATCACAGGCTTGGGTGCAATTACTCCCATTGGTAAAAATCTAGCCGACTATTGGGATGGTTTATTGCGGGGGCGAAATGGAGTAGGTGCAGTAACTCTATTTGATGCCTCAGAACATGCCTGTCAAATTGCTGCCGAAGTTAAAAATTTTGATCCTCATGAGTATTTAGACAAAAAAGATGCCAAGCGAATGGATCGCTTTGCTCAGTTTGGTGTTTGTGCCAGTATACAAGCCCTCGCTGATGCTAAATTTGAGATCAACGAGCTTAATGCCGATCAAGTTGGGGTTCTAATTGGCACAGGAGTGGGCGGTCTGAGGGTCATGGAAGAGCAAAATGAAAACCTCATTACCAAAGGTCCTAGAAAAGTTAGTCCTTTCACAATTCCCATGATGATCGCCAATATGGCAGCAGGTTTGACAGCAATTCATACGGGAGCTAAAGGACCTAATTCCTGCACGGTAACAGCCTGTGCTGCGGGTTCTCATGCCATTGGGGATGCTTTTCGCTTAGTCCAAGGAGGCTACGCCAAAGCAATGATTTGTGGCGGTGCAGAAGCAGCCGTGACACCTCTCTCTTTTGCTGGTTTTTGCTCGGCTAAAGCTCTTTCTACTCGTAACGACAGCCCAGAAAATGCCAGCAGACCGTTTGATCGCGATCGCGATGGTTTTGTCATGGGAGAAGGTTCGGGTATTTTATTGCTCGAAGAACTCGAACATGCACTTGGGCGTGGTGCGAAGATTTACGCGGAGATTGTGGGCTATGGTATGACTTGTGATGCCTATCATATGACTTCACCTGTACCTGGGGGACAGGGTGCTGCCAAAGCGATCGAGCTAGCCTTAACAGACGGAGATTTAAGCCCTAATCAAGTTGATTATATCAACGCTCACGGTACTAGTACTCAAGCGAATGATTCAAACGAAACCAAGGCAATTAAAAAGGCATTGGGGGCAAGAGCAAATCAAATTGCAGTTAGCTCTACTAAGTCAATGACGGGTCACTTATTGGGTGGATCTGGGGGCATTGAAGCCGTAGCTACGGTAATGGCGATCGCCAATAATCGAGTTCCTCCCACCATTAATCTAAAAAATCCCGATCCAGATTGTGATTTAGACTATGTACCTAATTCTAGTAGAGAGCAGCAAGTAAACGTTGCCCTAACAAATTCCTTTGGTTTTGGTGGGCATAATGTCACTCTAGCATTTAAAAAATATAGCTAAAAAATTTAAATTTTTTTTAAGAAAATAGCGGTGCAATTAAACCTTCACGGCTAATGTTGTAACTGCCTCAAGCTCAAGAGTTAAGCAATTAAATTAACAATTAAGTTATTGATTAGCTGCTCACTGGGTAAGATTGAGCCATTTTTAAAAGTGTTGGAATTTGCTAGCAGTTCCTATAGGATGAGAAGATAGGCACAACTGATAACAGAACCTTAAAATCATCTAGTCCGATCGCAAGCTTCCTTAGTAGCGTCGAAGTACCCCAAAATTTTTTGTTTTATCGTAGTTCATTTATATAACAAATATGGTAGTTGCCACCCAATCAACTAAGACAGTTGAAGAACTTTGTATTAATTCGATTCGTTTTTTGGCAGTAGATGCCATAGAAAAAGCTAGCTCTGGACATCCAGGATTACCGATGGGCGCAGCGCCGATGGCTTTTGTGCTGTGGGATAAGTTCATGCGCTACAACCCCAAGAATCCTAAATGGTTCAATCGCGATCGCTTTGTACTTTCTGCTGGTCATGGGTCGATGTTGCAGTATGCTCTACTCTACCTCGCAGGCTATGATAGTGTCTCCATCGAAGACATTAAGCAGTTTCGTCAATGGGGTTCAAGTACCCCTGGACACCCCGAAAACTTTGTAACATCTGGGATCGAAGTTACTACAGGACCATTAGGTCAAGGTATTGCTAATGGTGTTGGTTTGGCGCTGGCAGAAGCTCATTTAGCAGCGAAATTTAATAAGCCCGATGCCACTTTAGTAGATCATTACACCTACGTAATTGTGGGTGATGGCTGCAACATGGAAGGTATCTCTGGAGAGGCTTGCTCATTTGCGGGACACCAAGGACTAGGTAAACTAATTGCCTTTTACGATGATAATCACATCTCTATTGATGGTTCAACTGATGTAGCCTTTACCGAAGACGTTTCTAAGCGTTTTGAAGCCTATGGCTGGCACGTACTTCATGTTGAAGACGGCAATACAGATCTAGATGCGATCGCCAAAGCAATTGAAGAGGCTAAATCTGTTACTGATAAACCAACAATGATTAAGGTGACAACCATCATTGGTTACGGTGCGCCTAATAAGCAAAATACTGGCGGTATTCATGGTTCTGCTTTAGGAGAAGACGAAATCAAGCTCACCCGCGAAAACTTAGGCTGGGACTACGAACCGTTTGAAATTCCTGATGAAGCATTGAACCACATGCGTAAAGCAGTGGAGAGGGGGGCAGCAGATGAGCAGGCTTGGAATCAGGTCATGTCTGACTATAAATCTAAGTATGCCCAAGAAGCAGCAGAATTTGAGCGTTTCTTAAGCGGTAAATTACCCGACGGTTGGGCAGATGTCTTACCAACATTTACTCCTGAAGATAAAGGATTGGCAACTCGTAAGTATTCCGAAGGTTGTTTGAATAAACTTGCTCCTGTACTCCCCGAATTAATTGGTGGTTCGGCAGATTTAACCCACTCTAACTTAACCGAGTTAAAAGGCTTTGGCGATTTCCAAAAAGGTGCTTATCAAAATCGTAACATCCACTTTGGTGTCCGCGAACACGGGATGGGAGCAATTTGTAACGGGATGGCGTTGCACGGTTCAGGGCTAATTCCTTATGGTGCGACTTTCCTGATCTTTACCGACTATATGCGGGCGGCAATTCGTCTTTCTGCACTGTCTGAAGTGGGCGCAATTTGGGTAATGACTCATGACTCCATCGGACAGGGTGAAGATGGTCCTACACACCAACCCATCGAAACCATCGCTTCTTTAAGAGCTATTCCTGAGTTAACGGTAATTCGTCCTGCGGATGGTAATGAAGTTTCTGGAGCATATAAAATGGCGATCGCCCACGCTAAACAAAACAAACCAACCTTGCTTGCACTATCTCGCCAGGGTGTACCTAACTTAGCAGGAAGTTCCATTGAAAAAGCAGAGAAGGGTGCTTATGTCCTTTCTTGTGGTTTTGCTCCCGAAGAATTAGATTTAATTTTGATTGGTACTGGTAGCGAAGTACAACTTTGTGTTGGTGCTGCCGAAAAACTAATTGCTGATGGCAAGAAAGTACGGGTTGTCTCTATGCCTTCTTGGGAACTGTTTGAAGCTCAAGATCAAGCCTATAGAGATTCGGTACTACCAAAAGTTGCTCAAAAACGCCTCTCTGTAGAAGCAGCAACTAGCTTCGGCTGGCAGAGATACACTGGCAGTGAAGGTGGTTCAGTCAGTATTGAACGCTTTGGCGCATCTGCTCCAGGTAGTGTTTGTTTAGATAAATTTGGCTTCAACGTTGATAACGTTGTCGCTAAGGCGAAGGAAATAATTGGCTAGTTTTAACCAGCAGCATTGGCTTAATTAATTTAATTAGTTTAATTTAATGCTTAACCCTGTGATTTCACAGGGTTTTTTTAGATCTATATGTAGTCTAGATAGATTAACAGCTTAATGTTTTGTTTACTAAATTGTTACTATAAAAACATTTCTAATTATAAGCGAAGCTATGACTCGTCAAGAAATTGAATATCAACTTCTCACCCTATCGCTTTCTGACCAAGCAGAGATCGTTCAAACTTTAACCAAAACCCTTAGTATGAAAGGAAAGGGAATCAGCAAAACTGCTGATGTTTGTGGTGGAGAAGCTTGTATTGTAGGAACTCGAATTGCCATATGGCTATTAGTCGAAGCTCAACAGCTTGGCATTACTGAAGCTCAATTATTACAAGACTATCCTCATATAACTGCTGCCGATCTTGTCAATGCCTGGGCATATGCCGATGCCCATCCTGAAGAAATTGCTACAGCGATTCTCGCTAATAATGAGGTTGCCTAGCCAATGGCACGCCTGTATGCTGATGAGCAGTTTCCACGGATAGTCAGCGAACTACTTCGGACAATGGGACATGATGTTTTAACGGTGCAGGAAGCTGGCAATGACAACTTGGGCATCCCTGATGAAGATGTATTAGATTTTGCCATTAGAGACAATCGTGCAGTTGTGACTCTCAATCGCCGAGATTTTATTCGATTACACCGTGCTAATTTCAAACATTTTGGTATTATTGTCTGCACTAACGATAGCGATCGCCAGCGCATGATAACTCAGATTGACGAAGCGATCGCATCTCAGAAATCTTTGAAAGGTAAATTGATTCGTATTGTACGCCCTGCAAGTTGAAGATAATTGCACTCACCCATTTATACCCCAACAAGTCAGTAAAAAAGCATACTCAAAAGCAGTTTCTTTAAGTTGTTCGTAACGTCCCGACGCACCGCCATGTCCTGCATCCATGTTGGTTTTTAGCAGTAGTAAATTATTGTCGGTTTTAAGATCGCGTAATTTTGCCGTCCATTTAGCTGGTTCCCAATAAGCAACGCGAGGATCGTTTAAACCAGCAGTGATTAATAGATGAGGATAGTTTTGGGCTGTAACGTTATCGTAAGGGGAATAGGATTTCATGTAGTCATAGTCAGTTTTTTGTTGAGGATTTCCCCATTCTTCCCATTCAATCACCGTCAGTGGGAGAGACGGATCGAGAATAGTAGTAACCACATCAACAAAAGGAACATCAGCGATCGCAATTTTAAATAAATCTGGACGCATATTCAGTACCGCACCCATTAATAAGCCACCTGCACTACCGCCATTGATGGCAAGATGTTGGGTAGAAGTCCATTGTTCTTGTATTAAATGTTCGGCACAGGAAATAAAATCGGTAAACGTATTTTTTTTATGTAATAGTTTGCCCTCTTCGTACCATTTGCGTCCTTTTTCCGAACCACCTCTAATATGAGCGATCGCCAAAACGACACCGCGATCGAGTAAAGAGAGACGAATTGAAGAGAAGTAAACGGGATAATTTGCGCCGTATGAACCGTAAGCAGTCAATAACAGAGGATTTGTACCATTTTTTTCTATCCCTTTTTTATAAACTAGAGAAATAGGTATAGAAGTTCCATCAGAGGCAGTGGCATAGGTTCTTTCACTAATATACTGAGTGCGATTGTAGCCTCCTAATACGGGAGTTTCTTTTTTTAGTTCTCTTTCTTTGGTATCTAAGTTGTAATCGAATATAGAGTTGGGAGTTATTAGAGAAGTGTAGCTAAAGCGAAAAATATTGGTATTGTATTCGGGATTACCCGCATCACCTGCTGAATAAATCGGTTCGGCAAAAGATATATAGTGTTCTTCCCCTGTAGAAAATTTATGTATTCTCAGTTTGGGGACACCTTCTTCTTGTTCGTAGATAATTAAATGGTCTCTAAAAGCACTAACACCTAAAAGATAAATCTCTTCTCGATGAGATATTACCGTCTGCCAGTTTTCTTTACTAGTATTATTAACTGGGGTTTTCATTAATTTAAAATTAATTGCCCCTTCATTGGTGGTGATATAAAAATAGTCGCCGTGATGGGTTAGAGAATATTCAATCCCAGTCGATCGCGGTTGGAATATTTGAAAGGAATCTGTCGGGCGATTAGCATCAAGGTAATATACCTCTGATGTCACCATACTACCTAAACTTAAAATTAGATAGGCATCGCTCCTGGTTTTTCCAACGGATAAGAAATAAGCTTCGTCAGTTTCTTGATATACCAGCACGTCATTGGCAACAGCATCTTCTAAGTCATGACGGAATAAGCGATCGCTTCGATTAGCACTATCAACTTTGGTATAAAATACAGTCTGGTTATCATTTGCCCAAACAAAAGAATAATAAGTATCGGGAATACTTTCGGTATAAATTTCTCTGGTACTTAAATCGAGAAAATAAAGAGTATATTTTTCTGCACCAGTGGTATCAACCGAGTAAGCTAAAATTTGATGGTTGGGACTGACGGATAATACTCCCAAAGCAAAATATTCATGTCCTTCGGCAAGTTGATTTTGATCAAGTAAGATCTCTTCTGGCGCATCCAAACTATCTTCTTTACGGCAAAAAATCCCATAAGCTTTGCCTTCTTCGGTACGAGTGTAGTAATAATAATTATCCTTGCGAGAAGGAACGGAAAGATCTGTTTCTTGGATGCGAGACAACATTTCTTTGTAGAGATCCCCTTGCAATGACTCTGTATGCTTCATCATTGCCTCTGTATATTGATTTTCCGCCTCCAGATAAGCAACGACTTGAGGATTTTCGCGATCGCGTAACCAGTAGTAATTATCCAACCTCTCATCTCCATGAATCGAATGAGTATGAGGCTGTTTTTGGGCGATAGGAGGAGAAAGTTGCTCTTGCTCAGTCATTTGATAGAGTTGTAATTTTTACTAGTTCAATCAAGGCTTCGCCCTAGCTTTAAGCTATAGGCTCTAAGCTCTAAGCTTTTGATAAATTCAATTTTTAGTTAAGATTTAAAAGGTTATCTGAAAAGTCTTATTTGCTAGATTTGATTCCCCTCATTGGTCACAAGTTAAGGAAATCAGAAAAAAGTCAATCGAACTTAAGAATTGTGTGAAGCTCAGAGAGAATAAGCAGTTGAAAGATTTATTTCTCTATGAGTAAAAGCAAAAGGCTAAATCGAGATCAATGCG
>JAAUOU010000194.1 GCA_012034765.1 Pleurocapsaceae cyanobacterium CSU_1_1 | reverse complement strand
TTCAAAATCAAATTTCCCACACATATTTAAACACAATCTTTGGTAATGTCTAAGGCTAACTAGCTCTAATACTAAAATCCGCTCAATCAATTATTTTCTGTCTTGAACCTGCTTAATTAAGTGATTTAACTCTGGCAAAATGAGTTTGCTTACTGCCAATTCTACGGCGTTGGCAGAGCCAGGCAGAGAAAAGACTACCTTTTGATTTTTAACCCCTGCTACAGCGCGGGAGGCGATCGCTCTAGAGCCAATTTTCTGATAGCTTAAGTAGCGAAATATTTCACCGAAACCAGGAATAATTTTAGTTAACCAGTTACTAACTACATCATAAGTGGTATCTCTCGGCGCAATTCCCGTACCACCAGTAAAAATAATGGCTTCTAATTCAAACTGATGCTCTAGATACTCTAGCAATTCCTGAATTGCCACAGGTTCGTCCTTAACAATAGTGTAAATTGATATTTGATGCCCTGCGTTTTGCAATAGCTGCTGAATTATTTGACCACTGCGATCGCTTTCTGAGGTACGAGTGTCACTAACGGTAATGACAGCACAGTTAACCGCAAAATCGTGGCTATCTGGATGAGGAATCACACTAAATTCGTTTCATCTAGGTTACTTGAAAAATTGAGTATTGAGTATTGAGTATTAGTTATTCTGATTTTTGGGAAATCTTATGGTAAAGTCCAGTTAAAATCCGCAGATTTCCCTGAGTTTATTGGTTATCCTAACTTTTTTAGCCACATTTTGTGCCTAAACTAGGATTTACCTAAGCCGTGTTCGTCAGCATATTTATTCATAAAGCGGACAAAACGGTCGAATTCTTCACCCGATTTCATCACTAAAACAGCTTCAATCGCTCTGGCTTCGCCGTTAATAAACTTGCCCTTTACTTCTCGACTGACAATTTCACCCTCATCGTCAATTAGATACATTCCTGTAATCTCATCACTGCTTTCTTTACTCAAAATTTGTGGATCTTCAAAGTAAAAAGTGGCTGTCCCGCTGTTACCTGTCTTGGAGCGAGTAACTTTTACATCAGGAATTGTGTCTTCCGCTACACCTCTTGCAAATTGAATTTCTGCCACGCTTTTAACTCCTTATTTAAATTAATTATCTATTAATAATCCTTAATCATCTCATAGATTAAGAACTAGCATAAGGAGTTTAGACAATTCTCATGAAGATTTTCGAGCGTAGCTGACTCGTCATGTTTAACACAGGTAGTGATTGAAAGAGGGAAATAACTAGCTCCTTGCTGTATTTTTCTCACAGTATTACTCGAACGTTAGGCAATTGTTAACCAATCAGATTAGAATTTTACCTTGAATGTAAATGCAGTAGTTCATTTTTGCTCTTTTACCCAAAAGCCGACTATAAGAAAATCTTGGAGAATTTCAGTTGAGGTTTAGTGATGGCGACTAGTTACCAAAATAGTAGGGGCGAACGGGCGTTCGCCCCTACTGCGAACTACTGTAAAAATAACAACCTCCAGCACCATAGACCGATCGCCGTCGATCTTTTTGCTGGCGCGGGAGGAATGACCCTTGGTTTTGAGCAAGCAGGATTTGATGTTCTAGCAGCGGTAGAGCTAGATCCGATTCACGCCAGCGTCCATGAGTACAATTTTCCTTTTTGGACAACCATTTGTCGCAGCGTCAGCCAAACAAGCGCTCAAGAAATTAGGGAACAATCGGCAATTGGCGATCGCGATCTTGATGTAGTCTTTGGTGGCCCTCCCTGTCAAGGTTTCTCTCTGATGGGGAAACGGGATTTAAGCGACGCTCGCAATTCTTTGGTATTTGATTTTCTGCGTCTTGTTTTAGATTTGCAACCTAAATATTTTGTGCTGGAAAATGTGCGAGGTATGACCATCGGCAAGCAAAGACAAGTCTTGGAAACAGTCATAAAAGAGTTTGAGCAGCATGGCTATCAGGTAAAAAATCCTCAAGTTTTAAATGCGGCTAACTATGGAGTCCCTCAAAATCGCCAGCGGTTATTTCTTATAGGCTGTCGTCGGGGTTTGACTTTACCCAAGTATCCTGAAGCGAAAACTAGTTTTGCTCAAAAATCTCCTTGCCAAACTCAGCTCAAAAAAGATCTCTGCCTACCCAATGTACCCACAGTAGCCGAAGCGATTGGCGATTTGCCAGAGGTTAATCATTATCCCGAATTAAAGTTACGTGACTGGGTTGTTGCTAACTATGGACAACCGAGTGATTATGCTAGCAAACTGCGTACTCCTGCTCTGGTCACAAATAACTATGCTTATAAGCGCGAATACCCAGCCGAACTTCTAACCTGTAGTCGGCGTACTAACCATACAGCCCAGACTATGATGAGATTTGCCCAAACAGTTCCTGGAAAAAGCGATCGCATTAGTCACTTTCATCGTCTAGATCTTGCTGGTATATGTACCACCCTGAGAGCGGGAACAGCCAGTAATCGTGGTGCTTTTACTTCTCCTCGCCCAATTCATCCCGTTACCCCTCGCTGTATCACTGTTAGAGAGGCAGCACGACTTCATTCTTATCCTGACTGGTTTATGTTTCACGCTACCAAATGGCATGGCTTTCGTCAGATTGGCAATTCTGTTCCTCCTTTACTAGCTCAGGCGATCGCTCAAGAGATTATTAAAGCTTTAGAACTATTGCCAATTAAGCCTCAACAGCAGTTTAATTTAGTTCCGACAGAATTACTTCAGTTCAAAATGACTCAAGCAGAACAGTATCATCATTTAGAAACTAGAGCGATCGCCCGAAGAAGCATTGTCAAGCCCATCGTCTAGCAGCTTACGGCAGCCAATCATCATTCATTCACTTAATTAGGCAAGAGCTGTATTGGTCTGGGGTCACAAATCTTGGTGATCACAATCTGATCTTGAGAGAGTATGAAGTCACGGTAAAGCTATTGTAAAGCTTTTATAAATGTAATCAAGTTACACAAAACGCAAACAAAAACGCAGTCCTTGGCTGATTGCAATAACAATTACATTTAACAAGTTACTTATTATGGCTAATTCAAATAAAATTTTTATCACTGACTCTCTAATTACTGAAGATTGGGATGGTGGCTACAAACTAGAATTAGATCTCTCCGCAAAATCAGACGCTAACGACTGGCAGCTAGACTTTAATTTACCCTACAGCATTCAAGCAGCATACGGTGTCGACCTAATCGATAACGGCAACGGCAACTACAGTATTAACGGACAAAACGATCAAGTCAATTTAGCTTCAGGACAATCCATCAAGCCCATTTTGATCATAGATGACGGCGGACAGGAAGCTTTAAAACTAGAATTCGATTCAGTCGATATGGTCACCCCTGAACCTGAACCGATGAATCCTCCAGCTAGCACTCCTAGCACTCCTGTAACCATCCCTGATGCTTCTGGTCAACCCGTCGGACAACAAGGAAAATTCGCTTATGGCGAAGCTTTACAAAAAAACTTCCTCTTTTTTGAAGCTAACCGTTCAGGTGCTTTACCAAAGGACAATCGTTTAGAATGGCGCGCCGA
>JAAUOU010000084.1 GCA_012034765.1 Pleurocapsaceae cyanobacterium CSU_1_1 | reverse complement strand
TCTACCTGTCTTTTTTACGATTGACAGAACTAAATGTAGCGGGAGTTTTTCTTATTTCTCTTCGCGATCGCATTTATTTTGACTTTTCAGACATCCTCTCAGGAACATGGTTAAGAATCACAAGCTGGCTCGGTCTATCTCCGATGCTGCCTGGGGAGAAATGTTTCGTCAACTTGAATATAAGTGCAATGGTACGGGCGTGAATTGGTCAAGATTGACCGATTTTTTCCTAGCAGCAAACGATGCAACCATTGCGGGTTTGTGATGGATAAATTGCCTTTGGATATTCGCAGTTGGGATTGTCCTAGCTGTAAGACCATAGGCATCGATAGAGACATCAATGCTGGTCAAAATATACTCGCTGCGGGACTCGCAGTGATCGTCTGTGGATCGGACATAAGACCTGATAGACATAGTTCTAAAGGGCAGTTGAGTAAAACCCGTAAGGGAAGGAAACAGAAACCTAAGTCGTGAGTCTTAGGAATCCCTCGGCTCTGCCGACGGGAGGATGTCAACAATAAAGTGATTAACTAAATTTTAAATTGGGCGATCGCCTATCTTCAATAATGGCAGCCTTAAAAAAACTGGTCAATTGCCTTTATTACCCAAGCTAATTCAGGGTTCAGACGGAATTTGCAATTGCAATTCTTCAATCAGTGATGGGATCTCAAATTGAACCACATCCCAAACAATGTTCAGGTTAACATCATCATATTCATGTACTAACCGATTTCGCATACCGTTGATTTCCTGCCAAGAAATCTTGGGTAACGTCTGTCGGGTTGTTTCGGAAACTCGTCTAGCGGCTTCGGCAATCACCAAAAGCCGCCGAATCACTGAATCTTGAAGCTGCACATTTGCTACGAACTCAGCTTTCGAGCATTGAGCTGTGTAGGTCATAATCAGTTCTGCCGATTGCAGCATATCAAGCAGAAATTGAAGATCCCGTTGCATAAATTACCTGGGCGGAGGAAAGGATTTCTTGACGGCGTAAGTAGTTACGGCTGGTTTCAATGCCTTGACGGGTAATCAAATCAATGTCTCGGTTAAAGATGGTTTTTAACTCTGCTTCCATTTGGTCTAGGGTACTGAAGGTAGGGTGAGCTTCTGGGTGAAATTGCACCATTACGTCAATATCGCTGTCGGGGCGAAAGTCATCGCGCAGGACGGAACCAAACAGGGCAAATTCTGTCACCTGCCACTTATGACAAAACTCAGCAATTTTTTCTATCGGTAGGTCGATTGCGGTAATGGTCATGTGAGTGTTCCCCCAAGGTTTCAAGTTACTGGTTGATCCAAGCCGTTTATGTCTCCTGAGTTTTAGGCCGCAACAGAACACGTACATCAATTGATCGCCTTCTCTAGCTCACAATCACTAAGTTTTAAATTGAGCAGATAGCTTAATGAACTATAGTAGCCAGAAGCTTACATCGTAAGCCTTAAAACAAGGATGGAGCATAGCGGATTTGAACCGCTGACATCTTGCATGCCATGCAAGCACTCTACCAACTGAGCTAATGCCCCCTTAACAAGACAATCTTATCATATTCATTTATCTGACTCACTCTAGATAAATTTAAACAAGACGACCTATACAACTGTTGATGATAAAGTAAACCACCAACATGGCTGCTGCGGATGCGCCGACTAAAGTTCCAGCTAGCATTAGAGAAAACTCTTGCCGTTCCAAAGCTGATTGCATCAAGTGCAACGACCATGCCACTAAGGCAACATCAAATATGAGAATTGGAATCAGCATACTTTACGAAATGTAAACATATATCTATCTTAATATACAAATTTTAGTTTTTGATAGGTAGTCTAATTAATTTAAGCTTTGCTCAAGATTAGGAATTTAAATCATTCTGATGGGAATTTTATGTTCTTGTAAATATAGTTTGATTTCTTGAACGCTTAACTGACCAAAATGCAGTAAAGATGCCAACAAAGCAGCTTCGGCTTTGCCCTGCTCAAAGGCTTGATAAATATGTTGGCAGTTCCCAGCGCCACCAGAAGCAATTACTGGAATTTCGACATGTTCGGCAATAGTTCGGGTCAATTCTAAGTCATACCCTGCTTGAGTTCCATCAGCGTCCATGCTGGTTACTAGTAATTCTCCAGCCCCCCGTTGAGCCATTTCTGTTGCCCAGGCGATCGCATCTATGCCCGTATTTTTACGTCCTCCACGCACATAAACATCCCATCCAGGATTATGAGGATCGATTCGTTTACGAGCATCAATTGCCACGACGATACACTGTTTGCCAAAGCGATCGCTGGCTCGATTAATTAAGTCTGGGTGGCGAACTGCTGCTGAGTTAATGCTCACCTTATCTGCACCAGCTCGTAACAAAATTTTAATATTTTCTAAGGATTGAATTCCTCCACCAACAGTCAAAGGAATAAAAACTTGTTCGGCAGTGCGATACACGACATCAACAATTGTTCCTCGATCTTCGTGGGTAGCAGTAATATCCAGAAATACTAGTTCATCTGCTCCTGCATCATTGTACACTTTAGCTAGTTCAACAGGATCTCCTGCATCTTTGAGATCGACAAAATTAACCCCTTTCACAACTCGCCCAGCATTTACATCAAGACAAGGTAAGATTCGTTTAGCAAGCATAGTTCAGTTAGTAGTTGAGCAAAATATTTGTGGCGTTAAAATTTAACAGGATCAATTGATGGATATTTTCAAGGCGATCGCAAACTGTCACTATTTAGTCTAGCAAAAGGATCGCAATTTCTTAAATTCATAATTTTTATGCTGTTATAACAAGAAAAAAGGACGACACTAGCACGAACAGCTAGAATCATCCCTCATTTTGGCTCAGCAAGTGGTCAGACGCACTAGCATCTAAACATCACTAACAATTAAGTTTTCTATTTCTTAATAACGAGACTGGGTGTTAGGCTTGTAAACAATAAAGCTAACAGTTTGACATTGCTTGATGTTGTCAAAACCAACTACTCGAATGTAGCAATCAGAGTACTCAGAACGACACTCGCGCACTTCGTTTAATACTTCTTGAGAACTACGAGCATCAAATAAAGGCAGTTTCCACAATGTCCAGTGGTGTAGTTCAGGAGTAGGATCTTTTTCAAACTCTACACCAGGAATATAACCTTGATCGATCATAAAATCGATCTGTTTGGCGATTTGCTGATCTGTTAAAGGTGGCAAATAGGAAAGGGTTTCGTAACGACGCTCTTTAGGTAAAGTTTTCATGTTTGCTTTTTCTGTATATATGTTCTAATCTGAATCTTCGGTTTCTTCTATTGTCTCAGAAGCATTTTGATTTAAAGCTTCAGTTGACGTTTGAGTAAGACGTTCCAAAAGATGACGGCGATGAGCCAAATTACTTTCCATAATCCCAGCCATAACCATTTCTGGCAAAAATTCCAGAGTTTGTTCGGCAATATCAGCGCGCACAGTCATGATCCGTAGAGCAAGTTCTTTACCTCTAGGTTCGGACATAATCTCCTGGATATAGGCTTCGGCATCTCGCAGCTTTCCTCCTGAAGAATACTGTCTGAGCCAGATAGATTCTTGAGGATTAGTTTCGGCTAATTGAGCAATAACTAGCTGCACCGCTTTAAAGGTCAAATAGTTTTGGACAACCTTCGCCGTCTCTTTGGCAATATCTTGGGGTTGCATTTAGTTTTGATAGAGATTCTGAGATTTCAAACTCGATCCAATTTAGTTCCTCATTTTTAATCCCAGAATCAACTACTTGCTGTTCACAAACTATGCTCTAAATTTAGAGAGTATCTACTGCATCAAACTCGAACTTGATTTCTTTCCAAAGTTCACAAGCAGCAGCCAACTCAGGACTCCAACGACAAGCTTCGCGAATCACATCATTACCCTCACGAGCAAGACTACGTCCTTCGTTACGAGCTTGAATACATGCTTCTAATGCAACACGGTTAGCTGTTGCACCAGGTGCATTACCCCAAGGGTGTCCTAAAGTACCACCACCAAACTGGAGACAAGAATCATCCCCAAAGATTTCCACCAGTGCAGGCATATGCCACACGTGGATACCACCAGAAGCTACTGGCATAACACCAGGAAGAGAAGCCCAATCTTGAGTGAAGAAGTTACCGCGAGAGCGATCTTCTTCTACATAGTCTTCACGCATTTGGTCGACAAAACCAAGGGTGATGTCGCGCTCACCCTCTAATTTACCCACAACAGTACCTGAGTGTAGGTGGTCACCACCAGATAGACGTAAACACTTAGCCAAAACGCGGAAGTGAATCCCGTGGTTTCTTTGACGGTCAATTACCGCGTGCATTGCACGGTGAATGTGGAGTAAGACACCGTTACGACGACACCATTTAGATAAAGTAGTGTTAGCAGTAAAACCACCAGTCAGGAAGTCATGCATGACGATAGGAGTACCAATTTCTTTGGCAAACTCAGCACGTTCCATCATGTCTTCACAAGTAGCAGCAGTCACGTTTAAATAGTGACCTTTTACTTCGTTTGTTTCAGCTTGAGCTTTCTCAATGGCTTCTTGTACAAATAAGAAGCGATCGCGCCAACGCATGAAAGGCTGTGAGTTAATGTTTTCGTCATCTTTGGTGAAATCTAGACCACCACGAAGACATTCATATACTGCACGACCGTAGTTTTTAGCAGATAGACCTAACTTGGGCTTAATGGTGCAACCCAATAAAGGACGACCATATTTGTTTAACAAGTCTCTCTCTACAGTGATCCCGTGAGGAGGTCCTTGGAATGTTTTGAGCAAAGCTACAGGGAAACGGATATCTTCTAGACGCAAAGCACGTAAGGCTTTGAATCCAAATACGTTACCTACCAAAGAAGTCAGAATGTTGGTTACAGAACCTTCTTCAAACAAGTCCATGGGATAAGCAACAAAACAGAAATATTGATTATCTTCACCAGGAACAGGCTCAACTTCATAACAACGACCTTTATAGCGATCGAGATCGGTTAAACCATCTGTCCATACTGTTGTCCATGTACCAGTAGAAGATTCCGCAGCTACAGCAGCAGCACACTCTTCAGCAGGAACACCAGGTTGGGGTGTCATGCGGAAACAAGCCAAAAGGTCTGTGTCCTTGGGGGTATAGTCTGGGGTGTAATAAGTTAGTCGATAGTCTTGTACACCAGCCTTAAATCCAGCACCTGTCTTAGTTGCCATCTTTGGTCATTCCTCCATAAATAAAACGCTTAATTTTTACTTTCCCTATAGAGCCACTCGTTACGGCAGACTGATAGCCATACCACGGGGCGGTTTTTGAATTAAGACTAAATCTTGCTCCGATCAAACCTCATTCCATTTATTAAATCTAGATCTCACAAGATCGGCAGATAAAAATTAATAGGTGACTCCATATACCGTTAAAAAAATCAGTAGAAAGATGTTTTGCAGTCTTAAAAAAACCGTTGCTATAAATAGCAGAGTAAGCTATTTTTCTTCAGTAATTTCTTATGTTAATAGAATATCATGAATGTTAATACTTAGTCAGTATTTTTGACTCGATTTTGATTGGTTTATTTTTTACAAAACATAAAATAAACTAATCATTTTTACAACCAATCACTAAGATTAAGAATTATTAATATTTTATTTATTTGCTGACTTACAAGATACTCTATCCAAGCTTAAATGTAAGACAATAAGTATTTTTACTCATATATTTTTAATTAGATATCTTCTGAATTTGATTAATAGTTGCCCAAACAAAAAAAACAACACAAATAACTATTTGTATCGGCTATCTAAGGCAGGATAAATGTGGAAGTATTTCTCGCAGATCCAGCATATATTCGATTTTTAAGGGAATTTTATTAGCTTTGGGAATTAGAATGAGGAGTTTTATTGTGAGGAAAGAGAGTGATCAAAAGTTCATTGATATAAAGCTGACCGACTACTGGTTTTTTCTGTCGATCTAGAGGAATTTGGGTTGAAGTTTCCGCTTGAGTAACCGAAGGTGAGTCGGGAATGTAATTAGAATTTTGAGTTGTCTGATGCTGAGGTTTATCTACGCTATCAGACTTGCTATCAGACTTGACCGTAACGCGATCAACCTTCTTGCCATTCTTGCTTGATTGAGTTGCTGGTTGCTGATTGCTATTTTTTTCTACCTGGCGAGAACGATCGCCAATAATAGAGCCAGGTTCAACTACAGCCATTGCCGCCACATCTGATTGAAAAATAGTAGTTGAAGTACCAATACAACAATTACTCCCAATCTTACTTGCTCCAATAATCAGTACTCCAGCACCTAAAATTGCTCCACTACCTATTTCAACCGAACCTTGAGCAGCGTTAATAATTGCTCCCATGCCAATGCAAGCATCTGCACCTACAATAATTTTATGATCGGGCGCAGCTTGTAAGATTACTCCTGAAGCCAAAGATGCCGTAGGATGAATCTCAACATCGCCGCTTATGCGGATATCTTTATTTAAACTAGGTTGTGGAGGTGGGAGATAAATCATGGAGAAAATAAATTTGTTGATGAAGGCAGGAGCGGTATGTATTTAGACAATAACCGCTTCCTAACCCGCGATCGCGATCGCGCCACCTCTAAATTGGCCTATGGTCGCTGAATAATAGTTTCGGCAACTCTTCTTTTGCTTTTAGGATCGATACCTAGTAGCCTGACATATTCGCCAGAATGTTCAGCTAAACATACTTCTAACAATGCCACCACATCTAGCTCATGACGACTATCGATAGGAGAGCAGCTTTTCCACGATTGAGCTTTGAAACGCCTCTTATCAGCGTGTTCTGTGCCGATTTTGTACCCAGCAGCTAATAGGGAGCGCACCTCCTGGACTGCTTCATCGTTTAAATGCCTTGTACTAAACTCATTGTAGTTAGGTGGACGACCCTGATGTTTTGAGCCACTGGTATAGTCAGAAACAAAATATCCTCTGCCATCACCACTGCCGTTACCATTACTGCTATGACCATTGCCATTACTGCCGTTTTGAGGATTGTCTTCTGGACGTTGGATAATAGTTTCAGCAACTCGACGTTTTGCCTGATCATCAATGCCTAACATTCGCACATATTCGCCAGAATGTTCCCTTAAACAATCTTCTAAGGCAGCAATAACATCTGATTCGCGGCTACTACCAATAGGAGAGCAACTTTGCCAAGATTGAGCTTTGAAATGCCTCTTATCAGCATGTTCTGTACCAATCTTAAATCCAGCAGCTAATAAAGAACGAATTTGTTGAATAATCTTGGAACCAAGTTTACCGACTCCATTGCCGTTGCTGCTGTAACTATGACTGTTACCGTTACTGCTGTAGCTATGATTATTACCGTTACTACTACCATAGCTGGAGCTGCGATTAGATTGAGTAGGATTATCGCCAGGACGCTGAACAATGATCTCCGCAATTCTTCTTTTGGCATCGGTATCTACTCCAATTACACGGACGTATTCTCCTGGATAATCAGCCACAGCCTGCTCGATCGCATTAAAAACCTTGTTACCACTTACCTGTCCAATGGTAAGCCAGGATTTAGTTCTAAAACGGCGTTGATTAGCATGTTCGATCCCAATATTACAGCCTTGAGCAATTAGACTATTAATCTCTTGTGCAGCACCGTTCCCTAAATTACCGCTAGGCAGACCTGTACTACGATTTCTGCCACTGCGAGTTTTACTAGCAGCATGAGTAGCTACGCTTCTAACCGTTCCTTCACCTGGAGTATCTTCAGGACGCTGGATGACAACTTCGGCGACTCTTCTTTTTGCCCTGGGGTCAACCCCAATTAATCTGACATATTCTCCTTGATATTCATGCAGAATAGACTCTAATCTAGCAATGACTTGATGCTCATTTCTGCCGTCAATTTGACCCACCGTCAACCATGATTTAGTTTTAAACCGACGCTGGTTAGCATGTTCTGTGCTGATGATACAGCCTTGCGCTAGTAGCGATCGCACTTGGGTTTTAATATCTGAACTTAAACTCATATTACTTACTGAATTTGTATATTCACTCTGATCATTAATATCGTAATTGGTCGCTGCATCTGTTCCTTTCGGTACTTTATATACTTGAGGATTAACACAAGCCTCATCATCGGCACAGCGATACCCAGCTAAAAGAGCTTCATTAATTTCGACTACATGGTTGGCAAAAGAGCGATCGCTATCAATTACATTCGGCAGGCGTTCTGCCTGTTGCTGATTGACAATCACTGCTCCTGACGGAACATACTTCCCAGGAGGAATATCCACATCCTGAATTAAGGCGTGCATCATGATAATGCAGCCATCCCCCACCTTGGCATTAAACACGGTGGAGCGAAAACCAATAAAACATTCATCCCCAATGTAAGCTGGCCCATGAATGAGTGCCATATGGGTAATGCAGGTGTTCTTGCCAATCCAGACGGAGTATTCTTGGTTATCATCACCAACTACTCGACCCTGTTCTAGACCATGAATTACAACACCATCTTGAATATTGCTGCTTTCTCCGATGAAAAAAGGCGTTCCCTCATCGGCTCGAATGGAACTACCTGGAGCAACAAAAACATTCGCGCCAATTCGCACATCACCAATTAAACGAGAGAAAGAATGCACGTAAGCAGTCTTATCCACCTTTGGTGTTGCTAAATTGTTCGACCACGGAGTCGGGGGAGCCGCCTTGGTGCGGGCTGCCATTGTCTCAATTCCTCCTAAATTAAATTAACTTGACGAGCGAACCTACTGACGTTTCGTCAGCCAAGAAACGTGCGCAATGACTATTTGTCAAATCGATGTCGATATAACTGTATTTTATGTCAATTGTTTTTATGACAGTCTTTCAGCTTCTTTTTTACTGTACAGGGCATTGCGCTCGACGTTGACCGTATCAATAATGCCAACGATGGTAGCATCAAGAGGTTTTGATTCTTGACCTGCCTCAATTCTGGCCGCGCTACCGCGACTAACTAAGACCCATTCACTCACACCAGCACCAATTAAGTCCCCAGCAACTTCATATTTTGGCAGAAGCTGTCCCTCTTCATCAATATATTGGACTATAAGCAACTTAATCCCTCTCATACTGGGGACTTTATGTGTGCTAACTACCGTGCCGCGAACTTGAGCTATCTGCATGCCATGTTGCCTAAACTATGTTGCCTAAACTAATTTTATGGTCTTCTTAAAGGACGAGGATTAACGCTTTCTCTAAACTGCTCAACAGCTTCGGTGTAGCGAATTGGTAATACATATTCAAGGTTTTCGTGAGGACGAGCAATGATATGAGTAGATAATACTTGACCACCATTACTCGGCTAACATTTTCAGTACCTGCTGATACAGATGCCTGGACTTCGGATACATCGCCACGCACAATTACTGTCACGCGACCTGTCCCAATTTTTTCGTATCCTACTAGAGTGACACGGGCTGCTTTCACCATCGCATCTGCTGCTTCTACCACCGCTGGGAAACCTAATGTTTCGATCATTCCAACTGCAATTGACATAATTTTTTCTCCTGATTTTTTTTAAGAATGTTCCGCCTTGGCGGAACATGGTCATTTAATTGCCTAATTTACTATTAATTTTGTGATGAACTTAGTTCAACTTTTAATAATTTATTAATAGGTGCGGAACTGCTCTACTTCTTCGGTATAGCGAATCGGCAGTACATATTCGAGGTTTTCATGAGGACGAGCAATGATGTGAGTAGATAATACTTGACCACCATTTACTCTAGTTACATTCTCTGTACCAGCGGCAACGGAAGCCTGGACTTCCGACACATCACCACGAACAATCACCGTCACGCGACCTGTGCCGATTTTTTCGTATCCTACTAGAGTGACACGGGCTGCTTTCACCATTGCATCTGCTGCTTCTACCACCGCTGGGAAACCTAATGTTTCGATCATTCCAACTGCAATTGACATAATTTTTTCTCCTTTACAGCTAGTTTAGTTTGCTAGCTACATTTTGCTAAATTGACTAAGTGTTTTAAGTATTGTGATTACTAATTTGAGTTACTAACTTACTGATTAGTAGGAGCGAAACTGTTCTACTTCTTCGGTGTAGCGAATTGGTAGTACATATTCGAGGTTTTCGTGAGGACGAGCAATGATGTGAGTAGACAGCACTTGACCACCATTGACTCTTTTAACATTTTCGATCCCTGCTGCTACAGAAGCTTGGACTTCAGATACATCACCACGAACAATCACTGTCACGCGACCTGTACCAATTTTTTCGTATCCTACTAGAGTGACACGGGCTGCTTTCACCATCGCATCGGCTGCCTCTACTACTGCTGGAAATCCCAGAGTTTCAATCATTCCAACCGCAATTGACATTTTTTTTCCTCTTCAAACCAAAGATACACACAACAAACATGTCTGACAGTTGGGGTAAGAAATTTACCTTGCCAACCAGCCGTGCTTTATTACTCTACTCCTCAATGTGGCTTGCTAAACCCAACCTGAATGATGCCTAGAAAACTACAAACTGTATAAGTATAATTAACTATTTTTCTTTTGGGGTTGGACATAAAGATAGCTAAACCACATCATAAAAAAAATAAATCATTGGGTAGCAACAAACAAGCCCATGCTGATTTATTTACTCCTATGATCAAGCATAAGTAACCATGACTCCTTTGACAATATAAAACATGATTATATTTTTTAATTTGATTGTTAATGAGAATTAATACCTGTTTTAAAAAGCAACATAATTTTGGTAGCTAATTGTGCATATTAGTGGTATTGGTGTTTTTTATAATTTATTTATAAGTAATAGTCTGCACCAAAAATAAGTAGGGGTTCAATTTAAAAAAATTAGTGGTCTAATAGCTGATAAAATAAGCTTTTAGGAAAAAAAACAATCTGACGCTTGACCTGAGACAAATTAGCAGCAGCCAGCTTTAAGATTCACGAAGTCAGAGGAAGCCCCGTCATTTTAAGGCGGGGTCTCTCTGACCATTATAAATTTTGGCATAGTAAATTATTAAACAGTTTGGATGACCGACTTTTTATTAGGAAATTTTTGGATTATACCTATCTATAGCTTGATAGGTGCATTAATAACTTTGCCTTGGTCTTTAGGCATTGTGCGCCGAACAGGACCTCGTCCAGCAGCATATATTAATATCTTAATGACGATAGTGGGTTTTATCCACAGCTCAATTATTTTCAATTTAATCTGGAGCAGACCAGCACAACAGCTTGTTTTTCATTGGCTACAGGTGGCAGACTTGGATTTAACTCTTTCCCTTGAGCTTTCTCCTGTAAGCTTTGGTGGATTAGAGGTGGTAACTGGCATCAGTCTGTTAGTGCAAATATATGCTCTAGGATACTTAGAAAAAGACTGGTCGTTAGCGCGCTTTTTTGCTTTGATGGGCTTTTTTGAAGCTGCCCTAGCAGGTCTAGCGATGAGCGATTCTTTGCTCTTAAGTTACTGTTTATTAGAAGCATTAACTTTATCTACTTATTTACTAGTTGGTTTTTGGTATGCTCAACCCTTGGTTGTCACCGCTGCTAGGGATGCTTTTTTGACTAAAAGGGTAGGCGATATTATTCTCTTAATGGGCATTGTCGCTCTTTCTAGTTATGGCGAAGGATTGAATTTTTCCCAATTAGAAACTTGGGTAAATGGCAATCAGCTTGCACCGTCGGTAGCAGCTTTGTTAGGTTTATCTTTGATTGCTGGACCGATTGGTAAATGCGCTCAATTTCCTTTGAACCTTTGGCTGGACGAAGCAATGGAAGGGCCTAATCCCGCTGGAATCATGCGAAATTCGATTGTGGTGTCGGCGGGAGCTTATGTTTTGATTAAGTTAGAACCTGTGACGACCCTTTCTCCAGTTTCAGCCTATGGATTAATTATTGTGGGGACAATTACCGCCATTGGTACGTCTTTAATGGCGATCGCCCAAATAGATATTAAGCGAGCTTTGTCTCACTCCACTAGCGCCTATATGGGTTTGGTATTTATTGCCGTAGGCTTAAGACAGGTAGATATCGCTTTCTTGCTCTTGTTTAGTCATGCGATCGCTAAAGCACTACTATTTATGAGTGCAGGGTCAGTCATTTTAACCACCAATAATCAAAACGTTACAGAAATGGGCGGCTTATGGTCAAGAATGCCCGCCACCAGTCTATCTTTTCTGGTTGGTGCAGCAGGACTGATTGCTCTTTCTCCTTTAGGAATGTTTTGGACATATCATCGTTGGTTTAGTGGCTCTTGGGATGTAGATTGGTGGCTACTGCTACTGGTCATGTTTGTTAATGTTTTTTCCGCGATTAACTTAACGCGACTATTTAGAGTTATTTTTCTGGGTTCACCTAAAGTCAAAAGTCGTCGTGCGCCTGAAGTTCCTTGGCAAATGTCAGTGCCAATGGTATCTCTAATGATGGTTACTTTAATTACCGCCTTTGCTCCCATACATTGGCCACTGTGGCTAAGTCCCAATACACCTTTGGCGCTAGCGCAGTCAGAATTGATTACCCAGTATGCAACACCTTTATTAATTGTCTCTGGTGCGTTGGGGTGCATTATCGGTTCGACAATCAAGGTTCGTAAAGCCTGGGCGCGATCGAGCAACCTTACTTTGCGCTTTTTCCAAGATTTATTGGCTTATGATTTTTATATCGACAAGCTCTATGAGCTAACGGTTATTGCTGCGGTATCCAATCTGGCTAAATTAACTTCTTGGCTAGACCGTTACATAGTAGATGGAGCGGTTAATTTTGTTAGTTTAGCCACCATTTTAGTAGTAATGCTCTCAAGTACAATACTTCTGGACAATCTCAGTTTTACCTAGCCACGATTATCATTGCCGTGGGATTGCTTTTGTGGTCGATGATCAATGGTCACTGGTCATTGGTTACAAATTATTGGTCGTCCATGATGTAACAGTTCTCATCCTGATTAGCTTTAAACTGCAATTTTAAATTAATTTTATTAAATTCTTTGAGACAGCATCATGCTTAGTGCTTTAATTCTAATTCCTTGCTTGAGCGCAGCGGTCATTGGGTTACTGCCCGCAAAAGGTAATAGTCCTCGTAATCTTGCGATCGCTACAGCCCTGAGCGTTTTAGCCGTTAATCTAATTCTGGCTTTTCAGTTTGATTTTCAGCAAAATGGTTTTCAGTTTGTTGAGGACATAGCCTGGATTGAATGGATTGGCTTAAATTATCACTTAGGAATTGATGGTCTTTCTTTTCCTCTGGTGCTGCTCAACAGTTTTTTGACCCTAATTGCCATCTTTAGCACCAATCCTCAGATTCAACGACCTAAACTATACTACGCAATGTTGCTGCTGCTCAGTGGTGGTGCTGCGGGTGCATTTTTAGCTCAAGACTTACTGTTGTTTTTTCTGTTTTATGAACTAGAAATTGTCCCTCTTTATTTCTTAATTGCTATCTGGGGTGGTCCCAAAAGAGGTTATGCGGCTATGAAATTTCTGCTTTATACTGCTCTTTCAGGAATTTTGGTCTTAGCTTCTTTTTTGGGGCTAGTTTGGGTAACAGAGGCGAACAATTTCGACTATCTATTTTTGCGATCGCATCATCTCCCCTTAGCCACTCAGCTATTACTCCTCGCACCCTTACTGGTGGGGATTTTTATTAAAATTCCGATTTTTCCTTTTCATACTTGGTTGCCTGATGCTCATGTTCAAGCATCTACGCCAATTTCTGTCTTACTAGCAGGGGTACTTTTAAAGCTAGGTACTTATGCGCTCTTGCGTTTTGCTGTTGGTTTATTCTTTGATGGTTGGCTATATCTTGCTCCTTGGTTAGCGATTTTAGCTGCCATTAGTGCTTTGTATGGAGCTTCTTGTGCGATCGCCCAAAAAGATATGAAGAAAGTAGTAGCCTATTCTTCCGTATCTCACATGGCTTATATCCTCCTAGCAGCTAGCGCCACAACTCGTCTCAGCATGAGCGCTGCTATATTTCAAATGGTGAGTCATGGCTTAATCTCTGCTTTTCTGTTTCTCCTGGTAGGGATGGTTTACAAAAAGACAGGTTCACGAGATGTTGACTTTCTTAGGGGTTTGCTCAACCCAGAAAAAGGACTTCCTGTCACGGGGGGTATGATGATTTTGGGGGTCATGGCAAGTTCTGGATTGCCAGGTATGGTGGGTTTTATTTCCGAATTTCTCGTGTTTCGCGGCAGTTTCCCAATTTTTCCGTTACCAACTCTACTTTGCTTAGTGGCAACGGGTTTGACCGCCGTATATTTCCTGTTAGTAATCAACAAAGTGTTTTTCGGTCGTTTGACTGAAGGACTAGCGCAGATTCCCCCTGTAAAATGGCAAGAACATGCTCCTGCCTTTGTCTTACTACTGCTGATTATCGCTTTTGGTCTTAAGCCAGACTGGGTGACTCACTGGAGCGAGGTACAGGCGATCGCACTTTTGCCAGGTAGTTAAGCTATTAGTGTTTTTAATCTAATTTAAAATTCTCAATTTTAAATCGTAAATTTCATACTGTTTAGATAAATAACCATGGTTCGTATCTCCAAAAGCTCTAAATCCTTGCTGGTCGAGGAGTACATCACTAGACTCGAACAAGGATCTGCGTTACTTGACGATTCTCCACAGAACTTGATTGAAGTTGTGGGCATACTCAAAAGCTATGGGGTAGTTTTGGATGCTTATTCCATCAATCTAAACTATATTGCTGATACTCAATTTTTGAAGCTGTTTCCCTTCTTTAAATATTTCAACGGCAAGGTAAATGTCAATACCATAGCTAAATTTATTGCTCACGATCGCCTGAACTACGAATATGCTGAATATTGTATGAAAGCAATGTTTTGGCACGGTGGTGGGGGTGTCGATGCCTATCTTGATACGCCAGAATTTGCCACAGAAACAGAACGCCTAATTAAAGCCTATCATCGCTATAATCCGTTGATGTTGGCGCTTCATCAGGTATTTCCTAACTTCATGCCAGAGCATATGCGTCAAATGGCTTATTACAGTGCATTAGGTCAGTTTTGGCGGGTAATGAGCGATATCTTTATTAATTTATCTGATAGTTATGACCAAGGAAAAGTTAAATCCATTCCAGATGTAGTGCAGTTTGTGCTTGATGGTTTAGTTGCCGATGCAGCCCTCCCAATTACTTATACGGTTCATCTGCGGGGTCAAGAATACAACATTATCCCCAAATCAGCAGGATTAACTTTTTTGATGGATACTGGTGTTCCTTATATAGAGGCGATCTTTTTCGTGGCACTCCTTTTGCGGGAACTGTTTCCTATAATGCTCAAGCCTACGAAATTCCCTACGATCTAGGCATGTTTAACTACGGGGCGCTCTATGCCGATCCTCTGCCTATCGGTGGTGCTGGCATTCCTCCAACCTTATTAATGCAGGATATGCGCCATTTTCTCCCAGATTATCTCCGCCAACTTTATCAGACTAAAAGCGTCCGTGGACTAGGAGATCTGCGAGTACAAATTTGCGAAAGTTTTCAAAAATCAATGTTTTGTGTCACTACCGCTGCTGTCAAAGGATTAGCCCCCCATCCTCTTGATACCAATGACCTCGAAGAAAAGCTAGCTAATCGCCAATATTTGACGGGGTGGCTCAACCGAATTTTAGAATCTCAACTAATCAAAGTTAATAACGAGACTCAAGATCAGTCAGCAATAAAAGTTAAAAATTGTAAATGAAACTAAATCTACGCCGTCACCTAAATACGTAACGCTATATCTTGCAGGATTTAACGGTTTGTCTACCATTGTAAAGTTCCTGCATTATCTCCCTGTTCTCGTTTAACTTTACTATCATTCTCAAACCATTGAATAATCTGAGTGTGGGTTAGTTCGGAAATTTCTATTTGATAATCTTGAGCGATCGCCTGTAATAACCTTTGGGAGGAAATAGTCAGGCGAGTAAGAAACTTTTCGCTAGCAGAAAGTAACGCTGCATCGATCTCGGCTGATTCTTCAGAAGATAAGTATTGATCTGGTGTAATCGACATAATTAGTTACTGATTAGTCATTACTAATTAATAATTACCGAATAATTTAGTTAGTTTTTAGCTTAAAATAGGCTGCATTAGCTGTTAGGCTCTAACTAATGATGTTTGCCTGCCAGATCTAGATCGATCATTTAGATGTTTATTTTATTGTGGATTTTTTAATCTAACTAACCGCAATTACAGTCTGACATTTTACAGCTTTGATCGTCAACATGTCCGTTGGCGCAAGCCTCGCAACAATAATATTGGTCGTTTTTTTGATGGCATTCTCTAAAGAAATTTCGCAATTACAGCGATCGCAATCGCATTTTACTACAGTGGCATTTGTCATAATATTGCTTTAGTTCTCCTTTGTAGATTACTTTTATTAGTTTATTATAGTGTGAATATCTGTTCAGCTATAACAAGCAGCATAATTATTTTGCTCATGGGGTTGCAAATTGCACATTCAGTCTGCTAAATTAATTGAGCGCCAAAAAACGTAAGCCAGGATAGCTCAGGTGGTAGAGCAATGGATTGAAAATCCATGTGTCCGCAGTTCAAGTCTGCGTCCCGGCATTCTATAATTTTAATTAAGTGCTATTAGTGATTAATATGGTTTTTGGCAAAAAACCCATACCTTAAATTCTTGAGGTGTAACTTGAAAAAAATTGAAGCGATTATTCATGCTCATAAACTGGAAGATGTTAAGTATCGCTTGCTCTGTGCAGGAGTAATCGGGATGTCAATTTCAGAAGTTAAAGCCTATGGACATAAAAAAGGTATGACGGCTCGCTACCGCGGTACGGAACGTAAAATTGATTTGACAACCAAAATTAAATTAGAAGCCGTTATTGAAGATGAAATAGCAGATTTAGCAGTGGAGCAAATATCTTTAGCGGCACGTACTGGAGAGATTGGCGACGGTAAAATTTTCGTCTCAAGTATTGATGAAACAATTAGAATTAGAACCAATGAAACAGGGGTAAGTGCAATTTAATCCTGGAACAATCATAGTTTAAATATTTAATAAAATAGTCTTAACTAATAACTAATAAGCTAGCACCTGTATTCATGGAGTTAGCTATGTTTTTGTGCAAACTATTGTTGTTACTGTATTATTGCTGCTAATTGGTGATTTCTTATCTACTTTTTTCTACCATGTTCCCGAACATGTTTTTGGCAAATTTCATACTTTAGTTCATCATGGTAAGAACCGCAGCTTCATTCATTATGCAGTTTTAAGTCACAATCCGTTAGTAATTTTAGATGGCTTTTTAGGAGCTTTACCATACTTCATTTTTGTTCCTTACGCCTGGAAAATTTCACCAACAGGAACGATTTTGGCGTTGATTCTGGGAGAATTCCATGTAATTTGGCGACACGCTTCCATTATTAACTGGCAAACCCCCAAAGCAATCGCTTTTTGTTGCCAATTGCTGTTTATCACCACCCCAGAAAGACATTTACAACATCATCAAAACGCTCAATTAGCCTATGGTGATATTTTCACTTTCTATCATGTTCCAGCGATCGCCTGGATGCAGTTTTTGCTCAATCTAAAGCAGAAATATCGCCAGATTTCAAATAGATAATCAGATTGTGCAGATATGAGAACTAAAAACACAAAACTTAATATTCGCCCAAATACAGACAGCTTGTAGTTGACACATAATGTATTCCAAGCTTAACCCTCTCTTCACTCAATGTTTACTTTAACTATCTATACTAAACGTTAAGATGGTTAACGAAGAATAACTCTTTAAAATTATGTTACTTAGCCAGACAAGCAGCTCCAGCCTAAAAACACGAGAAAAAGAGCTGCTGTTGCAGCATTATCGTAAAGGAGATGAAATTTATGTTCAAAATTTGGAAATTTGGCAAGTATACCGTGGCGTGGTGCAGTTGAGCAGGATTCAGCCAGATGGAGGGGAGATAATTTCTGGCTGGGTTACGGCAAATGGAGTTTTTGGTAATATTGCTGAAAATGCCTCACTTTATCGGGCGTTAGCTTTAGGAGATGTTTATGCCAAGCGTTACTCTGCTCATGATGTGGTTGCGTATCCGATGTTGGGAAGGCAGTTCTTAACACAGTTTAGCGATCGCTTGCTCAAGTCACAGCAATTATTGACCATTATCGCCACTAGCAAAGTTGAGGAACGCTTAAAAGATTTACTTTTATTCCTAAAACGAGAGATTGGACAATCGGTGGAGGATGGTATTCGTTTGCCCGTTAGGTTTACTCATCAGCATCTGGCAGAGGCTATTCACACCACCAGAGTGACGGTTACTAGAATATTAGGAGATTTTCAAGAGCAAAATTTGGTTTATTTTGACCGCAATCGTCATATTGTCATTCAAGGTTTATCCGAGGGTGACACTCTAATCAACAACTAATTAGTTAAATAATTGATCTTGTTTTGATTCAATCACCAGCATTAGATTTGTTCAAGCTATTTTTTGGTATGGTTTGTAGCAATAACCAATTTTAATCGAGCGGGTAATTGATGAGCAATATCTTGATTAGTAACGATGACGGTATTTTTGCTTTAGGAATACGTACTTTAGCAAACACTTTAGCTCAAGCCGGCCATCAGGTAACGGTGGTCTGTCCAGATCGCGAACGTTCGGCTACAGGACATGGTTTAACACTACATCAACCAATTAGAGCAAAAGAAGTTGAGTCAGTGTTTAATCGCTCTGTGGTTGCCTGGTCATGTTCGGGAACTCCCGCTGACTGTGTTAAATTTGCTCTCAGTGCAGTTTTAGCAACCCGTCCCGATTTCGTTTTTTCAGGAATTAACCATGGTCCTAATCTGGGTACAGATGTTTTGTATTCAGGTACGGTATCGGCGGCGATGGAAGGAGTCCTAGAAGGCATTACCAGTGTGGCATTTAGTCTAGCCAGCTTTTCCTCTTTGGAGTTTCAGCCAGCAGCCGATTTTGCCGTCAAATTGCTATCTCAGTTGACCAATAGTTATCCCAAACCCCCGTTACTCAGCGTTAATATTCCTGCGGTAACAGCTTCAGAGATAGCGGGGGTATTAGTCACTCGTCAAGGTTTACGGCGCTATATTGAAAAGTTTGAGCAACGATTAGATCCCCGTGGCAAAAGTTATTACTGGTTGGAAGGAGAAATTGTTGAAGATATTGAACAACCAGAGGATATTAATCTGCCACCGCATATTTTGACTGATGTACAGGCAATTCGCGATCGCTATATTACAATTACTCCATTGCAGTACAATCTAACAGATGCAACCATTGTGAAGCATCTTTATCAGCAAAAATTTTTTAACCAATATTAAGTAGGCAGGGGGAATTAAGGTTAACTGTCCTCATATGAGAGAAGCTTTGTCGCGTTTGATTAGTTCAATTTTCCCTTGGTCCTACTGCGATAATCTTGCTTGCCAATAATTATAGATGCCAATCAGCTTTCCTAAACCTTGCTGTGGCTTGAATATTAAGAGCCTGATCGTATTTAAAGACATACGAATATTAGTTAACACAAAAGTAGCTAAACTACCGTGTTTTTCAATATGAATTAAATAGCTTTTAGTTACGTGTTGATATTTAGTAAATAAATTGCGATCGCTAATGGCAGAAGTGTCATGAAAAACTTTGAGCAAGGGAGTTACAGCAATTTGATGCCCCTGTTGACCATAGCGGAGGCAAAAATCTAAATCTTCGTAATACAAGAAATAGCGAGGATCAAAACTGGGACATTGAGAAAAGTTAGCCAGATTGAGTAGTAAACTACAGCCACTTACCCAGTCGGTATAAAAATAGTCTTCTGTTAATTTAGGCAGTGAATCTAAAGTTGCTAAAGCAGCTGTATTAGGAGTAAATGTTCCCCCTGCGGAGGTGATTTCACCTACACGATCATAGACAATTGTACCTAAAATTGATATTTTGGGGTGCTGAGTCAAAAAAGCGATCGCAGGCTAGTTGGAGATCTACCTATATCTAAATCGACTAATCCTGAATCAAAATAGGCATCAGGATTAATTAACCAGACAACTGCTTGGCTATTTTGAGCATAAATCCAATTTAGACCCAAGTTACAAGCCTTACCAAAGCCAAGATTATCTTGAGCCTCAATTACTTTTATTTTCTCACTTTGAAGCTGGAAAATTCCTCGATCATCAAGAGAATTATTAATAATAATTATTTGATATTCTCCAGAAGAATGAACGCTTAATGAATTAACTAAACGGCGAATCAACTTACTAGAGTTATAATTAACCACCAAAAAATAAAGCATGTTTTTTTTGCGTTCTACTTACCATCGTTCCTTAGATAGATCGCCAATCTATGTAAATATATGTATTTAGATAGAAGAAGTCTGAGTCGAGAATAGATATATTACTAATAACAAATTAATTACATAAATTATTTAGAAATTTAGGAGCAAGACATGGGTATTTTAGCTTGGGTAGTATTAGGTTTAATTGCAGGAGCTTTAGCAAAATTGATTTATCCTGGTAATCAAGGCGGTGGCATTATAGCAACCATCGGTTTGGGTATTTTAGGCGCTTTAGTTGGGGGATATGTTGGACAAGCCTTGCTGGGAGTCGGCACAACTGCATTTAGTCTCCCTGGTATTATTACTGCCGTGGTAGGTGCAATGTTGCTAATCTTTATCTGGGGTCTACTAACCCGTCGCGCTGCATAGTTTGACAATAATTTGAATATTGTCATAAACGTTCTTTGCATAATGCATTGCAAAATACATATTCTTCACAAATAAATACATAGATTAGAGATGTTGTTAATATTGATAACATCTCTATTTTTTTTGAGCAACATTTTTCCATCAGTAGAATAATAGAAAAATGTGCTTATATTTAAGATTATTATCAAAACTTTATCCTTTTATGGTCAGATCGAGCTAATGCCTCAAGCACCTCAACTGAGGGGAATCAATTGATTCGGACCCAAAGTATTAGTGTTGTTTAGAAGCCAGCACGCCTTCAGGCTGCTGGAGTGTCACTTCTTGAGGATGCTTTTGCCTACCTATTTGCACAAAAAACCTTAATGCTGCTATACTAACCAAGTGTCTAAAACAGAACACTTGGGCGATTAGCTCAGCGGTAGAGCGCCTGCCTTACAAGCAGGACGTCACTGGTTCAAATCCAGTATCGCCCATTTCGCTTCCGCTCAATCCTTGACTGGTTTTCCCGTAATCTCCTCCTTACCAAGGCAGAACGCTTTACTCAAAACTTACTCAAAAGTGAATATAGCAAGGCTAGCTAGATAAGTAAACAGGGTACATATATACCCCAATTATTTAAGCGCTTAATAAAAAAAATTAATCGACCAACCGTTGTCATACATTAGCTCTGAAACTTCTTTACCCCTGGGAGC
>JAAUOU010000083.1 GCA_012034765.1 Pleurocapsaceae cyanobacterium CSU_1_1 | reverse complement strand
CTTCCTTGTCCTCTGCGAACATCTGGCAAGTCACTGAAGGCCTCTAGTATTGCTATTTCTGACATTTTTATCTTCTGCTTTCAACGTTAGCAGATTATCTTACCATCTAGAATGAAATAGCCCTGGGAGATATAGGCTTTGTACTTTAGCATGATTCAATGCAGTTTTTTGCTGCTTCATGAGAGATTTTAGTGTCTCTACCGATTCGACAATCTCAATTTTTGGTACTCCTGACATTGGCTTTTTTGTATTATTTTACATCTATATTAAGTCTCTAGTGACTTTTGAGAATTGGTATTACTCATAGTTGCTTTATTAAAGTGTGACTACTATTAAATAAAATTATTCGCCAACTTTAATCCAGCTATTGATATAAATTACTATCTAACTAAAGATATAGTCAGGTAAATTAGGGGATTTAAAACATCACCACAACAGGAGCATGATCGCTAGGTTTTTCTAGCCTTCTGGGTTCAACATCAATCCAGCATTCGACTGCCTGTTGATAAAGCTTTGCTGTAAGATAGTGATGATCGATGCGCCAACCTCGATTACGGGCAAAACCGCCAGAGCGATAATCCCACCAGCTATATTGTTCTGGCTCATCGCTAAACTTACGAAAAGCATCCTTAAAACCTAATTCTAAGACCTGTTTTAACGCTTCTCGCTCAAGAGCAGAAGACATGATGTGATTGTCTCTTCCTTTGTTGGTATAGATATCTTTATCTTCTAGGGCAATATTAAAATCGCCACAGACACAAATTTCTGGTTGTTGATTCTGTAGTTTTTGGAGATATGTTCGCAGCATTTTAAGCCATGCCAGCTTATATACATACTTATCACTACCAACACTCGACCCGTTAGGCACATAAAGATTAACAATTCTGACCCCATCAACAACCCCACTGATAACCCGTTTTTGTTGGTCAAGTTCTCCGACATCGACTTGGCCAACGATGGGACTAAAACCAAGGCTAACATCCGTCATTGGATTTAAACTAAAAAGAGCTACGCCGTTATAGGATTTTTGACCTGAAATATAGATGTTGTAACCTAAATCTTCAAAAGGCGATCGCGGAAATTCGTGGTCTTGAACTTTGGTTTCCTGAAGACAAAGTACGTCTACCTGATGTTGCTGTAGCCAATCTGTCACAATTTGCAGGCGAGTCCGAATTGAATTAACGTTCCAAGTAGCTACTTTCAATTGATCAAATTCTAGTAATTAACAATTAAACAAATTATCATTATCCAATGAAATCTGAATCATTAACCTGTAATGTTTTTGTTTATGGCACACTTAAACCTGGAGAGGCTAATTTTGCTGCCTATTGTCAGGGGAAGGTAATTGCTCAAACTCCAGCCTATACCTGGGGTAATTTATATGCTCTGCCTGTCGGCTATCCTGCGATGACAGAAGGAAAAAGCAAAGTTCAGGGGATGCTCTTGTCTTTTGACGATCCGCAGATTTTAAACAGTTTAGATAGATTAGAAGGCTATCAGTCACAGCGAGCAGCCGAGCTTAATGAATATTATCGTGCTTTTGTTATGGTCTACAGTTTTGGCGATCGCCCCATAAATCAAGCTTGGGCATACTATATGACTCTAGCTCAAGTTAGACAATATCAAGGGATTAAGCTAACTGCAAATAGTTGGACTGGTAAATTGCATGACGGAGTAAGTTTCAGAAATAATTAATCCACAAATAATTAATCCACAGGTAAACTGGATCATGCTCATAACCGTCTTTGTCTATGTCCAACCTGAAAGAATTACCCAAACCCAATTCTGAGATTAACGACTATGAATGGGGAATTACTCCATCTCCTGTCAAATCAACTATCAATCACCTTCAGCAGTTGCTACAGCAGAAACAACAGCATCTAGACAAATTACAGCAAGAAAATAAGTGGTTGCGAAATCAGCTTGAGATCACCATAGACAAGCCAAATCGCCCTCATGTACCACCTTTGCCAGAAGTTATGCTGTGGACGGCTATTGGCGTAATTTTGACTGCTGCTGGCACTTTTATTCCCGCCTCTAGTTTAGCTGCGCCTTGGTCATGGTGGGGCAACGGATTTGGCGTACAAACTTTAGGAGTAAGCTATCAGATTGGAGCAGTCTTGCTTACGGCTTGCTTGGGAGGTAAAAATGCAGCTATGTTATCCCAAATTATTTATATTTTATTGGGTATTTTAGGTCTACCAATATTCGATCGCGGTGGTGGGTCGATCTATTTACAACAGCCTCACTTTGGCTATTTACTCGGATTTGTTGTTGGTGCTTGGATATGTGGCTGGCTGGCGTTTCAGAGTTTGGCTAAGTTTGCTACCCTGATTGCTAGCTGTATAGTAGGGTTGATTACGATTCATTTAGTTGGCATCATTTACTTAACGGTAATGTATTTTGTTACTGGTTTAGGAGCAGAAATCAATTCTTTAATGCAGGCGATCGCTATTTATTCTCTCCAGCCTCTTCCTGGACAATTAGCTGTCGTCTGTGCCACCAGTTTAATTGCTTTTGTGATGCGTAAAGTTATGTTTACCTGAACATTGAGCATTGAACATTGAACAGTGAACAGTGAGCATTGAACATTGAACAGTGACAACGTGCCTAGGGGTATTTTAGATTTTGTTTCTTACGAGTTAAGTCTGTATTTTTGAGCTTTTGAGCTACAAGCTTTATTTTCGAGATCACAGACATTACTAAATTAACTTTCCATACTGGAATTAGACTCTCAAAGCAGAGTTTTTTCAAGTATCTATAAGTTATTTTGTTTATGGTTAGTCTAGTTTTAGTATGTGCCTTGGCTTTTGGTGGTGGCGGAATATTGGGTAAGTGTCTCGCTGTCAAAGGAATTAACTCCGATAACGCCCTCAAGAATTACCAAAAACCTTTATTGTATTTATTATTGGCGATCGCGCCAGGTTTGGGGTTTTTAATCCTCTTAGATAAGTTTAATCTTGTCTTGGTGCTAGCAGAAATTTTCCCGCCCATGCTCTTGATTTATCTGGCGGGTTATTTTCATGAAATCTTGCTTGGCTTAGGCTGTTTATGTTTGGGTTTGCTGGTATGCTTGGAATTATCGGGTAAACGCTCCCAACCAAAAATCGTTCAATTATTCTTGGCTTTAGGTGCGATCGCTTTTGCTCTTAGCATTCTTTTATTTTTTTTGCGTCCAGTAGGGGATTTACTTGCTCAACCAAAAATTAAAGATGGGATTGTAATGCAGACAACTCTTTATACCTGCGCCCCCTCTAGTATTGCCACCTTGTCTAGATATACGCAAAAGCAGCCTAATATGACTGAAAAAGAGGCGATCAAGTTAACCAAAACTAATCGTTTTGGTACTACTACCTTGGCAGAAATTAAAGCTTTAAAAAAGTTGGATCTTAATCCCCAATATCACTACAATTTAACAGTTGATGATTTGATGACCTTGGCTCAACCCGCTTTGATGCACGTTAAAGAAAAAAGCAAAACAGGCAAAGGAGTAAGATTTTCTCACGCTGTTGCCTATTTAGGAATCGATCCTGCCAGAAAAATAGTTTTAATTGGCAATCCTCTGTATGGTCTACAGGTTAAAACTTTTGCTGAACTAGATCAGTATTGGTTTGGCGAAGCAATAACCGTGACTATTTGAGCTTTGAACTGCAAACTCATTTACTTTTTAGTAAAACTTTCGGTGGTAAAAGAGGTGAATTTATTTGACTGTAATGGTTTAATCCTCTGACTAGTTTGAATCTGTTGCTCTAGCTGTTCGGTGCTAGAAACTAAACCACCCAAGCCGTTGACCAAATCACGAACATTTTTTAGAAAAGCAGGATCACCTGTCAGCGATTCTAGATCGGAGGTGATTTTCTGGGCATTATCAAAGGTTACCCTAGCTGAATCTAAAGTTTGCTGGAGACTAACTACACCCTGATCGCTGCCAAAGCTTTCAGTGATATTTTTGAGGTTGTTAGAAGCAGCTGCGGCGTTGGTAGTCAACTCGTTGAGATTGTTCGCTAGTTTTTTGGTGTCGGCAGCATCGACTGTTTGATCGATCTTAACTACTAAAGTTTCGAGGCGATCGCTGGTGGTGCTAATACTTGCTAAAGTAGTGGTTAAATTGGACTCGTTTTGAGCAATTAGCTGTTCGACATTGTTGGTTAATCGATTAACTTGTTTGGCAGTGGTTTGAAAAGTCTCAGCAGTGGAAACCAACTCTTGAGAAGTCTTTCTCACTTCTTTTTGGAGATCATTAACTAGTGCCGTCGTGTTTTTGGTCAAATTGGCAACTTCTGAGGCAGCAATTCCTGCATTTTCTACTGTCGAATTTACTTTGGCGACAAACTCTGGTTCGCCATAAGCTTTACTAAAGCGGTAGGTATAGGGTAATAGATCGTCTAGAGTAATGGCCTTTTCGCCCTTGAGCCGAGCATTATCGCAAATTATTTGCTGAGAATTGCAGTTAGAGCCAGTAGGATTCATATTGGCAACATTGGCGGTTAAAGAGGATTCAGGAATAATATCAATAAAAGTATTGCCAATCAATCCTGAGCTTGTTGCCATGAGGGTTACATCTCGGGGAATTAATAGGTTGCTAGAATCAATCTCAATTACAACATCCACCCCATTGGTACTAGGCTGAATATTGTCAACCCTACCTACCTGTAGCCCTCGGTAACGTACTCCATCACCAATTTTAATACCGTTAACATCAGAAAAATCGGCAATAATTTGATAGCTTGTTTTGCCAAAAGTAAAACCTCTAATCCAAAGGGCTAATCCGCCAAACAGCAAAATCCCCAAGATAATTAGTAACCCAACTGAACCCTCTCTTAAGGTACGCGATCGCATATAACTCCTCTTAATTACTTATTTATATTCTAGTCAGAGATTGCTTTTCGTTCTGTTATAACGGTCAAACTGGCGGTTAATTAACTCGAATTGGTCCGTCTACGCTACCACTAAAAAACTGTCTGACGAGGGGGTTATCAGTAGTATCAATATCTTTGACTGTACCAATCCACTGTACTTTGCCGTTGTAAAGAAAAACAATCCGATCTGCCGTGCGACGAATCGTGCTGTGTTGATGACTAACCATAATGTAAGTGCCACAGCCACGTACTGTACACTGTAAATCTCGCACTAAATCTTCAATCACAGTGGAAGCGATCGGGTCCAAACCTGCGGTCGGTTCATCGTATAAGACAATTTCTGGTCTACTTTGAGGATTTTCAGGATTAAAAATAATTGAGCGAGCAAAGCTGACTCGCTTACGCATCCCCCCTGATAACTCGGCAGGAAAGCGGTTATTCGTGCCTGATAACCCTACCATCTCTAGCTTTTCATCAACTAATTCTTTAATTCTGCGTCGATTGAGCTGGGAATGTTGATAAAGTAAGAAGCCGACGTTTTCCTCTACGGTTAAAGAATCAAACAAAGCCGCCTGTTGAAACACCATACTAATTCCAATGGGATCGCTTTGGTCTTCAATTAAGCCTGTACGTTTTTCACCATTAATATAAATTGCTCCTTGGTCAATAGGCATTAATCCCGCAATCATGCGTAGAATAGTTGATTTTCCTGTCCCTGAAGGGCCAATAATAACTAATGCTTCTTGTCGCTCAATTTTAAGATTAACTCGGTCGAGAATCACATTCTTGCCGAATGCTTTGCTCACTCCTCGCAGCTCAATTAAGGGAACTTGCGGATCGGTTTGAGTTACTTGTGGATTTTCTCTGGTTACTGCCATAAGCTCAAAGTTTGATCGACTATATTTTACTCTTCAAGTTCTAAACCAAATACACGAGCCACGGATTTAGAAACTTTATAACCAGAATCGATTGATTCGAGGGGATCTTTGCGTAAACGATGGCGCAGACATAAAACAATCACTCGGCGAATATCATCCACCGTAACTTCAGTCCGTCCTTCCAAAGCAGCGATCGCTTTAGCGGCACGGTTGGTGACAATATCACCCCGCAAACCGTCTACATCTAATTCTGAGCAAATTTCGGAAATCTTAACTCGTAGGTCATAATCTAGTTTCACTGAAGGTAAAAGCTGCTGTGCTTGGACAAGCTTTTCTTGTAGAGCTGATTGTTCTGCGTCATACTTTTGACTGAAAACATCAGGATGAGAGTCAAAATCGGCTCTTTGTTCGACAATTTTGACTCTCAGGTCTGGTTCTCTGACCGTATGAATTTCGGCGTGCATTCCAAAACGGTCTAATAGTTGGGGACGCAATTCTCCTTCCTCTGGGTTGCCTGAACCCACCATGACAAACTGTGCAGGATGGCGAATCGAAATGCCTTCTCGTTCAACGGTGTTCCAGCCACCAGCAGCGGAATCTAACAGCACATCCACTAAATGATCGTCGAGAAGATTAACTTCATCGACATAAAGAATGCCACGGTTAGCTTTAGCGAGCAATCCAGGCTCAAACGCTTTCACCCCATCAGCTAGCGCTTTTTCAATATCAATCGTGCCACAGACTCGATCCTCTGTTGCTCCCAAGGGTAAATCGACCATCTGTACTTTTTTCTTAACTGTAGCGATCGCTTCTCCCTGTTCCAGCTTTTGCTTAATCTCATCACTCATGAGATCGGGATCTTGAGGATCGCTATTAAACGGATCGCCTGCCACCACATCAATTTCAGGTAATAAATCGGCCAAAGCACGAATGGTAGTAGATTTGCCTGTACCGCGATCGCCCATAATCATCACCCCACCAATTTTAGGATCGATTACGTTGAGCAAAAGAGCTAGTTTCATCTCTTCTTGTCCCACAATAGCCGTGAAGGGAAAAACCTGGCGACGAGTTCTGATTGGTGCGGGGATTGTTACAGTCATATTAATCTTGGTATAGCAGTCGAAGTAAAGGTTGAGGCTATATACAATTATCTCACGCCCTCAAAGATTTCCTTCGGGACGCAAAGACTCCAAGAGATTAAGAAATGTCCTAATCTAGGATTTGATTGCTATATCTCAAATAGGTTAGTTTGCCGTTAATTGTTTATTGATAAACGTATCTTTATTCTGCCATGTTTTAGGGCTGCTGAGTTATCAATGAGCAGTGAACAATGAGCAATGAGCAATGAGCAATGAGCAATGAGCAATGAACAGTGAGCAATAAACAGTCTCAATCTATATCTTTAGCTTTACATCAATCTCGGCAGAAGTTAAAACGACTACTTAAGATGGGATAAAAACAAACTTAGTTTCTAATGCAGCACTTAAATGCCAAGTAATTCTCTGCTCAATAATCTTATTCAACAAATAGATCATATCGTCATTGGTCAAGGGGATTTAGTTAAACAATTTTTAATTGCCTTGTTGAGCGGTGGTCATGTCATTATTGAAGGAGTTCCAGGTACGGGAAAAACCTTGTTAGTCAAAGTATTATCCAGGTTGATTACAGCAGATTTCCGCCGTATCCAACTGACTCCTGATATTTTACCTTCTGATATTTTGGGGACAAATATTTTTGATCTTAATAGTCGTGATTTTATGCTCAAAAAAGGCCCAGTTTTCACGGAAATTCTCTTGGCTGACGAAATAAACCGTACTCCGCCTAAAACCCAAGCAGCGTTACTAGAAGCAATGGAAGAGCAGCAAATTACCCTAGATGGGGAAACGATGTTGTTACCGTCATTATTTTGGGTAATTGCCACGCAAAACTCGTTAGAATTTGAGGGTACATATCCCTTACCTGAAGCGCAGTTAGACCGCTTTTTGTTTAAGCTCGTAGTTGATTATCCTGCCAAGGATGCCGAGAAGCAAATGTTAGTTAATGCTCAACAAGGGTTTAAAGCTAAGAAGTTGGATTTAGATAAGTTAGAAGCGATCGCCACAGTAGCAGATATTTTAACTCTTAGAGAGCAGGTACAAAAGGTTCAGGTAGAAGATAATATTTTAGACTACTTGCTCGATTTGGTTGAGCGCACCCGTCAACATCCTGACTTGATTTTAGGTGCATCACCTCGATCTGCGGTGGCTTGGTTAAATGCGACTAAAGCCAGTGCTTGTTTGGCAGGAAGAGATTATGTTACTCCAGATGATGTGAAGGAAGTCGCCATCCCTTTGTTACGTCATCGACTAATCTTAAAACCAGAAGCACAGTTAGATAATCTCCAAATAGATAAAGTGATTGCTATGATTCTTAAGCAAATATCTGTACCAAGATAATAACTATAGCTAATTATTAAAATCATATACAGAGAGTAAACACTAACCCACGATTTAATCTTTCATTTCTGAAAAATATGGATTACATTCACGGTTATTCTGATCTTGAACAAGAAAGATTGATTCAACAGGCGGAATATTGGCGAGAAAAGCTGATTCTTAAAGATCTTAACTATCAAGCTGGAGAAAAATTATTAGAGATCGGCTGTGGTGCAGGAGCAGTATTGGGTATTTTAGGGCAGACTTTTGCTGATTTTAAGTTGGCGGGCATTGACTTGGAAAGTAAACAAATAGAATACGCCAACAATTATCTTCGTAATTTAGGTTTAAGAAATGTCGATCTGCGAGTAGGAGATGCAGCCAAATTACCTTGGCAAGATAATTACTTCGATCATTTATACGCCATTTGGTTTTTAGAACATTTGCCAGATCCGCTACAGGTTTTACAAGAAGCCAAGAGGGTTCTGAAGCCTGGAGGAACAATTACAGTTACTGAAACTGACTATCGCACTATTTTAGTTACCCCAGAATCTGCTGATTATCGTTATCTGATCGATTCTTTATGTGAGTTGTTACTTCAAGCAAGGGGAAACCCCTATATTGGACAATCTTTAGGCATATTGCTGACTCAGGCTAGTTTTGAGGAGGTGAATAATCAACCATTTCCTGTACATCATGCATATAGTTTAGATCGTCAGCAATTAAGAGACTTTGTTGACTATGTAGACTCTTGGTTAGCACCGACAGTCGAGCAAGCAGTCACTAAGTTAGGCAAAGATTCTCAAAGACTACAGACTGGATTAAATTGGTTTCGGAGTATAAGCGATCGCCATGATGGAGCAATCTCCGCCACAATTTATCGTGCTTCCGCAATCTGTTAATTATTTTTTACTCACTAAACTTTTTAGAACATGATTCCCTCACGACGCTGTTATGCCCTCTTAGCTTTCGGTGGCTTAAGCGCTGCACTCTTGGATATTTTAATTAATCGTCAGGTTAGTTTGAATTTTCTGCGAGTTTATAATTTTAGTCTGTTAGTTGCGACGATCATTGATGCGTCTCAGGTTAAAAATAGTGCTGTGGAAGTAACCAGAAAGGAGATTGGCAAATTATCTGTCGGTAGAGATAATGCGATCGCCCTACAGATTAAATCTGGTCAAGAAAAAGCGATCGCCCAAATCCGTGATGCTTACCCGCCAGAATTTAGAGTAGATCGAGATACTCTGGAAGTTAATCTACCTGCTAACAGCGTTACGGAAGAAACCTACATCATTCATCCCGATTGTCGTGGAGAATATACCTGGGGCGATCTGCACGTGCGTCAACTGGGTAAACTGGGTTTGGCTTGGCGAGATTGGCGAACACCAGCGCAACAGCAAGTTAAGGTTTATCCTGATTTGATTGGCTTAAAAGAACTAGCGGTTCGTCTGGCGATTGAAAATAGTGGCGCGATGCGTCAGGCGCGCAGAATGGGCAACGGTACTGAATTTGCCGAACTGAGAGAGTATCGTACAGGAGAAGATATTCGTTTGATTAATTGGAAGGCGACAGCGAGACGCGATCGCCCTGTGGTCAAAGTATTAGAACCAGAACAGGAACAAACCCTCTTCATTCTCTTAGATCGAGGGCGTTTAATGACGGCAAAGGTAAGTGGTTTAAAACGCTTTGACTATGGTTTAAATGCCACTCTATCTCTAGCTACGGCAGGATTAAGTCGTGGTGATAAAGTTGGCGTAGCGGTATTTGATCGCGATCTTACTACCTGGATCCCCCCTGAAAGAGGTAATCATCATCTATCTAAATTAGTTGAGCGCCTAACACCCATTCAGCCAGTATTATTAGAGCCTGATTATCTTGGTGCTATGACTAAGGTGATTACCCAGCAAACTAGACGAGCATTAGTGGTGGTCATTACAGATTTAGTAGATGTAACTGCTTCTAGTGAATTACTTAGCGCCATGATGCGTTTAACCCCCCGCTATCTTCCTTTTTGTGTCACCCTCAACGATCCTTTAGTAGCTCAAATTGCCCATACTCCTACGGAAACTACTAAAGATACCTATTGTCGCGCTGTTGCTTTAGATCTTTTAGCCCAACGTCAAGTAGCCTTTGCTCAATTAAGACAAAAAGGAGTATTGGTTTTAGATGCGCCTTGCGATCGCATTACGAGTGAGTTGGTTGATCGCTATTTAGAGTTGAAAGTGCGTAATTTACTCTAGTACCGCTACGGGAAAGTCAAAAGTCAAAAGTCAAAAGTCAAAAGTCAAATTTTGGCATATACACCAAGCATCAAAAATTTGAGGTAGAAGTAAACAAAGCTATTTCTCCTCGTTACAATATCGCTCCGTCTCAGCAAATATTAGCGATTCAACAAAAAGAAACAGCGCGATCGCTCTTGATGATGAAATGGGGTTTAATTCCTAGCTGGGTTAAAAACTTGGATAGCTGGAAAAGCAATTTAATTAATGCTCGTGTGGAGACAGTTGGAGAAAAACCGAGCTTTAGAAGCGCGTTTAACCATCGTCCCTGTTTAATTCCCACTTCAGGATTTTATGAATGGAGTAAAGATAAACAACCTCATTTTTTCCGTCTCAAAGACCATCAACTATTTGCCCTAGCAGGATTATGGGAATCATGGAGTAATGGTGAAGACGAATTAGTTTCCTGCACTATTTTAACGACCAAAGCTAATACCGAAGCAGCCCAAGTTCATCACAGAATGCCAGTGATTATTCAACCTCAAGATTATGATTCATGGCTGGGTGAATTAGATCACAGAAAACAATTACTTGATGCTTTACCTAAAGTCGATCTGGAACTATATCCAGTGAGCAAGAAGGTTAACAGTCCTAAACATGATACTCCTGAATGCATCAAGCCAATTGACTCTTATTGATGTTTGCTTTTTTGGAAACAAACTAGAAGCACTGCTTAATAATAAGGATATGGCTAATAGGTGACAGCTTTTAAAGAGAGGAATTGACAAAATAATTCCTGTTGCCTTTGGCATCTAAAGCCTCGCCTAATCGTTTGAGAGCTTGCACATAAGCAGCGGTACGAAGATCGATCTTTAAATCTTGACTAATCTGCCAAACCTGTTCGGCTTCTATTTGCATTTTCTCTTGAAGACGTTGATTAACTTCTGCTAATGTCCAATACCAACCATGGCGGTTTTGTACCCATTCAAAATAACTAACGGTAACTCCCCCCGCGTTGACTAAAATATCGGGAAAAACATAAGTTCCCTGTTGGGTTAAGATTTGATCTGCATCATAGTTAATGGGTCCATTTGCCACTTCAAAGATATACTTAGCTCGAATATCCTGGACATTGGCTAGAGTGATCTGATTTTCTAGCGCAGCAGGAATCAACACATCCACATCCAAAGCCAGTAACTCTTGATTAGAAATCGCCTGATGTTCGACAATGCTGCACACAGTATCATGGCAGTATACCGCCTTCATCTCTCGACTCTTATTTTTATGCTCGCTGACGCTGGCAATATCTAAACCTTGAGGCGCATAAATCCCTCCTTTAGAGTCACTGACAGCAACTATTTTATATCCTGCTTCCGCCAGCAACCCCGCTAAAGTTGCACCAGCATTCCCAAAACCTTGGATTGCTACAGTAGTCTTAGCAGGGAGCAATTTAAACTTGGGTAGCATAGCTTGAATTACTGTAAAGGCTCCCATCGCTGTCGCCGTATCTCTACCTTTACTGCCTCCTAGAGTCAGTGGTTTTCCTGTAACTACCCCACGACACAATGTACGCTTGATAGTGCTGTATTGATCCATCATCCAACCCATAATCACGGCGTTGGTATAAACATCAGGAGCGAGAATATCAACATCTATACCAATTGCATCGGCGATCGCATCGATATAGCCCCGACTCAGCCTTTCTAACTCAGCTTTGGATAATTCTTTGGGGTTGACGGTAATACCTCCTTTAGCGCCACCAAAGGGCAGATCTAATAAGGCACATTTAAACGTCATCCAGAAAGCTAAAGACTGTACCTCATCTAAATTAACCCCAGGATGATAACGTACACCGCCTTTACCCGCGCCTCTAGTATCGTCATAACGTACCCGATATCCAGAAAATACCTTTAAACTACCATCATCCATCCGTACAGGAATAGAAACACTTAGGCTGGTCTTAGGATGCTGGAGACGAGTGATCGCATCTTCAGAAATATCGACGTGTTTTAAGGCTTGTTCTAATCGTTTACTGGCATCAGCTAGTAAAGAGTTTTTAGCGTTATTTTCATTGAGCATTACTATCTCTGGTTTAAATCGAGGTTTAATCTTAATGTACGATGCGATCGGCATCCATTTTCACCAGAAGTTAAATTTTGAGCGTTTAATCAAACTTATTTAAAACGTCAACAAGGGCAGTAATAGAGTGAAGAAATAATAGACCAAAGGAGCCGTAAAGACATAGCTATCAGTGCGATCTAAAATACCTCCATGTCCAGGAATTAATTGCCCAGAGTCTTTTACTCCAGCATCTCGCTTCATCATCGATTCGGTCAGATCTCCAAGCAAGCTGGTGATGCCAATCAGTGTACCGAGCATTACCCCACTAATTTGCCAGGCGGGAAACTGGAAATACCACGCCCCTAATTCAGCGACAATTAAGCTCCCCAGGATACCAAATGCTGCCCCTTCAACGGTCTTTTTCGGGCTAATATCGGATAGTCTGGTACGACCAAAACTTTTACCCATGGTATATGCACCAATATCTGCCGCCCAAATACAGGCCATAACCAAAAAGTTAGAGTAAGGGCAGTGGGAAATTGACTAGGATTAAGCCAAGAGTCTGGCCAGTAACCATCAAAAGGTAAGTTACTAGCATTATTACTGTTGGGCAGATTAACTCTTAAACGTACCCAAAAAGTTGGTAGATAGCCTGTATAAAATAGCCCCAAAATCGAGCTAGCAATGTCGGCAATGGTGGCAATTTTTGGTTGGAATAATAAATAAAAACAGATAATTGTCCCTCCCAGACAAAATATTGCATCGGTAATATTAGGAGCAACGGTGGCGCTGAGTAACAGCAGCACAGAGACAACTAAAGTCATTTTTCCTGCGGGTTCAACCCCTTTAGCGCGGACTAAGCGAAAGTATTCCCGCTGGGCTAAGATAATTAAAATACCAATACCCAGAGTAAAGTACCATCCTCCGAGAATAATCATTCCTAGGGCTAAGGCGATCGCAACTACTGAACTAACTATACGAGACAAGGGCATAATGCGTTGCTGCTACAAACGCTAAATGAGAATGGAGAATTAAATTTAAGGAAACCTTTATGAAAGATTAACAAATTACTGGATTAAGTCCTAGCAATTATTTGTTAAGAAAATAACGATCGTCATCATCTACAATTTTTCTCCGCTGAGAATAAACATCGGATTTACTGCTGCAAAAGTCTGATGGATGCCTCTGGTTTCTAAACGATTAACTGCCGACTGAACTACTTCTATATTTCGAGCCTGAAGTTCAGATAAACCTTCGGAGATAATATATAAGTTCTCTAAGTTACTAACAGTAGCAACAATACGTCCTTCTGGCTGAAGATATTTCCAAGTTTGTTTAAGAATGTCTTTGATTGGTTTCCCACCCTCAAGACACACTAAATTTGGTCGGGGTTTGATGGCATCTAAACATTCTGGCGCGCTTCCTTGGATTACCTCGACGTTATGAACCCCAAAGCGATCGCAATTACGCTTAATTAATTTTGCCACCTCCTCATCTCGTTCGATCGCCACAATTTTTCCTTGAGGAGAAAGTAGACCAATTTCGACAGGGATTGTGCCTGTTCCCGCGCCAATGTCCCAAAATACCGAATCTGGCTTCATCCGTAAGGAGGAGAGAATTAAGACTCGCACCTCTCTTTTGCTGAGGGGAATTCCTGGTAAACGTTCAAACAGTTTGTCGGGAATTCCTGGAGTTTTGTAAGGCCAAAGCATAATTAATGATTAATTGGAGTGACTAAAATTTAGATAGATCTTAAAAGCAGATTGATTATCTTATTTAAGCGTCTGAATGGTTCGCAGACGTGGATCGTTACACCCTGTAATAGTTCCCCCCGCAGCCACGATCTGCTTCAAATAATTAACTACTTCTGAGGTAATTACTTCCCCTGGCATTAACACAGGGATTCCTGGAGGATAGGGACAAATTAGCTCCCCACAAAGGCGATCGCCTGCTTGCTCAATTTGAACCGTTTCCGTTGACATAAAATACGCTTGTCGCGGAGTTATGGCTGATAACTGACCTTGATACGGTTTAATCCTATAGCTGAGAGCTGAAAGCTGAAAGCTGAGAGCTAATGAAGTAAGAGTCTCACAAGCTGCAATCAACTGTTGTATATCTTCTTGTGTATTGCCCAAAGAGATAATAAAAGTAAGATGCTTTAATAGAGGCAGTTCGCAGGTAACATTTAGCTGCTCATGGAGTATTTCGTCTGCTTCAAAGCCTGTTATTCCTAGTTGAGAGACATTAATTGTGAGTCGAGTCGGGTCACAATAGTGGCAACCTGGCTGTATTTGAGGATTTAAGACCGATAATTTGGGAATTTCGGCTATTTTATGCCTAGCTTGGTTGGCAAGAGCGATCGCCTGATTCATTAATTCCTTACCTTCTGTTGCCATTTGTTGTCTAGCGGCATCTAGAGAAGCCAAAAGCAGATAACTAGGGCTAGTAGATTGAACTAGCTGCAAAGCTTTGCTAATTCTCTGGCTACAGACTCGATTTCCCTGAAGATGCAGCATGGATGATTGAGTCATAGAACTCAAAGTTTTATGGGTAGACTGCACCGTCAAATCTGCCCCAAGACTCATAGCGGAGGGAGGTAAATCAGCATGAAAAGTAAAGTGTGCGCCGTGAGCCTCATCGACTAATAAAGGGATCTGATAACTATGAGTAATATCGGCGATCGCTTTTAAATCGCTACATATTCCCTGATAAGTCGGGTGCAACATCATTACTGCTTTGGTATCGGGATGCTGCTCTAATGCCTGTTTAACGGCTGCTGGGGTAACGTTATAGGCTAATTCCTCTTGAGGATCGTATTCAGGATTGATAAAGATCGGGATTGCCCCAGATAAAATTAGACCAGCGATCGCCGATTGATGAATATTCCTGGGCAAAATGATCTTTTCTCCCATGCCACAGGTAGCTAAAATTGCCGCAATAATCCCAGAGGTTGAACCATTGATTAAAAACCAGGTTTTAGTTGCACCAAAAGTTTGGGCTGCTAACTCTTGGGCTGCTGCGATCGCCCCTACTGAAGCAAATAAATTATCTAACTCTGGTAACTCTGGTAAATCGGCTTGAAAAACTTGCTGGCCAATTAAATCCCGAATCTTGTGGCTAATTCCTTTGCCCTGCTTGTGTCCTGGAGCATAAAAAGCAGCATGTTTTCTGTGCGCCGATTGGCTCAATATATCTAACAACGGGGTTTCTAAAAAATCTTTAGTCATGCTAATTTGTGCTTAAGGCTCAAGTTTAAAATGCTTTATATATAATCGCTTTATTTCTCAGCCTATTCATTAACCAGAACCAAGTTTGCTCCTCCTCATAGCCAAAAAGTCAAAGTTTTCTTAGTTAGAAGAGCTAATTTTAATTTTAGTTTACCTACTCGACAAAATAGCTTTAATCCTAACTTCATACAGACTATTTTTTACATGAAGCTCAGGTAAAAAAAAGGGAATTACGGTCGCTTTATCCGCAATTTCTCTGATATTGTTTGAAAGTCATAAATAAACAAATAAGGTTTATATTAAGTGTATTTATTAAATAATTATTATAATTTAGCTAATTCAAAAAAAATTTTAATTGTCGATGATGATCTTACCTTACATCACCTACTTTGCCGTTTTCTTACTTATAATGGCTATATCACAGAAGCAGCACCTGACTGCGGTATAGCCAAGCAAAAGCTTAGAGAATTTCAACCTAATTTAATTATTTCTGATATTAACCTACCAGATGATACGGGACTTAATCTGTGCGAAGAAATACGCCAAAATGACGTAATGATTATGATTCTCAGTTCAATGACAGATAATAATTATATCTTAGAAGCTTTTGCTAGAGGGGCAGATGATTATATTACTAAACCTTTTGACCTGCAAATTCTCAAAGCAAGAATTGAAGCTTTATTTAGAAGAGGCAGCAGTAATTCTGGATACTCCAATCAGCACAAATCCATTCTCTTAGATAACTTTACCATTGATTTTTATCGCCGAGAAGTTATCCTAAATGAGCGTATTATTCCGCTGACAGCGCTGGAATTTGATCTGTTATATTTTCTAGCCAATAATCCTAACCGAGTTTGGGATCGTGCTGAATTAATTTCCGCCATTTGGGACAATGAAGATTATGCAGGAGACGATCGCAAAGTAGATATTCACATTGGGCGTATTCGTAAAAAAATTGGCGTTGACAATGGAGACTGTATCAAAACTGTTTGGGGAAGAGGCTATATGTTTGAGTTATCTAGTTCTAATGCAGTAAAATTGGCAAACTGAACCTAGAAGCTAATATTAAGCCGTCATGTTAAGAGCAGGAATCGTCGGATTACCTAACGTGGGTAAATCTACCATGTTTAATGCCTTGGTTGCCAATGCTAAGGCTGAAGCAGCCAATTTTCCTTTTTGCACCATCGAACCAAATGTGGGGGTGGTATCTGTCCCCGATCATCGACTAGAGGTTCTGTCTGAACTCTCCAATTCTCAAAAACTAGTTCCCACGAGAATCGAATTTGTGGATATTGCAGGATTAGTAAAAGGAGCAAGTAAAGGCGAGGGATTAGGAAATCAGTTTCTCGCTAATATTCGAGAAGTAGATGCGATCGTTCATATGGTACGCTGTTTTGACAATGACGATATTATTCACGTTGCTGGGTCAGTAGATCCTGTTAGGGATATTGAAATCATCAATTTAGAGCTAATCTTGGCGGATCTTGCTCAGGTGGAAAAGCGTATTAGTAGACAGCGTAAAAGTGCCAAAAATGATAAAAACGCTCAAGCAGAGGTTGAACTGTTAGAGAAAATTGGGGAAGTTCTCAATGATGGTCAATCTGTCCGCAGCATGAATTTAGGAGAAGATGAGTTACTAATGATTAAATCCCTAGGGTTGTTAAGTAATAAGCCAATTATTTATGCCACTAATGTTGCTGAAGATGATTTGGCGACAGGAAATGAGTGGGTAGAATCAGTGCGAGAATTTGTTAAGGATGATGCAGCTAAGGTGGTGGTAGTTTCGGCGCAGGTGGAGTCAGAGTTAGTCGAACTTTCAGCAGCAGAAACGAAAGATTTTCTGGAAGCCTTGGGAGTCGAAGAAGGCGGGTTGAAATCTTTGATCCGCGCTACCTACGATCTTTTAGGTTTACGCACCTATCTAACCACAGGAGAGCAAGAAACTCGCGCCTGGACAATCACCGCAGGTATGAAAGCACCCCAAGCAGCAGCAGTAATTCATACTGATTTTGAGAAGAAATTTATTAAAGCAGAAACCATTAGTTATGAAGATTTAATCTCTACAGGGTCAAAAAATGCAGCCAGAGAAAAAGGCTTATTGCGCCTAGAGGGTAAAGACTACATTGTCCAAGAAGGAGATGTCATTGAATTTCGAGTTGGGGGGTAGAATTATAGTCATTCTAAATATTGGCGTATCTTGCCAATGTTTGCAGGGGAAAATATTGTTGATATAAATGATATTTCAAATAGAAATGACAGGGAAAACCAGTACCAGTAAACTGTGCTTCGTCCCAAGTGCCATCAGACCGCTGTGTATTGAGTAAATATTCAATGCCACGGTCAACGGTTACTTGGGCTGCAAATTTAGTTCCTGCGATCGCTGCCATAATTCCCAGTAATGCCCAAGATGTTTGAGAGGCAGTACTAATACCCGTACCCTTAAGATTTTTATCTTGATAGCTGGCGCAGGTTTCGCCCCAGCCACCGTCTGCATTTTGGCAGCTAACCAACCAAGCTGCACCTCTGTCTATCTGTTCTTGGTAAGTAATTGGTGCGATTAAACTTAAAGCAGCCAACACACCGCTAGTACCATATATATAGTTCACACCCCAGCGTCCAAACCAACTGCCATCTGGTTCTTGTTCTTTAATTAAATAGGCGATCGCTCTGTGTACCCTGTCATCCTCCATCGAAAGATTACATTCCCCAAGCATTTCTAGCACTCTAGCGGTCACGTCGGCAGTATTGGGGTCGATCATTGCCTTTAAGTCCCCGTAAGGAATCAGGTTGATCCAATCTTGATCGTTATCTAGGTCAAAAGCAGCCCAACCTCCAGGTTTACACTGCATGGATGTAATCCAGTTGAGACAGCGAGCGATCGCCTGTTGTTTTTGCGCCTCATGAGGAGTTTGATCTGGGATAGCCCCATCACTACGACGGCTGAATCATCTACATCAGGATAAAAGCGATTTTCATATTCAAATGCCCAGCCACCAGGGGTTGCGCCTTTGTTCTTGACCGCCCAGTCACCATAATCTAAGATTTGCTTGTCTAACAACCATTCTCCCCCCTTAACTAAGGCAGGATGATCGCTAGCAATTCCCGACTCAGCTAATACCCGTAAACACCAGGCGGTGTCCCACACGGGAGATACACAGGGCTGAATCCGATAGCTATCTACTGTCTCCAGGGCAAAGTTATCGACAGCGACAAGACCACGCTGCACCACTGGATCGTTAACGTTATAATCCAAGCTACGCAAGGCGAGCAGAGAATTAAGCATCGCGGGAATTATTCCCCCCCAATCTCCTGTGGCTTCCTGTCTGGCTAAGACCCACTTTTCCGCAGCAGCTAGACCTTCTTCCCGTAACGGCACTAAGTTCAGATTTTCTGCCAGCTTAAAAACACTATCTAGGGCAATCAAGATATCTGTCCAATCGTTGCTACGGGGTAATTCATAACGAACGTTAGCAATTCCTTCAACGTAGAGTTCATCGAGATTAATCGGCGTATCTAGCTTAAAAATCGGCTTGCGGTCAAAGACAATTAGCAGGGGAACAGTGCTACCTCTTGCCCAGCTTGACATTTCATAGATTGTAAAGGGAGATGCTTTAGGTAAGAGCATAATTGAAGGAGGAATTGAGGGTAATCCTCCCCAGTCATAGCAACCAATCAGCGCCAAATGCATCTTCGTAAAAATCCTGGTTTTACTAATGCCACCCCGTTGCAGAATAAATTTTTTAGCTCGAACTAGAACAGGATCTGTTGGGTCAACACCTAGTAGGCGCAATGCCATATACGCTTCCACCGTAGTCGAAAGCTCACCACCATCACCGTAGTATAATTCCCAACCACCATGTCGACGCTGCTGCGAGCGCAGATAAGTTTCTGCTTTATTTAAGGGTCTTTGTTGGTCAGTACCCCAAATTTTATGTAACAAGACAACTTCTGCTGTGATAGTGACGTTGGATTCCAATTCGGCGCACCAGTGACCATCAGACTTTTGAATTGATAATAAATAATCCTGGCTTTTGGCGATCGCCTGTTGAACTCGATTCCCAATCTCTACTGTCACCTTAATTCACTCCCACCTAATTTAAGCTGCTAGTTTTTAGATTCAATCAATAGAGTAACAAACTATTGGATTTGCAGATTTATTACAGAGGATATGGGTAATAAAAGGTAGGTATAAATTGCTAAATTATAGCGCGATCGCTGTTTCTTTCAATTGCCAATACTAAAGTTAAAATTTAAGCATGAAGATGATTAATCTTGATCAGCGTTTAAATATTCAGCCAAATCAATTAGAGGAAATTTGTCAGCAATGGCAAATTACTGAACTTGCCTTATTTGGATCGGTCTTGAGAACTGATTTTAACCCCCAAAGTGATATAGATATTTTAGTAAGCTTTGCTGAAGAGGCAAAGATTACTTTCTTTGACCTCGACACTATTGAATCCCAATTAAGCAAGCTATTTAATCGACCTGTTGACATTGTTACGAAGCAAGCAATAGAACAAAGTCATAATTGGATACGCAAAAACAATATTCTGAATCACGCAAAAGTTATCTATGGACAAAGATCGAGAGACGCTTCTAGATCTTATTAGAGCGTGCAAGCTGAGTATACAGTTTTGTGCAAGATCTCAAGACTCAATCATCAGTACTGTATCAAATTGTGATTATTGGTGAAGCAGTAAATAGACTATCTTCAGACTTTATTGTTAACAATCCACAGATTCCTATTCGGCAAATTCAAGGAATGCGCAATCGTGTTGTTCATGAATACAAAGAAGTAGATCTACAAGTCCTTTGGGAAGCTATGCAAACAAGTATTCCTGAATTACTTAAAGAGCTAGAAAACATAGCTTAAATAGGCGCGATCGCCTTTTCCAAATCTTCTACATATATAAAGGCGATCGCTTGCCCACAATCTTCTATAATAATTTGGATGTATAATCAAAGACATGAAGCTTCCCAATCCTGAACGGGCGGTTGTCAGCGAACAAAAATTAGCAGGATACTGTCTCAATTTCAATCATTCTGATGGGCAGCATAAGGCTCGTGTATTTAAATCTGCATTAGACTTAGATCTTAATGATCTTGAAGAGCTTAAGACTGCTTTGCTAAATGCTGTTAAAGACTATGAAGCAACTGTCGATCGCCAAAATCAATATGGTCAGAAATATATTATTGATTTTCCTTTAAATCGTGAAGACAGAACTGCAACAATTCATAGCGTTTGGATAGTTAAAAATGGCGAAGACTTTCCTCGTTTAGTTACTTGTTATGTACTTTAATCCAGAACACAAGATGAAATTACTCGATACAGTTGCTTTACTTGAAGATCTACCAGAATTGAGATTATATCGCGGTCAAGTAGGAACAATTGTAGAAGAATATGAACCTGAAGTTTTTGAAGTTGAGTTTAGCAGTACTACAGGATGCGCTTATGCTTTAGAAACTTTAAAAGCAGATCAATTGATGTTATTACATCATCATCCTCTACAAGCGAACAATTTAACCTCAGTATAGAGTTTATCTTTTTGTGAGAGAAGACCTACGCTTATTGGCGTTAGCCAAAAGCGATAGGATGAATCGAAACGGCAGTCGCTTCACTTGGGCAAAGCCCAAGACCGCGCTGCCTCCTTAACACTAGGCAGG
>JAAUOU010000193.1 GCA_012034765.1 Pleurocapsaceae cyanobacterium CSU_1_1 | reverse complement strand
GCGAGCCTTTTAATCTTCTTCCAAGTATCAGCATTATACAGTGACTACAACCTTTCTTTTATAAGGCGCGTTTTATGTCCTAAAGGATAAGCTTCGCAAATGGGAAGTTTCCCACATAAAAGCCGCCACGAAGATTATATGTCTAAAATGCTTGCACCCATCACATTGGGGCGGTCAGCTTTTAGGTAACCAAGGGCTTGCCCGCATGTAGCTTCTTACCTAAAACGTGACCTTGTGTAAACCGCAAAACCCTGTCCAAAATTCATCCCGCCGACAGAGTTGGGGGTCTTCTTTTGGAAGAAAGATAAAAATTCTAAGTTGCGATCGCGCTCGTGAAAAATTGAAAATTGCTAACTGTATCCTTTACGTGACAAAACATCTAGCTAGAATGTTTTTACAATTGGTCTTTGGTAATTAATTTAATTCTTACCTAATTGCCTTGTTTATAAAGCGATTAAAACTGCCCTAAGCGATGAATTCTAAACTTACCTCAAGTGTCTCTAGTACACCTACAAGTACTAGAGATTGGCATACTCTTAGCTGCCAACAAGTAATTGAATTACTTAATAGCGATCTCAATCTAGGTTTAACCAGTAACGAAGTTACTCAAAGACAAAGATATTTTGGCAAGAACGAACTTAAACAGACGAACGGACGAGGTAATCTTGCTATTTTGTGGGATCAGTTTACTAACATTATGTTGGTCATGCTAATTGCGATCGCCATAATTTCAGCATTTTTAGATCTGCGTCAGAGTAATTTTCCGAAAGATTCCATCGCTATTTTCACCATCGTCATTTTAAATGGCATTTTAGGCTATGTTCAAGAAAGTAAAGCAGAACAAGCTTTGGCTGCCCTTAAACGTCTCTCTCCTACTCGCGTTAAGGTAATCCGCGATGGTATAACTCAAGAGGTAGATGCAGGCGAGTTAGTTCCAGGAGACATAGTACTGATCGAAACAGGAGTGCAAATAGCTGCGGATGGGCGTTTGCTGGAAGCGCAAAATTTACAAATTAGCGAGTCCACTCTTACAGGAGAGGCGACGGCAGTTACTAAAGATGCTGAGACTATTTAGCTGAGGATGCTCCTTTAGGCGATCGCCTAAATCTAATCTTCAAAGGTACGGAAGCTGTTCATGGTCGAGGTAAAGCGATCGTCACCAAAACGGGGATGGATACAGAAATTGGTCAAATTGCGACGATGCTGCAAACGGTAGAAATAGAAGCAACTCCTCTGCAAAAACGTATGACCCAATTAGGTAATGTGTTAGTGAGTGGTTCTCTTTCCTTAGTTGTCTTGATTACTATTGGTGGTTTACTAAAATCAGGATGGCAGATTTTCGAAGAGATCTTGGAAACTTCTTTGAGTATGGCTGTGGCAGTTGTTCCTGAAGGATTACCTGCGGTGGTAACCGTTACTTTAGCGATTGGAACGCAAAAAATGATTCGTCGTCGGGCATTAATTCGTAAACTACCAGCAGTGGAAACTCTGGGTTCGGTGACGACGATTTGTTCTGATAAAACTGGTACGCTGACGCAAAACAAAATGATTGTGCAGCAAGTACAAACAAACTCTTTCAACTTTGAGGTGACGGGGACAGGTTATCAACCTGCGGGAGAATTTAAGGCACAAGATCACCATCAGGTAGAAAAAAAGTCAGAAGTTCAAAAGTTATTACAGGCTTGTGTCCTGTGTAACGATGCTTTGCTTCAGTACTCACAAGACAACGGGAGAAAAAAAGAAAAAGAAAAAACTGTACAGTGGTCAATTCTAGGAGATCCCACCGAAGGTGCATTATTAGCTTTAGCGGGTAAAGCAGGAATTTTCAAGGAAGAACTGGAGAAGCACATGCCTCGATTAAGCGAGTTTGCTTTTTCTGCCGAACGTAAACGCATGTCGGTTATAGTGGCAAATCCAGAACCTGGTGAATTTCCCTACATCATGTTTACCAAAGGCTCAACCGAGTTGATTTTAGAGCGATGCCAGGCGATCGCTTGGACACAGCCCAACCAGCAGCAAATACAACACTCTCAACCAATTACTAACCAACAAAAACAGCAGATTCTCGTATCTAATACCCATCTGGCTAGTATAGGCTTAAGAGTCCTAGGTTTTGCCTATAAACTTCTCACTGAAATTCCCCCCGCCAACACAGAAGAATCAAGCGAACAGGGACTTACTTGGTTGGGTTTGGTAGGGATGCTCGATGCACCGCGAGAAGAAGTAAAACAGGCTGTACAAAACTGTCGTCAATCAGGGATTAGACCAATTATGATTACGGGAGATCATCCTTTAACTGCTATGGCGATCGCTACCAAACTAAATATTGCTAATGCAGATGAGCAAGTGATTTCAGGACAAGAAATCACCAAAATGTCCGCCGCTGAATTCGAACAAACCATTAAACGGGTTAACGTCTATGCTCGTGTAACTCCTGAACATAAGCTACGTATTGTTAAAGTGCTACAAAAACAAGGGGAATTTGTGGCTATGACTGGAGATGGAGTTAACGATGCGCCAGCTTTGAAACAAGCCGATATTGGTATTGCTATGGGTATTACGGGTACTGACGTGAGTAAAGAAGCCAGCGATATGATCTTACTCGACGATAACTTTACGACTATTGTGGGGGCGATCGAAGAGGGCAGGGTAGTTTATGATAACATTCGTCGCTTTATTAAATATATTTTAGGCAGTAATATTGGCGAGGTATTAACTATTGCTGCTGCACCCTTATTGGGTTTACCTAGTGTTCCCCTCTCCCCTCTGCAAATTCTCTGGATGAATTTAGTAACGGATGGTTTACCTGCTTTAGCTTTGGCTTTAGAACCAGCCGAACCTGATGTTATGAGTCGTCCACCCTACGATCCTCAAGAAAGTATCTTTGCTCGTGGGTTAGGAGTATATATGGTGCGAATTGGGATAATCTTTGCCTTACTAACTATCACTTTAATGCTGTGGTCTTATGACTACGATCAAAATGGAGCAGATCCGAATCACTGGAAAACCATGGTGTTTACTACCCTTTGTTTAGCACAAATGGGTCATGCCCTCGCTGTTCGCTCTGATACCAGACTGACGATAGAAATGAACTTTTTTTCTAATCCCTATTTATTAATGGCGATCGCTTTAACCACTGTTTTACAAATGTTATTAATTTATGTTGCTCCGCTGCGAAACTTTTTTAATACTAGTGTTCTTAGTTTGACAGATTTATTAATATGCTTGGGCTTTAGTATGTTGGTGTTTGTCTGGGTGGAAATGGAAAAGCTATGCCATCGTTATTTTTTGGCACGTCGTAGTCGATAGATGTTGATTCAGTTGTAAAAAATATGGCGTTGCTGAATGTGTAATGCTTTTCCACTATCCGAATACTTATCCAAATGATACAAGTTATTCAAAAGCTAACAGCTAATAGCCATTGGTGACAAGTTAAGAAAAGGTACAACTTGTCAAATGGAGTCAAATTAAAGAGTTGAAAGCATTTTAAACTGAGTAGAGAAGACAGATTGAGCGTAGATGCGATCGCTAAAATTAACAATGGCA
>JAAUOU010000082.1 GCA_012034765.1 Pleurocapsaceae cyanobacterium CSU_1_1 | reverse complement strand
AGGTATCTGAATTGAGTTATCCATCATGACCACCACAGTTAATCCGATTTATTCATCATCCCAAAGTAGTCATACTCTTGACAACTACACCATATCTAGTGTCTACCACGGGAATTCCAGAAGAGCCCTTTTTTTGTTTGTTTTGCTGATAACGTTTGCCTTTTTCAGCGATAGAGCGATTTTTAACAGTCATAATTTAGATAATGTTTATATTATTTCTTTTGAGAGTTGCAGTAGATCTTGTGATTGTAAATTTCGCGCAAAGGCGCAAAGGATTTTATATGTTTTGAGCGATTTGGAAAGCTTCAGCGATCGCACCTAATGCTAGAACAGGGAAAAAGGTAAGCGCGCCAAGAATTAGAATTACTCCTGCTGTCACTCCAGTAAATAAGGTTGTATCTGTACGCAGTGTTCCAGTGGTTTCGGGTACTGGTTGCTTGCGGGTCATGTTATCTGCTAATAGTAATAAAGCAATAATGGGAATATAGCGTCCAATAATCATTGCTGCTGCTGCGGTAAGATTCCACCAAACAGTTGCATCTCCTAACCCTTCAAAACCCGAACCGTTATTTGCTGCTGCGGAAGTGTATTCATAGACAACTTGGGAAATGCCATGAAAACCAGGATTACTAATACCTGATAAAGTGTCTGGATAAGCTAAAGTAATTGCACTAGGAATCAACACCGCAATTGGATGAACTAATAAAATTACACTCGCTAAAACTATTTCTTGTTTTTCGATTTTACGTCCTAAAAATTCAGGGGTTCTACCCACCATTAAACCTGTTAGAAATACAGTCAAAATTAAGAACACAAATAAATAAGCTGTACCTGTACCTTGTCCACCCCAAACTATCTGTAAAAACATATTAAACAGAGTAGCAAAACCACCAGGAGGCATTAAAGAATCGTGCATTCCGTTAACCGCACCACACATTGTTCCTGTGGTAGTTACCGCCCATAAAGCAGTTTGCGCCCAACCAAAACGTATTTCTTTGCCTTCTAAATTGGGTGCATCTGTGCCGAGAAGATTATTAATAATTGGATTGCCGTTATATTCGCCAATTGCTGCGATCGCAATTAAAATTACATAGATAATAAATACCATTCCAAAGATCAGCCAACCTTGCTTTTTATTTCCCGCTATAACTCCGTAGGTATAAATTAATGAGGCAGGAATAGTAACCATAATTACAGTTTCAATTAAGTTAGAAAAACCATTAGGATTTTCAAAAGGATGAGCGGAATTAATACCAAAGAAACCACCGCCATTTTCTCCTAATTGTTTAATAATTTCAAAATGAGCGACTGGGCCTCTAGCAATGTATTGAGTTGCACCTTCTAAAGTCGTAGCAACTGCTGGCGCGTCTAAAGTTTCGGGAACACCTACAATTAATAAAACAATTCCACCAACTATGGAAATCGGTAATAAAATGCGGGTAATCGATTTAGTTAAATCTACATAAAAATTTCCTAAAGGTCTACCTGTCAAACCCCGAATAAAGGCGATCGCGACAGCAATTCCTGTTGCTGCTGAGGTAAACATCATAAATCCCAAGGCAAACATTTGGGAAGCGTAGGAATAAGTAGTTTCTCCTGAATAATGTTGTTGATTGGTATTAGTTACAAAAGAAATAGCCGTATGTAATGCTAAATCCCAACTGGGTGCAGTTAAACTCGTCGGATTTAAAGGTAAAATACTCTGGAAAATTAGGGTAAGAAATACAAATATTAACATGACTAAATTACTAACCAGTACACTTCTGGCGTACTGCCAACCAGTCATATTTTTTTGATCATTAATACCTCCCACTGCATAAATAAATCTTTCAATTGGTTGCGCGATCGGCTCTAGAATAGTTTTTTGTGCTAGAAAAACACGAGCCATATAATTGCCAAACCACGGAATAATTAAAACTACAATTAATAGTGTTAATGCTATTTGAATAAAACCTTGAATCATTGATCGAAGTACAAATTTATTTTCAATCGAATAACTCAATTATTTCAAGATTATTATTTAACCGACAATATATCAATTGTTATGTTTTTTCTACTTATATATTAATTGCTAGACTTAAATATGGATGTATATATTTACAGGTATAGAAGTTATATATCTAGAATCATAAGCACGATCGCTTTCGATTTCAATGTTTTTAGGATATAAATTAAGACGATTGCCTTACTTAATAACTGCCAACTTCAATTAATTCCCCTGGTTTAAGAATTCCTTGTCAAATAGCCGAAAATTTAGAGGTTGTTGAAAATAGTGAGGTTAGTTTGGTTGTAGAAGGAGATTGTTTAATTGTTAAGAAGGAAAATTCCAAGCCTAATCTCGATGAAATTTTAGATAGTATTCCCGATAACTTTGAGTATCCAGAAGATATCGCTAGTTTTGTTGATAGCGAACCAGTTGGTAACGAATTAATATGAAGATTCAACGAGGAGAAATTATTCGAGTTAATCTAAATCCAACTCAGGGAAGGGAACAAAAAGGAGATGCTCGTCCTTGCTTAGTACTAAGCAATACCAGATTCAATTATCGTCGTGGGGGAATTGTTATCGTCTCACCAATAACAAATACAATTAAGCCCGAAATCAAAACATTAATTCAACTACCTGATGAACTAACAATTACGGGTTCTGTAGCAGCAGAACAGGTGCGAACTTTAGATTTGAAAAAGCGATGGTGGAAAACAACATCGGTAATTCTTGAGGCAGATTTTGTTGATGCAGTGACACATATTGTCAACCAAATTATTACTTAAAAAGGCAATATTATGCTGAAAAATAACAGTGAGCAAAAATAAGTATTTTAAAGTTCTTAATCATCTCGATCGCCTTATTTGGCTGATTATTCTTACCTTTGCAATCGTAATACTATTGGAATATGCCACGCCACCAGAATATGTCTTTGGTTATTTATATACGGGGACTATTTTGCTGGCTAATTATGGTTTAGGAAAAAACGCCATTTGGCAAATTACTCTTATTGCGATCGCATTAACTATTTTTAATTTATTCTTTCCCAACTTTGAACCCCATCGTTCTGCTACTATTGCTAATAGATTAATCACCGTAATAGCTTTAGCCGTAACTGGATGGTTAAGTATTCGCAATCGTAATTATGAAGAAGCTGTTAATCGTTCCCAAGCTCAACTACGCACTCAAAAACAATTAGCTATTTTACGAGAAGATTTTGTTTCTACTTTAACTCACGACCTTAAAACTCCCTTATTGGGAGCGATTGAAACTATTAAAGCTTTTCAAAACGGGCAATTTGGCACAATTACCTCTGCCCAAGCGAAAGTTTTAACCATGATGAGTAATTCCCATCTTTCTAGTTTGGAATTAGTGCAGACTTTGCTCGATGTATATCGTAACGATACCGAAGGAATTCAACTCAAATGTGAAATTATAGACTTAAATGCGATCGCATCGCAAGTAATCGCAAACCTTACTAATCTAGCTACAGCCCGTCAAGTTTATTTAGTTTTAACTTACGGCGAGTCTAATTTTAGTTCTCGTTTTATCGTTAATGGTGATGCCTTGCAACTCCAACGAGTCTTTAATAACTTAATCGTAAATGGCATTAATCATTCACCTCGTAATGGCAAAATAGAAGTGCAATTAGTTAGCGACGGTGAATTTCATGTAATCAAAGTTATTGATGCAGGTAGAGGAATGACCGCAACCGAATTACCTCATCTATTTGAACGTTTTTATCAAGGAGGAAGTGAACAAGATAGTTTTTCTTCTCGTGCTTCGACTGGTTCTGGTTTAGGATTATATCTAGCTAGACAAATTATTAACGCCCACAAAGGTACAATTTGGGTAGAAAATCGTTTACCTCACGGTGCTATGTTTGGTTTTCGTTTACCAGCTATTTCTGAGTAATATTGTTTATTTATGAATAATCTTCGCGTTTTGCTAGTAGAAGATGACGAATTATTTCGCCTTGGACTTGTAGTCAGGTTACAACAAGAAACTGGAATTGAAATCTTAGCAGAAGCGATCGATGGAGACACGTCGGTAGAATTAACGAATCAGTACTTACCTGATGTAGTTTTGCTGGATGTCGGCTTACCTGGTATTGGTGGTGTAGAAGCTTGTCGTCAAATTAAACAATTACACCCTAATATTCCTGTTCTCGTTTTAACTTCCCATTTTAAAAAACAACTAATCGAACAACTAATTGCCGTAGGCGCTTCGGGCTACTGTCTCAAAGGAATTGAAGCCGAAACCTTAATTTTAGCCTTACGTTCAGTTGCTGCGGGTGCGTCTTGGTGGGATGCAGCTATAACCGCAGAAATTAGATCGGCGTTTAAATCTACGCCAGTTCAAGAGGCTAAAGAAAACAACCTTTTAACTAGTAGAGAAACAGAAATTTTAGCTTTAATTGCAGCAGGAAAAAGTAACAATGAAATCGCTCGACAACTGCATATTACGATTGGTACGGTTAGAGTCCACGTTCATGCAATTTTACAAAAATTAGAAGTACGCGATCGCACGACCGCAGCCATTATGGCAATTCAACAGAACTTGATCGCGATTGATTCCAAATAAAATTATTTTAAATACTTGATAATCTATCTGTCTCCTCTACAGAATTCGCCAAAGACGTATAATATTGACATCCGTAGCTATACATATTGCCGTGGCACTTTCAACCGACAAACTAAAACCAGATTGGGCGGGAGATGATTTACTGGCTAGGGTTGTTAATCTTTTGATTAAAACTAAGCCAATTTACCGTATTATGCAGCGCCAAGCGCGTCGAGTATTGATTAATACTGCTGAAAAAATGGGATACCCTGGCGCAAAAATTATCAAGATCTGGAAAATTCTTCGGTCAAAGACTTATTAGATTCGGTTACTAATTCTGAAATAGCCTATCCCGATTATTACCAAGTACCTTTCCATGCTTATGATCGGGGTAACCTTTGTTGGCAAGCAGCTTTTGAGGCAGCTTCAGCGACAAATTCTATGGCACTAAGAATTTGGAAAGATGAAGATTTAACTTGGCAAGAAGCACAGCAACGTTTACGCCACAGTGTTTACCAGAGATTAGAGACATATTTGCCCGAAACCATTACTGATGTTCTCGATCTGGGTTGTTCGGTGGGAATTTCTACCCTGACACTGCATCAATATTTTACTGCTAGACAAACTACCCCCATTAATACTATTGGTTTAGATTTATCCCCCTATATGTTGGCGGTGGCGCAAAAGGCAGATACTCAACAAGAAGTTAGTCAATGGATTCATGGCTTGGGAGAATCCACAGGATTAGCCGATAATTCCCTAGATTTGGTAACTTTGCAGTTTGTGATCCATGAATTACCTCGTCAGGCAACCATAAGCATCCTGCGCGAGGTGTTACGCATTCTTAAACCAGGAGGAGTTATTGGTATCGTCGATAATAATCCTGCTTCTCCTGTAATTCAAAATCTTCCTCCTGTCTTGTTTACCTTAATGAAAAGTACTGAACCCTGGAGTGATGATTACTATACTTTTGATGTGGAAGCTGCGATGCAGCAAACAGGCTTTGACTATCAAGCAACTATCGCCAGCGATCCTCGTCATCGGACAATAATCGGCATTAAACCAATAACTTAAAAGTTAAAAGTCAAAAGTCAAAAGTGTAAGCTTGCATAGTGGAAGAATTAAACTAGGCTATAAGCTGATAGCTTATAATTTTTGCTTAAAAACTTGAACCTGGTTGAATTAAAAACTCTGCTTCAGCTTGAGTTGATTCTCTCCCTAGTATTTGATTACGGTGGGGAAAACGTCCAAAACGATTAATAATTTCTTGATGTTTGATAGCGAACTTGAGATTATCTTCTTTCCCCAATGCTCGAAACAGCTCAACAGATAGTGCCTGATCTGCCTCGTTTTCGCTGTGCATTAAAGGCATATACAGAAAAACTTGCTGTTCTGCTGCTAGATCTTGGGGATAGTTATTACTTAGGGCGTATTTGGTTAAATCCAGCGCTTGCGCATCTGTAGCAAAAGCCTGAGCCGTATTGCGAAACATGTTACGGGGAAACTGATCGAAGATGATGATTAAAGCAAGCAAATCATCAGAGCGATCGCGCCAACTAGTTAACTCCCCTGTTTGAGCCAATTGATAAATATTAAGAAAACGCTGTTTAATTTCGCGATCAAATTCATCGCTTTTCTTGAACCAGAGTGGTTTTACTTGTTCGGAAAACCAAAAATTTAAGACTGCATCAGGAGTGGTTGTTTTACTCATAATCAATATCAATACACATCATCGTCAGGTTCTAACCATTCTAATTAAATGTATGCTTTGCTACAGAGAGCAAAAAAGATCCAAATAACTGTGTATTTAGATACTAGTATAGATGCCTTGTCAATATATTTTTGCCATAATAAGAATATTCGTAATCTTTGTTTACGCAAAGTGCAACGTATAACTGACCTTCATGGAACATAGCGACTCATAGTTATGGGATTAATACCAGGTGTAAGTGTTGAGACAATTCAATCTATTCAGGGAGGAATGGCAGAATTTTATAATCTTCAATCTAGTAATGAAACAATGGTAGTAAAAGTACCAGCTAATACCATTGACGATCTTTTTATCCATAAGCAGCAAACAGATCAGCTATTGGTAGTTAAGGGCAGTTTTGTGCTAGTAGTTTTATACGATCGCCAATATCAATATATTCCGCTGACGGAAGAATTACCCCAGGTGGTAACGATTCCTAGAGGAATTTTACATGGCTCAATTAATTTAAGCGATCGCGATTGTCTATTGGTTAATGCGGTATTGCGTCATGGTGAACCCAGCCCTAAAGATTATCAGCCCATGGGCAGACCTTTCCCTTATGATTTAGCACAAGCCCAACTTAGTTTACATCGCATCAGAGCAACAATTGCAGCATAAGCATTGTTGAAAACTAATTTAAGTTTTCAATTCTGAAAGTACCGTCAGCTTCAATCCAGATTAATTGCTGAATGCGACAGGCTTGAGCATATTGCTTAATCTCTGCTTCAGGGCGATCGCTTAATTCTAATTCTACTTTAATGGACTTTTCTTCTCTTAGCTGTCGTGCATACCGCAATGCCTTTGCTGCTGCTACTTTAGAGTTGGGAATAACTAAACAGTCACTAGTAGGTGCTTGTTGAGGCAATCGATCGGTAGTCAACAAACAAGAATGCAGATCTTCAATCGAGAGGTAAAAGCCGATGCCTGGAGATGTCCTTCCTTGCGGGTCATATAGTCCAAGTAATTGGTCGTAACGTCCTCCTTCTGCCAGGATATAAGACTGGTGATCTTGGAAACTAACCGCCTTAAATACTATGCCTGTGTAGTAATCAAAAGTTTGTAGCAAACTTAGATCTAAAGTTAGAGGCAGGGGTTGTGTTGAACTACTGTTGAGCAATTCAATTAAAGATTTAAGATTATTTACCGCTGCTTGAGCAGCATCGTCCAAATCCAGAGTAGATATTTTACTTAATACCTGTTCTGGTTTTCCTCGCAGATCGAATAAAACCAAAGCCTGTTGTTTAAGGCGTGCATCTAACTCTAAACCTTCGAGGGTAATACGGTCGAGATTGGCGATACAAGTACGGACTGAGGCACGAATTGCTGGAGGAAAAACAGCTAAAAGCGATCGCGTCAATCCTGCTTCTCCCAATAAAATTGACCAGTCGGGAATTCCCAAATCGTTGAGGCAGTCTGCCAGCAAGAGAATGGTTTCAGCATCGGCTAAAACTCCCCCCGCAAAGAGTAACTCTACTCCTGCTTGATAAAACTCTAACTGACGACCATGATGACCCCCAGAAGCATTACGAAACACATTAGCGCGATAGCATAGACGTTGAGGATCGCTGTTGCCAGCCATACGTGTCACTGCGGCACGAGCAATGGATGCCGTAAGTTCGGGTCGTAAACCTAAAGAATTTTCTCCGTTGTTACGAAGCTGAATAATTTTATCTGGTCTAATTGCTCCACCTGCTGTGAGGGTATCGAGCCATTCTAGAGTAGAAGTGACAATCCGCTGATAGCCCCAGATTTGAAACTGATGTTGAAGGCGATCGTTAATCCAACGTTTTTGCTCTACCTCTAAAGGTAGTAAGTCTCTTGCTCCAGCGGGTGGTTGATAAATCATTTTCTAATAATGTTAAAAATTGCGACAAGTAGGGGCGAACGGAGAGACACTTTCGTTGGGCGGGTTTCCCGACTTGAGAAAAGTGTCGAACCCGAAGGGCCGTTCGCCCCTACCTTCTGTAAACCTGTGGAAATTAATCGAAATGACTATAAAATGCACTATAATTTTCGACTTAGATATTGAGAGCAATATCTACTGGTGTCATCTTACTTTTTTTTCGCCCCAAAAAAACCACTAAAGAAACCACTATTCCCAGGTTTGTTATTTTTGTCAGCAGCTTTACCATCACTCCCAGGATGAGATGTTTTAGATTGATTAGCTACTCTAATCAACTTGTCTAAAACTTTTTTACTTTCCATCACCACTTCATTGTGAGGTTCGGCTTGAACAGCCTTGTCGATATGAACTTTTGCCATCGTCAGCTGCTTTTTATGTAGATAAGCTCTGCCCATCACGGCATGAGTAACACCATGATTGGGGTTAATTCTTAAAGCATCTTTTAATTCTTGGATTGCTTGATCAAATTCTCCCTTAGAGATATATTGTTGCGCTCGATCAATAAAAGCATTAATTCTTGAATCTACTGTCGGTTCTGCTGCGGGGGGAGAAGCTGATGGCGCTGCGGTCGTTGCATCAACTTTGCTGGGTGGAGCGATCGCCGGAGTTGCTTGAACAGGACGGCGGTTAATCCCGCGATCGCTTTTTAATATTAAGTAAACTAAATTTAGCTCACTAATTGCTTCTATTAGCTCTCCCGATTGTGACAAAGATTTATACTGTTCGGCAGTTAGCTGTTTTAATAGTTTGAGATAGACCAATTCAGCACCGTCTCCAGCCTTTAACAATTCTTGAGCTAACTGGCTTTTGACTGGAAGATTATTTTTATTCCCCGCTAATCTTTTGCCAATTTGAGTCAAAACTAATTGGTGTTCGGCAAAAGCGCTTTTTCGCGATAATTGCTCATAAGCAGGATTGACCAATCTTGATAAAATCTGTTCTGCCGTTCTAGCTTTAGCTGGATCAGAGCGACACTTATCTGGATGAAGCTGTTGAGCAATTTTGAGATATTGTGAGCGAATTTGCTTTGGTTCAGCGTCGATGGACACACCTAGTATGGCGTGATGATCGGTAATATTGAGCTTAAAAAGTCCCTGTTTAATTGCAAAAGACATAAAGAAGAGAGATATAAATGAGCCAGCAGTCAAACTTGCTAAGTAAACATCAATTTAGATCGAAGCTGTTTTAGTATAGTTCCCTAAAGTTCTTAGGAAATACCAAAAAGTTAATCATGCAATTTAAGAATTTAACAGTAATTTAGATGATTTATTTTGTATCTATACAATTTTGTAGTTAAAAATTGATTTCGACAAGCTAATTTTGGCATAAGGGAGCAAAAATAGTAATAATCCTCGACAATGCTAGTTTTCATCAAAAAGAAGAATATATCAAAAAAATAGAAACAGAAATGCCCAGTATACATTTAGAATATTTGCGCCCAATATAGCCCAGATTACAACTTAAAGGTAATGCTGTTATCACAGTTTAAATGCATAACAGCTTAAGTCAAAAATCTTTATAGTTTACACAGTAAGTTCGGTAGAACCCAAATATTAATATCAATTTTCAATAGTAACGGTCGAAATAAAATTAAAGCGCAATTGTTAACCGAAAATACTGTGTCCTCTCTTCCCTTTCTTATAGTGATAGAGGCAAGAACAAGCCAACGCCAACACTAAGACTGTTATCTTCTCTTATTCTTAATTGATGCCATGTAGAAGAACCAACGCGATTAGTTAAATAAAGTTCCAGATAAGGATCGCCATTGTCTATCGTCGGTTCTTTTCCTAATAAAGCTAATGGCTGCCAACGTACTCCTGTTGTCCAAGGAATTTTATCGGTTAATTGTCCGTTACTAAAGCTATTTCCTTCCCCAACTAAATTAGCTCCAACTTCTGCGATTAAGCTTATTTCTTTCGTTACAGCGATCGCTCCCCCTAAATTAAAACCACCAATTTCTAATCCTTGTCTTTGGGCATAACCCAAGATCGGGGTAAACCAAACTGCTGCGTTAGGATTGATTTCGTACTGGATTGGCAAGGAAGCAGTGAGAATCAAAAGTTTTCCGTTTCTGCCATCATCTCCCCCAGGAGTAAAAATTGGCACGCTCTTATCTAATCTCGATTGTCAAAAGTATCAGCATCATTATTGACAAAATTAATAAAGGGTTCGTTGGTTAAACCTACAGTAGCCCCAGCACTAAGAGTTAGAGGAGCGTTTTCCTGCTGATTGAGCAACCTAACTTTAGCGCCGATCCCCTGTTCCGACTCATCTACTTCTCCAGATACGTAATCCAGAAAAATAATCCCTTCTAAGTCCCTCAACAAGCCATAGCGCACTGAGGTTAAGACTCCCTGACTGCCTCCCTGTAAGTTCAAAGCTAATTTACCGCTAGGCAAAGTTCCTCCATCAAAAAAAGCGACCCCATCAGTGGTCAGAGATTCTGGTTGATTTGCTAAACTGGCTACGGCATACTTACGGTTAGCGGGGAGTGCATCGGGCATAAACCTGATATTAGCGCCTAACCCGACAAAACTGCGATCGGCAGTTAAAGATAACGGCGCAAAACTAGCAAAAGTGTTAGTAGCATATAGTTCCAAAGCTAGTTGAGAATTAGTCAGATAACGTAAGCCCGCATTATAAGCGATCGCCCGATCTGGTTCACCAGAATCACGATTAATACTGTTATTTCCTGTCAGCGGTAAAAAGACATCACTAACTAAAGAAAGTTGGTCATTGACTTGATAAGTGACACCCGCACCCAATCCCAAAACTGTTCCGAAGCTACTATTTTCATCATTAGGTAAACGACGAAAAAAAGCCGCACTCTCATCTTTAAAGAATGCCACAGTAGGGGTAAAACTAAATTGCCAGCGATCGCCCACTTCAGCAGTGAAGGGAGCAGCCACAGAGACAAACACGTTGCGGTTATTAATTTCTGTCATCGTGCCAGCTTGGGTAAACATAAAACCCCTTGTACCCCACGAAGCTGCCACTACACCACTCAACGAGCTATCTCCTGATTGATTCTGCCAAATACGCTGTTTAAGCTCTAATGCCGCCTCATTGTCTTCAGTGCGCTCAGAAGTAAATTCACCCTGCTTAATCGGCGAGCTACTGTCTACATGTTGAAACTGGAGGCTTAATTGTAGTTCGTCGCTAATCCCCCAGGTAAAGCCTGTATTAAAATTGACGGCGCTATCATTATCATCAACTGCTCCCTCAACTAAATCGGGAAAAAAGAAGCTGCGAGTGTCAAGATTAATAATTACTTCGCCCTTGCTTAAATGATTTGCCGTTGGTTGAGACAACAAGAGTTCAGCCAAAGGAGTTACAGGAGTTAAGGTGACTTTTGCTTGTTCTAACTCCGACTGAGTTATATTTACCTCTGGTAAAGCCAAAATCGGCGTTTTTCCCAACAGCAGCAAAATAATCGAACCAAATAGCCTCACCAACAGTTTATTCATGCGATCGCTTTTACTCCCTACCTCAACCAACACTATTAATTAGTCTTGATTAAAAATTACACCAAAGCTAGATTTTATCAGCTAGATGTAAAAGGGTCAGGCAGAGTATTATCGATGATCCCAGTTAGTAGAAATTTATGGTTTAAAGCTTGTACTTAAAGTCCTTGTCGCCCTGATAATTAGACATTTTGGCTAACTCTTCAGGAGTTTTGATTCCTGGATAAAATTTGCCGTCAATTTCCCAGGTAGGAAATGACTGAATTTTGGCTGCACTACAAACATTTGGTTGTGGATCTTTACCTTCAGGAGCGCACTCGATATAATCAATCTCCTCAAATGCTTCCTCGCCCAATAATTGCTTTTGTTCATAGCAGTGGGGACACCAATAAGCACCATACTTTTTAGCTCCTGTAGCCGTTAAATGTTTGGCCAAGGCAATTTCTGATTCACCAGAAACTGAAGTAACTTTCCAACCATAGGGTGCAGTATAGGGTCCTGTCGGCTCAATAATGGCAATTTTACCGTCTCGGGGATCGACAACTTCATCAGCGATCGCATTATTATTAACCCCTGAGTAGATGCCTAAAGTCACAACGATAGTCAATAAACCGACGATCGTTCCCGTAAATAAGATTTGACCCAAATCTTCCCAATCTCGACCAGCAATAGTCAAAATCAAAAGACTGAGAGAAAATGTCGCCGACCCAATACAGTAGGGACAGACAGTTTTTAACTCGGTTGCCAAAATATACATCAAGTAGGCGCTGAACACTGCCATCGCTATACTACCTGCTAACAATAGCCACCAGGTCGCATTTTCAATCTGCTGCTTAAGTTTCTTTTGCGTATCTGAATTGATGGCAAGAGGAATTAGGGCAAAAGCAGCCATACTAAGATAAGCTAGACAGCCAAACAGGCTCAAGGGTAGACCAAATACCGTAGCATAGTCACTATCTAAAACCCCTCCACAACCAGCACCAGCAGATTCAGCCGAACAAACAGGGCCTGTTCCAGTAAGTTTAGTAATCGTGAGATAAGCAGTTAAGACCGCTCCAGCGATCGCGATCGCACCAATAATTGGTCTTGACCAACGATAGATCCAAGGTAAAGAACGACGACGGCGCATAATTTAAAAATTAATTAGTAGTTTTTGACACGAAGATTTTAAATACTCAATTATCCTCAACCCATAAGAACATTACTTAATATGAACCTGAGTAATTACTTAAAATCTTCTCAATATTTTTCAGATTATAGCTTGAGTTAAATTTGTCTCGAATTTTTGCTACTGCCACCAATACTTCTCCTTTAGGTTTTGTTGTTGAGTAATCATTACCCATTACCCATTACCCATTACCCAAGCTAAGGTTTAGCGATCGCAATTGTTAACCAAAAAGTATTGCTACTGCCACTGCTTAACAGAAGCATTCGACACGGAGGATAATTTGATCTTAGGAGGAGTCGATCTAGCTGCTTCTACAAACTGAGATACTCGAATCGGATCGATAGTCTCGCTAATCTTACCTTGACGTTTTAAAGAGCTAGAGACAATTACCCCATCCGCTGCCTGCATTAACTGAGAAATATTTGTCCAGTCTGCTCCACTGCCAATAAAGACAGGAGTGTCTCCTGCGGCTGCACAGGCTAATTCTAAATCCTCTTGAGTTGGTGGACTACCCGTTGCCCATCCCGATAAAATTACCCCATCAGCCAAACCTCTTTCAATCGTATCCTTAACGGCAGTAGTTAAATTTGGCGTTCCCAAAGGACGGGCATGTTTAACCAGAACATCTGCCAAAATTGCGACTTGTGAGCCTAATTCTCGGCGATATCTGAGTAATTCATAAGCTTTGCCTTCAATTAACCCTTGATCGGTTGCCATTACTCCTGTTAGCACATTAACTCGAATAAACTGAACCTGAGTACAGGTAGCGATCGCCATGGCGCTACGAGCATCATTACGCAAAACATTGATCCCAATGGGCAGCATAACCATCCCCTTCAGGCGATCGACAATTAAGGTCATGGCGCTAACCACAGCGGGATCGACGCAATCCCTAGCAAAAGGAGCATCAAAAAAGTTTTCGATGATAATCCCGTCTACTCCTCCTGCTGCTAAAGCAGTAGCCTCTTGTTCCGCCCTAGCAATCACCTCATGAAGTTTGCCTTGCCAACGAGGGGATGTAGGTAGAGGAGCTAAATGAACCACACCAATTACTGGATTATCTACTTGAAAAATATGTTTTAATTCCACTTTAATTCCGTCACGCCTGCTTGCTCCTGTTCAAAATTAACTATTATCTCAGACAAAGATAAGTACTGTATATACTAAAATTGACATTAATCTCAAAACTTTTTGAAGATTTAAATCATCAATTTTCCAGGGTTTTTATTCCCAGAGTTGAATTTATCTGTTAATATATTTTAACGATAAAGATTATTTACGTATTCTTACCAATATGTATAATCTTAAGTTCAAAACCCGTCAGAGGCGGTGTCTTGAATCTAAAATAGTTTTGCGGCAGATGAATCTGGTTAGCTAATGCTCCACCGCGAAACTAGGAAGCAAAAGCCAACAGTTTGGTCTAATTAGCCCAATCTATCTATCATATAGCTCTTAAGAGCCATCGGGTTAACGCTTCAACCAAGATATTAAGTCTGACCAGTGGTCGCAAGCCTTGTCAATTTATGGCAAAGCCATTTGAACTCAAATGCAAACTAATACCAACTTTGAGACAGGTTTCTAAAATTTAGGATAAAGAATGGCAAACAAGCCAACCATAGCCATATCCCATTTGGGATGTGAAAAAAACCGTATAGATTCAGAGCATATGCTGGGCTTGCTAGCTCAAGCAGGCTACCAAATAGATTCCAACGAAGAACTAGCCGATTATGTAATTGTTAATACCTGTAGCTTCATCCAGGCTGCGCGGGAAGAATCAGTGCGTACTTTAGTCGAACTAGCTGAAGCCGAAAAAAAAAATTGTGATCACAGGCTGTATGGCGCAGCATTTTCAGGGGGAGCTTTTAGCTGAGTTACCAGAAGCTGTAGCCGTCATGGGTAGCGCAGATTATCATAAAATTGTAGATGTAATTGAGCGCACCGAAACAGGAGAGAGGGTTGAAGAAGTGACCCCTGAGCCTGTGTATATTGCCGACGAAAACGTTCCCCGCTACCGTACTACCACCGAGGGAGTGGCCTATTTAAGGGTAGCTGAAGGCTGTGACTACCGCTGTGCCTTTTGTATTATTCCTCATCTGCGGGGCAATCAGCGATCGCGATCTATTGAATCCATCGTCGCCGAAGCAAAATCTTTAGCAAGTCAAGGAGTGCAGGAAATTGTCTTAATTTCTCAAATCACTACCAACTACGGTGTGGATCTCTATGGCAAGCCGATGCTAGCCAAGTTATTGACCGAGCTAGGCAAGGTTGATGTAGCTTGGGTGAGAATTCACTACGCTTATCCTACGGGACTCACCCCCGAAGTATTAGCTGCCATTAGAGACACGCCTAATGTTCTGCCCTATCTGGATCTTCCTCTACAGCATTCTCATCCTGAGATTTTACGAGGAATGAACCGACCTTGGCAGGGACAAGTAAACGATGGCATTATTGAGAGAATTAAGGCAGAACTTCCAGGAGCAGTGCTGCGTACCACCTTTATTGTTGGCTTTCCTGGAGAATCAGAGGCTCATTTTCAACATTTAGTCGATTTTGTCGAACGCCATCAGTTCGACCATGTTGGAGTGTTTACTTTCTCCCCTGAAGAGGAAACCCCCGCTTACAATATGGCAGATCAAATAGCAGCAGAAGTAGCAGCCCATCGCCGAGATGTCCTGATGGAGACACAGCAACCCATCGCGGCTGCTAAAAATAATGCCTGTATTGGTCAGCGAGTAGATGTTTTGCTAGAGCAAGAACACCCTGAAACAGGACAGCTAGTAGGTCGCTCCGCACGCTTTGCGCCAGATGTTGATGGTTTGGTGTATGTGCGTGGTTCAGCTTCTCTCGGTTCTATAGTTTCAGTAGATATTACCGCTGCTGATGTCTATGACCTTTATGGAGAAATAGCAGTAACAGCAGCTTATGTAACCTCTTAATTGCTGTAGCTCAATCAAAGCAGCTTACTGCCCAATGCTTTCAACTGCATTGAGGTAAATTATTTTCCAGCAGAGCAAGAAATAGCAAGTCGACTGCACACGGTCGCAAAACCTGAGTGTTCCTCGACTTAATTATTCACCATTAAACAACCATTAAAGCAGAAAGATTAATTATGACGACGACTTTTAAAGATTTAGGATTGTCCGCTGATACTATATTACAACTAGAACAGTTGGGCTTTAGCGATCCTACCCAAATTCAGCAAGATGCAGTACCCGCTTTACTTCAAGGTAAAGATATTGTCGGTCAATCCCAAACAGGAACAGGTAAAACCGCAGCCTTTGCTCTGCCTGCTCTGGAAATTGTTGACGCTGATAATAAGGCAGTACAGGCACTAATTTTAACCCCCACCAGAGAACTGGCGCAGCAGGTTGGGGAAGCCATCAACGACTTTTCCTCTAAAGAAAGAAGAGTTTTTTCTTTAACCGTATATGGTGGGCAATCGATCGAACGACAGATTAGCAGATTGCGTCGCGGAGTCCAGATAGTTGTCGGTACTCCAGGGCGAGTTATTGACTTGCTAGAGCGCCGAGAACTAGTTTTGGATCAGCTTAAGCTGGCAATTCTAGATGAAGCAGATGAAATGTTAAGCATGGGCTTTATTGACGATATTAAAAAAATTCTGCGTCAAACTCCCAGCTCCCGACAAACTGCCTGTCTATCGGCAACCATGCCCCGCGAAATTAAAGACTTAATCAATAACTTTTTAACCGATCCAGTTTATATTACGGTTAAGCAAAAAGAAGCCGCTCCCACTCGAATCGATCAGCGCGTATATTTAGTACCCCGTGGCTGGCAGAAAATTAAGGCATTACAGCCTATTTTAGAAATCGAAGAGCCAGAGTCGGCAATTATTTTTGTGCGTACCAAGCGTACTGCTAGCGAGCTAACTAGTAAATTACAGGAAGCTGGTCATAGCGTTGATGAATACCACGGTAATTTAAGCCAAATTCAGCGAGAAAGATTGGTTAAACGCTTTCGCGATGGCAAAGTAAGAATGGTAGTAGCAACGGACATTGCTGCTAGAGGTCTGGATGTTCAGGATCTCAGCCACGTCATCAACTACGATTTGCCCGATAACACAGAAACGTACATTCACCGTATTGGTCGTACTGGTCGTGCAGGTAAAACAGGAACTGCCTTGGCTCTAGCTCAGTCTGGGGATCGTCGCGCGATCAAACAGATTGAACGTCGTATGCGAGCTACATTAGAAACCTCCCAAATTCCCAATCGGGCGCAGGTAGAAGCCAAAAGGATTGGTAAGCTCAATAGCAGAATTAAAGAAACTCTAGCAGGAGAGAGAATGGCATCATTTCTACCGTTGGTAAGAGAACTGGGTAGTGAATATGATGCTCAAGCGATCGCTGCTGCTGCTCTTCAGATGGTCTATGATCGCGATTGTCCTAACTGGATGAAGGGAGAGTGGGATGTTCCTGAAGACGGCGACAGCTTCAACAAGCCACTAATCAAGGGCAAGAGAAGTAGTCGTTCTATTCATAAAACTAACTACAATAAATCTAAATCTATGCCAAGAACTAAGCCTCAAGGAAAGTTAAGATCGGGAGTGATTATTGAGCAGTAGATTTAGTCTCTAGCAGATCTTGGTCAGACCCTCGGCAGTTTTAAAGTGTGTTAAAGAAGAAAAATTAGGGTACTTTAAGACTGCAAGCATCTTCTGCAATAATGGTTAAATAAACCAAATAACCCAGAATCTAAACCTTAACCAGCATAGCCCCCGTGACTCTGAGTATTCCCCCGACCAACTTGTCTTACCCCACTATCGCCAAGACGGCGAATAACTGGCAGGGTTTAATCGAAACCTATCGTTCCTATTTGCCCGTTAGCGCAGCTACTCCCGTGATTAGCTTATTAGAGGGTAATACGCCTTTAATTTCCGCACCAGCGATCGCCTCTCGGATTGGCCGCGGGGTCAAAGTGTATGTCAAGTATGATGGTCTAAATCCGACAGGAAGCTTTAAAGATCGGGGGATGACCATGGCGATTTCTAAAGCCAAGGAAGAAGGAGCCAAAGCGGTTATTTGTGCTAGCACAGGCAATACTTCTGCTGCTGCTGCTGCCTATGCTCGTCGTGCAGGCATGAAGGCTTTTGTGATTATTCCCGATGGTTACGTGGCTTTAGGAAAACTAGCTCAGGCACTACTGTATGGGGCGGAGGTAATTGCCATCGACGGTAATTTTGATGATGCCCTCCAGATTGTGTGCGAGCTTGCCGAAAAATATCCTGTTACCTTGGTTAATTCAGTCAATCCTTATCGTCTTCAGGGACAAAAAACCGCAGCTTTTGAAGTGGTAGACGTGTTGGGTAATGCTCCAGACTGGCTTTGCATTCCTGTGGGTAATGCTGGCAATATCAGCGCATATTGGATGGGCTTTTGTGAATATCGTACCGCGGGAAAATGTTCTCGCTTGCCCAAGATGATGGGCTTTCAGGCTGCTGGCTCTGCTCCTTTGGTTTCTGGAACAAAAGTTGCTAATCCTGAAACTCTAGCCACTGCGATTAGAATCGGTAATCCTGCTAATTGGGAGAAAGCGATCGCTGTCAAAGAAGCCAGCGACGGAGAGTTTAATCCTGTAACTGACGCAGAAATTTTAGCTGCCTATCGTATTTTGGCATCAGAAGAAGGGGTGTTTTGTGAACCTGCTAGTGCGGCTTCAGTAGCTGGGTTACTTAAAGTCAAAGATCGTGTACCTAATGATGCTACTGTAGTCTGCGTGCTGACGGGGAATGGGCTTAAAGATCCCAGCTGTGCAGTAGAACATAGCTTTAACGAGCTTAAACAAGGTATTCCTAACGATCTGGGCAGAGTGGCTCAAGAGATGGGTTTTTAAAAGTTAACCTGCATAGCATCACTTCACTAGACAAAGAATTAAAAAAACGTGTATTAGTGGCTGCTAACACACGCTATAGTTTACGACTTAACCGCTATTGCTAATATTGCTAAAATCACATTCCTACGATCAGTGGTGCGATATCTTAGCAAAAAATTTAACGCGCTTATACCATAGATCTACTAGCTAATTTCGTCTTCAGTGAAAATACTGAGATCGTGGTATTGATTTTTGGCGTGATTTTCCCAAAAATTGTTTGATTCTGATCGGGATGGCGAGCAGCGATCGCTTAAATTTATTTGAAATTATCAAGATTTATAATAGCGACAAATTTTTCAACCCTGCCTAATTAATTGTATAACCCAATACGATTAGGCAGCCAAATAGTTTTTTAAACACCATTTCTTGACCAAAAATCGAAGAGTTGATTAAGGAACTATTCTGAACTTAGTAAATTGCGCTAGCCTTTCTTTAGATTGTTATTTTCCAGTCAAACCAGCAAGAATTAGGGCAAGTTAATACTATGGCAAAAAGAACTTTTGGAGTAATTGGTTTAGCCGTCATGGGTGAAAATCTCGCCCTTAACGTCGAGAGTCGGGGTTTTCCAATCGCTGTATACAACCGCAGCGCCGATAAAACCGAAAAATTTATGGCAGTAAGAGCGGTAGGTAAAGATATAAAAGCAGCTTATTCTTTAGAAGAATTTGTGCAAATCTTGGAACGTCCCCGTAATATTCTAGTTATGGTTAAGGCAGGACAACCTGTAGATGCTGTAATTGAGCAGCTAAAACCATTATTGGAACAAGGAGACACTATCATTGATGGTGGCAATTCTCTGTATGGCGATACTGAAAGACGCACTAAAGATCTCGAATCATCGGGACTTGGCTTTGTCGGTATGGGTGTTAGTGGCGGAGAAGAAGGTGCGCTCAAAGGACCCAGCTTAATGCCTGGAGGTACTGAATCTGGGTACCGAGATTTAGAGCCAATCCTGACTAAAATCGCTGCTCAAGTTGATGATGGTCCTTGTGTTACCTACATTGGACCAGGTGGTGCGGGTCACTTTGTAAAAATGGTGCATAATGGCATTGAGTATGGGGATATGCAGCTAATTGCTGAAGCCTATGACTTAATGAAAAATACCCTTGACCTTGGTGGAGAGGAGTTAGAATCAATATTTAGTCAATGGAATCATACTGATGAGCTAAATTCCTTTTTGATTGAAATTACTGCTGATATTTTTAGCAATACAGATCCTGATACTGATCAACCTTTAGTAGATTCCATTTTGGATTCTGCGGGACAAAAAGGAACAGGTCGTTGGACAGTTGTAAGCTCTCTGGAATTAGGCGTGCCAATTCCTACTATCTATGCTGCGGTTAATGCTCGCGTGATGTCTGCCTACAAAGATGAACGGGTCGCAGCTTCTAAAGTAATTGAGGCTCCTACTGGCAAATATCAAGGAGATAAGCAGCAATTTATTGACAAAGTTAGAGATGCTTTATATTGCTCTAAAATGTGTTCTTATGCACAAGGAATGGCATTATTAAGCAAAGCATCAAAAGAACTGAACTTTAATCTAAATTTAGCCGAAATAGCGCGTATTTGGAAAGGTGGCTGTATTATTCAGGCAGGCTTCCTTGATAAAATCAAACACGCGTTCAATGAAAATCCAGCACTGCTAAATTTGCTGTTAGCACCAGAATTTAAGCAATCGATCATAGATCGTCAGTCTGCTTGGCGCGAAGTATTGATCACAGCAAACCAACTAGGCATTGCTGTTCCTGCATTTAGCTCTTCCTTAGACTATTTTGATAGCTATCGTCGCGCTAACCTACCGCAAAATCTAACTCAGGCTCAAAGAGATTACTTTGGCGCACATACCTATGAACGAGTCGATCGCCCAAGAGGTGAATTTACTCATACTGAGTGGACAAAAGTTGCTAAACAATCTCTGCAAACAGGCACTACAGACTAACTTTATCAACTTGAGTTTTTAGTCAATTTAGGAGAACATAGCGATTTGAGCGATTTTTAAGTTACGCTCCATGTAATTGCTGTGTTCTTTTTTTGCCTAATTTAGCAACGCCCGCAAATAGAGGCGGAAGTCATATCTACGAATGATTCTGGGAAAGTAGACGAAACCCTAAACATTAAACATAAAAGCGGTTTCAAGATTAGCTTTAGCGAAATAGTAAAACGGGAATATGACTGCTACGTAGCATTTGAGCCGTGGTACTACCAATTACTAGATAGCGGATACGGCTATGTCCGTAAGCACCCATTAGTAATAAACTGATATTTTGCTCGGTAATATATTGAGCGATCGCTTTTTCGGGATGTCCTTCGACAAGAGAACAAACTGGTTCAAATCCAGCCTGTTGTGCTAATTGTTTTGCTGATTCAATACGCGCGATCGCAGTTCCATCTTCTATATTCTTAGCAACGGTGACGATATGTAATTCTAAACCCTCAAAAACAGACGAATCTAAGAGAAATTGCAGGATTTTTTGGCAACTACTACTACCATCATATGCTAGTAGTAGCCGTTCAATAGCTCTCTTCTGTCATTCTAGGCAGAAGAGAGGTAAAACTCATCACAACAATAGACCAAATATCTTAAACAATCAAACTCATTTATTTTGGTAATAAGCCTCGGAAAACCAAATGAAAGTTGAGGAACA
>JAAUOU010000081.1 GCA_012034765.1 Pleurocapsaceae cyanobacterium CSU_1_1 | reverse complement strand
CTTATATCGAGATGCTGGTTTCAATAACATGGCTCAAGCATATGCGGAGCGGTATCCTTTAGGAAAGAGAAAATCACAATTTGGACTTAAGCATATTTTGTCCCTTTTTAGAATGAAATAACCCTGAGGTCGGCATGGCTGCTGGAGTAGTTTCTCTCATAGTAGCGATCGCCTTAAGCGATGACGTAAAAACTAACTATCATAAACATCCTAGCTTATTTTGACTTTTAAGATTGTTTAAGTCCCGCTAATAAAACGGCAGCCAAATCAAAATCTGGGGGTGCTAATTCAACGGTTTCTAGCTTTAGATTAGGCATTTCCATTACTGCAAAATTTAGCTGTTCTTTTTACTCTCTCATTGTCTAATCCTCATGCCTACAAAACAACCCTCTAGAAGTAAATCTAAAAGGGCAAAAAAAGTAATTATATATTTAGAAAGTTAGCTTAAAGCTTAACTTCAATATCAACCCCAGCAGGTAAGTCTAGCTTCATCAAAGCATCGATGGTCTTAGAGGAAGGTTTGTAAATATCAATAATTCTTCGGTGAGTACGAGTTTCAAAATGTTCGCGAGAGTCTTTATCAACGTGAGGCGATCGCAAAACACAATAAATTTTTCTTTTGGTTGGTAAAGGAATTGGGCCAACCGCCGAAGCGTTAGTTCTGTTTGCCGTATCAACTATTTTGTCACAGGATGTATCTAGTAAGCGTTGGTCAAAAGCTTTAAGACGAATGCGTATTTTCTGTTGTTGGATCGTTGCCATGATTGATTGTCGAGGTACAGGTACGGAATAAAAGGTTAGGTCAAGGCTGGCATAAAATGCTCTCTGCCAATTTGTATTGTCTCACAAAAACCAAGGGAGAAGATAATGCCAGCAATTTAGCTCAGTAAATAACTAACAATGTCCGCTCCCGTAGGGTTAAGTTGTTCGTTGTAGATAAATTGTCCCTAGGACTACTTAATAATCTTGGAAACTACACCAGCACCAATGGTACGACCACCTTCACGAATTGCAAAACGCATTCCTTGTTCGATCGCGATGGGGTTGATTAGCTCCACACTCATTTTAATGCGATCGCCAGGCATTACCATTTCCACTGCGCTGCCATCATCAGATGTGTAGTCAGTGATTGTGCCAGTTACGTCAGTAGTACGAACGTAAAATTGAGGACGGTAGTTTTTGAAGAAAGGAGTGTGACGACCACCTTCTTCTTTAGTTAGAACATATACTTCGCCTTCAAACTCGGTATGAGGAGTGATTGAACCAGGTTTTGCCAAAACCATACCGCGTTCGATGTCTTCCTTGGCAACACCGCGAAGAAGCACTCCCACGTTATCTCCCGCCATACCTTGATCCAAAGTTTTTTGGAACATTTCTACGCCAGTGACAGCAGCAGTACGGGTATCTCTGATCCCAATAATGGCAATAGTTTCGCCTACTTTAACTACACCGCGTTCAATCCGTCCAGTTGCCACAGTACCACGACCAGTAATAGAGAACACGTCTTCTACCGCCATCAAGAAAGGCTTGTCGATTTCACGTTCTGGAGTTGGGATATAAGTATCAACTTGTTCCATTAGATCGTGAATTTTATCAACCCACTTGTCTTCTCCTTTTTGAAGTTTAGGGTTAGCAGCCAAAGCTTCCACTGCTTTTAAAGCAGAACCAGAAACGATGGGAATATCGTCACCAGGGAAATCATATTCGCTCAATAGTTCACGAATTTCTAGCTCAACCAATTCTAGTAGCTCTTCATCATCTACTTGGTCTTCTTTATTCATGAAAACTACCAAACTAGGAACACCAACTTGTTTAGCCAATAGAATGTGTTCGCGAGTTTGAGGCATAGGGCCATCAGCAGCAGATACTACCAAAATACCGCCATCCATTTGAGCAGCACCAGTAATCATGTTTTTAACATAATCAGCGTGTCCAGGACAGTCTACGTGAGCATAGTGACGATTTTCAGTTTCGTACTCCACGTGAGCAGTATTAATTGTGATCCCACGAGCTTTTTCTTCTGGAGCCGCATCAATATCTTCATAGTTTCTGGCTTTAGCACCACCCATAGCAGCCAAAGCTAGAGTAATAGCTGCTGTTAAAGTAGTTTTACCATGGTCTACGTGACCTACAGTACCAATATTAGCGTGGTCTTTATTACGTTCAAACTTTGCGCGTGCCATTAATTTATTTTTCCTTATTTAAACAAAAGTGTTCCCTTTATTTCTAGCGATAATTGCCTCAGCTTCATTTTGAGGAACATCACTATATTCGCTGAACTCCATTGAAAAGATACCTCGTCCTTGGGTTTTAGAACGGATATCTGTAGCATAACCAAACATTTTTGCCAAAGGAACTTGAGCATCAACTTTTGCTATGCCACTGTCAGAATTCATACCTTCAATATTGCCTCGACGAGAGTTTAAGTCACCAATTACGTCTCCCAAATAATCTTCGGGAACTTCGACTTCAACTTTCATCATCGGCTCCAGCACCACAGGAGCAGCCTGATTGACCGCATCCCTAACTGCCATAGAACCAGCCACCTTGAAAGCCATCTCGTTAGAGTCTACATCGTGGTAAGAACCATCAACCAATGTCACCTTGATATCTATCAAAGGATATCCTGACAAGATACCAGATTCGCAGGTTTGTTTCACCCCTTGCTCAATTGGTGGGATAAATTCCTTAGGAATTGTGCCACCCACAATTTTAGAAATAAACTCAAATCCAGAACCAGGTTCGGCAGGTTCTACTTCTAAGACGGCATGACCATATTGACCCTTGCCACCACTTTGCTTGATGTACTTTCCAACTCCTTTCCCGCTGCGACGAATCGTTTCTCGATACGCAACTTGAGGTTTACCGACGGTAGCCTCAACGTTAAACTCCCTCAACATGCGATCAACTAAGATTTCCAGGTGAAGTTCACCCATTCCAGCGATCACAGTCTGATTAGTTTCAGGGTTGGTGCTGACGCGAAATGTTGGATCCTCATCTGAAAGAGTTTGTAGAGCTTTTGACAGCTTTTCTACATCACTTTTAGTTTGAGGTTCAACTGCCACAGAAATTACTGGCTCAGGAACATATAGAGATTCTAAAATAATTGGATTTTTATCATCGCATAATGTGTCACCTGTAGTTGCAAACTTAAGACCGACTATTGCTCCCAAATCTCCTGCTCTAAGCTCATCAACTTCAATGCGCTCATTGGACTTCAGCACTACTAAGCGAGAAATTCGCTCTTTTTTTTGCTTGGTCGAATTATAAACGTAAGTTCCCTTTTCTAAAACTCCCGAGTATACTCGAATAAAAGTTAAACGACCAAACTTATCACTAGCAATTTTGAAGGCTAATGCAGCAAAAGGCTCATCATCATCAGAATGCCTGACGGCTTCCTCTCCATTAGGTAGTTCTCCAGTAATTGCTGGAACTTCAGGAGGGGCAGGTAAGTAATCTACTACTGCATCTAATAGATCTTGTACTCCTTTATTTTTTAAAAGCAGAGCCACATAACAGTGGCATGATTGAACCGTCAATAGTTCCCTGACGAATTGCTGCCTTAATTTCGGTTTCGCTAAATTCTTCCTCTAGCATGAACTTTTCGAGAAGTGCCTCGTTTGTTTCTGCCAGGGACTCGATTAACTTAGCTCTATATTCTTGCGCTTGAGCCTGAAGCTGCTCAGGAATATCGGTTTCCTCAATTTCTTTGCCAAGATCATCTTTGTAGACAATCGCTTTCATCCGCACGAGATCAACAATCCCCGTAAATTCAGCTTCGTTACCAATAGGAATTTGAATTGGTACTGCATTTGCCTGAAGTCGCTCTCTAATTTGCTCATGAACCTTAAAAAAGTTGGCTCCAGTGCGATCCATTTTGTTAATGAAGGCGATTCTAGGAACGTTGTACCTATTTGCCTGTCGCCATACGGTTTCAGACTGAGGCTGCACACCGCCAACCGAGCAGAAAACAGCAATTACGCCATCAAGAACCCGCATTGAGCGCTCCACCTCAATCGTAAAGTCTACGTGTCCAGGAGTGTCAATAATGTTGATTTTGTGGTCTTTCCAGCTAGTACTGATAGCAGCAGCAGTAATAGTAATTCCTCTTTCCTGTTCCTGCTGCATCCAGTCCATTGTGGCAGCACCATCATGAACCTCACCCATTTTATAGGCGATGCCAGTGTAAAAAAGAATTCGTTCTGTTGTTGTTGTTTTGCCCGCATCTATATGAGCTGCAATACCAATATTTCGTACGCGCTCGAGAGGGATGTTACGTCCCACAAATACCTCCTTGCATCTCGCAGGATGAAACTGCTAAATAAGTATCAATATTTAGCACCATCTATAATTCTATACTTTTATCAAATAATTAAGGTGACAGTCTTAGATTAATTCCTCAAATATTTTGTCTTAACTGATGTTTGAATTTAGCTGGAAATACAATGACCAATTGAGAATCTAGGTTTTAATAAAATTTAAATTTGATACAATTCTGCCGATGACTAGGGAATATAGCTAAATAACTTTAACAGATAACTAGCTACAGAAATTTAGGCATCAGCAGTTTATATGATTAACAGCCAGCAACTTACCTAGCTAATGTTTAATAACGATAGTGAGCAAAGGCTTTGTTGGCTTCTGCCATACGATGAGTCTCATCTCTTTTTTCATTGCACCACCTGTTTCATTGGCAGCATCCATGATTTCGCTGGCAAGCTTAGTCGCCATGGTACGTCCACCTCTTGAGCGGGCAAACTGAATTAACCAGCGTAAAGCTAAAGTAGTTCCTCTACCCTGCCTTACTTCCATTGGGACTTGATAGGTTGCTCCTCCAACTCGGCGTGCCTTGACCTCTACTAAAGGAGTTAGATTCTTAATGGCTTGCTCAAAAACTTCAATTGGTGCATTTCCAGTTCTTTCGCCGATAATTTCCATTGCATCATAAATGATGCGGGCTGCCAAAGACTGCTTGCCACTACGCATGATTCTTCTAATAGTCATGCTGAGTAGACGACTATTGTATACGGGATCGGGGGGGACGGGGCGTTTTTTATTGCTAGAACGACGAGACATTTGCTTGTTGGTTTAAGTTAAAGAATATATAAATATGAATGAATTGCTTTCAAGATCGATCGCATTAGCATACTCAAAAGCGATCGCTCGAAAAAATCAACCAATCACAAACAGAATTACCTGTTATCAAAATTATTACTGCCTGAAGCTCTCATCATTGGCTGGCTATCTAAAAACACCATATTTTTAACGGCAACTCTTAAAATATAGATGTATCCTAGCTGTTTAACTTCAACAGTTTAAAATTCAGTTTTGTCTATGATTTAGGACGTTTAGTTCCGTATTTGGAACGGCTTTGAGATCTGTCTTTGACTCCTGTTGTATCCAAAGTACCACGCACGATATGGTATCTAACCCCAGGAAGATCCTTAACCCGACCTCCTCGAATCAGAACTACAGAGTGTTCCTGCAAGTTATGTCCAATTCCAGGAATATATGCTGTGACCTCAAATCCTGATGTTAGACGAACCCTGGCTACTTTTCTCAGTGCCGAGTTTGGCTTTTTAGGTGTGGTGGTAAAGACTCTCGTACATACTCCTCGACGTTGAGGGCATTCTTTAAGAGCGGGAGATTTAGTTTTCTTCTGAAACTTCGATCTTTCGCTACGGATAAGCTGCTGAATAGTGGGCATGAGTTATTGGCTTGTGTGATTTTTAGTCTCCTTAATTGCTTAATGTCAAAAAGATATACCACAATAGCAGACAAATTCTGATTATAGATTAATTTCAACCAGTGCGTCAATTTTTAAGCAGATTTAGGAAAAGAAATACCACAGCCACAAGTTTTTGGCTGTTGAGGATTATGGAAACGAAATCCTCCGCCCATCAGGTCTTCGGCATAATCTAATTGTAAAAATTCGACATATTTCCAAGACTGAAAATCGACCACTAGGCTAATTCCGTTGACTTCTAATCGGCGATCGCTTTGCTCGGTCTGAGACTCATTTATTTTTACTTCAGATTCAAAGGTTAAATCGTAAAAAAAATCCAGACACCCACCTGACTTAACAATAAGTCTGAGGTAAGCATCTGGAATCTGGCGGTTCAGCTTAATGCGCTTAATTTCCGCTACTGCCGCGGGACTAATCTTAACCATACAAAAGCCTGTTTCAACTAATTTATCTCTTTGCTCTCTATATTAAGTTATGCTACGGCAAAATTTTTGCCTGCGATCGCTTATAATTAATAAAGATTAAAGATACTGATGGTTCAGGCTAGTTGCCCACAACAAGATCACGTTGTATTAGGTACTTGGCGAAAAAGCTACTATTGGCGGGCATAATCATCACTGAAGCGAATAATGTCGTCTTCTCCTAAATATTGACCATTTTGAACTTCAATTAAGACCAAATTAATTACCCCAGGATTTTCTAGTCTATGGGTGGTACATTGAGGAACATAAGTAGATTGGTTACTGCCTAAGATCATTACCTGTTCGCCACAAGTAACTTTAGCTGTACCTGAAACTACAATCCAATGCTCACTGCGATGATGATGCATTTGCAAACTCAGACGATGACCAGGATTTACTTCAATCCGCTTAATTTTATATCCTGCTCCTTCTTCCAAGGTAGTAAACGAACCCCAAGGACGAATTTCAGTAGCAGCAACTCCTGATGGCACAGCGGGCATGAATTTTACTTCGCTGAGGTTAGAACTTGATTTGGTTTTTGTAGATTGAGACATAATTGCTTGACTTATGTGACGAAAAATATGATTTGAACTTAATTTAATTTATATCTGTAATTTGCTCTTGTCATGCTGAAAAAGAGTCAACTTACCCACAAGATAACAAACAATTGTCGAGAAATTAAAGACAAAGTTTTAATACCAGCACGATCCATATCTAATCTTCATATAAAAGAGTTTGTAAGTGCCAAAAACTGAAACTGAATTAAAGTTTGATTAAAGCTAATGGTTTTAATTTGAAACATTTAGTACATACATAAATGATTGCTAAATATTTAAGAATTTCGTACATTGGATTGAGGGGTACTGAAATTCGCTACCAGCGTGGCGAAAGCCAATGGGCGAAGCGTTCTGTGGACGTAGGTGAGTTTACCAGATGTAAATGATTGATAATTGTGTCGAAACTGTAATGGATCGAGCTTTTTATTAGATGTTAGTTCCGCTACAATAATATGCTATGAAATCGAGACGCAAGTTTTTAGGATACATACGGATATAAGCCCTAAATATTGATAAATTGCTGGTCAGATAATTATTTGAGACTGCTGGATGTTTACACTTGAAAGCTTGGCGATCTCAAAAGAATAGCTGGCTATCTCGGTTTACTTTGATCTTATACACTTCCAGCAAATTATTAAATGATCCCCGTATATTTCTATACCGATACTTTGTCTCCCTCCTCAATAGTCTGGAAATTAGGTCTATCTGAAAATGGCGAGCAAAAAGTTATTCAAGAGTCTTTGAATTTAGCCAAAAAAACTTTGAATAGCGCCGATTCTGCCAAAGGTTATCTCTAACAATTTATTACATCCGTATGAGCGAGCAAGAAATGAAAATTTTAAATAGCAATACTAATATAGTATTTCAGCAAGATTTATCGACTAAGCCATTTGAAGGTCAACGATGGCTAGTAGAAGAAAGAGACGCTTGTGGAGTAGGTTTTATTGCCTATCAAGATGGCCGTCAGAGTAACAAAATTGTCAGACAGGCTTTAAAGGCATTGGGATGTATGGAACACCGTGGTGGGTGTAGTGCCGATCGCGATTCGGGAGACGGTGCGGGGATCATGACTGCCTTGCCTGAAAAGATTTTTGCTGACTGGTTTGCTCAAAATAAAATTACTCAGCCTGAAGCAGAAGCTTGGGGAGTGGGAATGGTGTTTCTACCTCAAGCTCCTGAGAAAATTATTGAATTGAAGCAATACATTGAAAAGGTAGTCACCGCAGAAGGTTTACAGATATTGGGTTGGCGAGAAGTTCCCGTCCGTCCTGAAGTATTAGGACAGCAGGCGAGAGACAACCAACCTCACATCGAGCAAATTGTGGTTAGTTCAATCGATGGCTTAAGGGGAGATGATTTAGAGCGGAAATTATATATTGCGCGATCGCGTATTGGCAAAAAACTCGCTGATGATTTTTATATTTGCTCTTTTTCCTGTCGCACCGTTGTCTATAAAGGGATGGTGCGAGCAGTTATTTTAGGCGATTTTTACCAGGATCTAGTTAATCCAGATTATGAAAGTACTTTTGCGGTGTATCATCGTCGTTTTAGCACTAACACCATGCCTAAATGGCCCTTTGCTCAACCAATGAGGATCTTGGGTCATAACGGTGAAATTAATACTTTGTTGGGCAATATTAACTGGATGTCCAACCGAGAAAAAGAATTAATCGCCAACAACAAGGTAACTCTACCAGGCTGGACTCACGATGAAATTGAAGGGTTAACGCCAATTGTTAACAGTGATAACAGTGATTCTTATAACTTAGACAGTGCCATGGAATTATTGGTGCGGACGGGTCGGAGTATTACCGAAGCAGCGATGATTCTCGTGCCAGAAGCATACCAAAATCAGCCCTCTTTAGCAGAGTATCCTGAGATTGTGGACTTTTATGAATATCACAGTGGACAGCAAGAACCATGGGATGGACCTGCTCTATTAGTATTTAGTGATGGCAAAACTGTAGGAGCAGCCTTAGATCGTAATGGTCTGCGCCCTGCTCGTTACACGATCACTAAGGACGGTTATGTAGTGGTAGGTTCAGAAACAGGAGTAGTAAATATTCCTGATGAGGAAATAGTCGAAAAAGGTCGCCTTGGCCCTGGTCAAACCATAGTAGTCGATCTCAAAACTAAAGAAGTATTGCGTAACTGGGAAGTAAAACAAAGAGTTGCTGGGGCTAATCCCTATAGAAAATGGATCGAGCAGCATCGCCAAACAATTGCGACTCAAGAATTTGGTCGAGAAAACTTGTTAAGTGCAGAGCAACTATTGAGTTGTCAAACTGCTTTTGGCTATACCGCAGAGGATCTTGAGCTAATTATTCAGTCGATGGCGATTAGCGGCAAAGAACCCACTTTCTGTATGGGGGATGATATTCCCTTAGCGGTACTCTCTGATAAGCCCAGGTTGCTTTATGACTACTTCAAACAAAGATTTGCTCAGGTAACCAACCCAGCGATCGATCCTCTACGGGAAAGCTTAGTGATGTCTTTGTCGATGCAGCTTGGAGCCAAAGGCAACGTTCTTAATCTCAAGCCTGAAGATGCTAGGTTACTCAAATTAGACTCTCCTATATTAAATGATGAAGAATTAGCAGCGATCGCTGACTCTGGTTTTAAGACTCAGACCCTCTCGACTCTATATCACATTGTCACTGGTCCTGATGGTCTAAAAGATGCCGTGACTAAGTTGTGTCAAGAGGCAACTACTGCGGTCAAAGCGGGAGTAGAAATTATTGTCTTGAGCGATCGCCCTGCGGCACAAAATATTGGTACTGAATATAGCTATATTCCCCCATTGTTAGCTGTAGGAGCAGTACATCATCATCTGATTCAGCAAGGATTACGCTTACGAACTTCATTAGTGGTAGATACTGCACAGTGTTGGAGTACTCACCATTTTGCTTGCCTAATTGGTTATGGTGCATCGGCAGTCTGTCCTTATTTGACTTTAGAAAGTGTGCGCCAGTGGTGGAATAATCCTAAGACGCAAAAACTGATGGCAAATGAACGCATTGAAGCCGTTAGCCTGGAGCAAGCACAGCAAAACTATCGTCAGTCAATTGAAGCAGGGTTATTAAAGATTCTTTCTAAAATGGGAATTTCTTTGCTGTCTTCCTATCATGGAGCGCAGATCTTTGAAGCATTGGGTTTAGGGATGGATTTAATCGACCTCGCTTTTGCGGGTACGACTTCTCGCTTGGGTGGTTTGACTGTAGCAGAGTTAGCTCAAGAAGTTATTGCTTTTCATCACAAAGCTTTTCCTGAACTTTTAGAGCATAAGCTGGAAAACTACGGCTTTGTTAAATATAAAAAAGGTGGAGAATATCATATGAACTCCCCTGAAATGTCTAAGGCTTTGCATAAGGCCGTGGAAAGCCGAGATTATGACCATTACGAGTTGTATAAGCAGCAGCTTCATGGTAGACCAGCAACGGCGCTACGGGATTTATTAGACTTTAAGAGCGATCGCCCATCAATTTCTCTAGACGAGGTGGAATCGGTAGAAAGCATCTTTAAACGCTTTTGTACTGGTGGGATGTCTTTAGGTTCGCTATCTCGCGAGGCTCATGAAACTCTGGCTGTTGCCATGAATCGTATTGGTGGCAAGTCTAACTCGGGAGAAGGTGGTGAAGACACGATCCGCTTTAAAATATTAGACGATGTGGGTGCAGATGGTAAATCCCCCACACTTCCTCATCTCAATGGTCTGAAAAATGGCGATACTGCTAGCTCGGCAATCAAACAGGTGGCATCAGGACGCTTTGGAGTTACTCCAGAGTACTTAATGAGCGCCCAGCAGCTAGAAATTAAGCTTGCTCAAGGGGCAAAACCAGGAGAAGGAGGACAACTACCAGGGAAAAAAGTTAGCCCTTATATTGCTTCCTTAAGACGGTCTAAGCCAGGGGTGACTTTAATCTCCCCTCCTCCCCACCACGACATCTATTCCATTGAAGATTTGGCACAGTTAATCTTCGATCTCCACCAAATCAATCCTCAAGCTAAAGTGTCGGTTAAGCTAGTGGCAGAAATTGGCATCGGTACAATCGCGGCAGGGGTAGCTAAAGCCAATGCTGATGTGATCCAAATTTCGGGTCATGATGGGGGGACAGGGGCATCACCTCTAAGCTCGATCAAGCACGCGGGAGTACCCTGGGAATTAGGTCTAACGGAAGTACATCGAGTACTCTTACAAAATCAACTGCGCGATCGCGTTTTACTCCGTGCCGATGGTGGTTTAAAAACTGGCTGGGACGTAATTATGGCGGCCTTGATGGGGGCAGAAGAATATGGTTTTGGTTCAATCGCGATGATCGCAGAAGGCTGCATTATGGCTAGAGTTTGCCACATGAACACCTGTCCTGTGGGTGTAGCAACTCAACAACAACACCTCAGAGATCGTTTTAAAGGTATTCCCGAAAATGTGGTTAATTTCTTCTTCTTCGTGGCAGAGGAAGTGCGATCGCTCTTAGCAAAACTAGGCTATTGCAGTCTAGATGAGATTATTGGACGTACTGATCTATTAACGCCCAACTCTGATATCACCGTTGCTAAAACTAACAGTTTAGATTTAAATTGCCTGATCAATTTACCTAACGTCAAATCAGATCGCGCCTGGTTAAAACATCAAGATGTTCATACTAATGACACAGTATTAGACGATGAAATTTTAGCCGATGAGGCAATTCAAGTTGCGATCGCTCATCAGGGCAAAGTCGCCAAAGACTTAATTATTTTGAACACCGATCGTAGTGTTGGTGCTAGGATTTCAGGAGCGATCGCTTCTCAGTATGGCAATAGTGGCTTTGCTGGTGAAATCACGCTGATATTTAAAGGTTCTGCTGGTCAAAGCTTTGGCGCTTTTAATCTACCTGGCATGAAGCTGATTATTGCTGGTGAAGCTAACGATTATGTTGGCAAAGGGATGCACGGTGGCGAAATTATTATTGCCCCTAATAGCAACTCTACTTATGACGCTGGCACTAATGTAATTATCGGTAATACCTGCCTTTATGGCGCAACTGGTGGCGCACTATATGCCAATGGACGAGCAGGAGAAAGGTTTGCGGTGCGTAATTCTATGGCTAAAGCAGTTATCGAAGGTGCAGGAGATCACTGTTGTGAATACATGACAGGTGGTTTAGTTGTTGTCTTGGGCGAGGTTGGTCGTAACGTCGGTGCGGGAATGACGGGTGGTTTAGGCTATTTCTTGGATGAAAATAATAGTTTTCCCAGCAAGGTAAACCCCGAAATCGTCAAGGTGCAGCGAATAGAATCTGAGGCGGGAGCAAAACAACTTCAAGAGATGATTCAACAGCACGTTGCTAAAACTGGTAGTCCTAAAGGTCAAGCTATTTTAAAAGATTGGGAGCATTATCTCGGTCAATTCTGGCAGGAGTACCCCCTTCAGAAGCAGATAGCCCAGAGGTAGCAGAGTCAAAAACTCTTACTTCGGTTTAATCAAGCCGTAAGCTATAAGCTATAAACTTTTAGGTAGTAGGTAGTAGGTAGTAGGTAGTAGGTCATCATTACTTATTACTTAAGCCCATATTTACCGAGCGCAATTGTTAACCGAAAAGTATTGAACCTGTGTCCTCTTTTTATTTGGCAATACAATAAGATTTAGTTTTTATTAAGTCTTTAAAGTAGAGTTTCATGACTATCAGTAGCGATCGCCCAAAAGTAGTTAACTTTTATACTTCTCCTGTCGGCAAAAAAATTATTACGGGTATTACAGGACTTGGTTTAACTTTATTTGTCCTCGTTCATATGGTGGGAAACCTAACCCTGTTTGCAGGAAGCTCCGCCTATAACCAGCTTGCTCATTTTATTGATAGCTTGGGTATCCTACTTTATCTGATTGAGTTTAGCTTATTGGCGATCGCCATATTTCACGCAGTAATCGGCATTACCATTAGACTAAACACTCTCAAAGCTAGACCAGTTGGTTATAGCCAGCTAAAAAGTGCAGGAACACCTAGTAAACAGTCAATTAGTTCCCGCAGTATGTTAATTACTGGCATGGTGCTATTGGGATTTTTAATCTTGCATCTAACAACTTTCAAATTTGGCGTATATTACTCCACGGTAATTAACGGAGTAGAAATGCGTGATTTATCAAGCTTAGTGATAGAGAAGTTTCAAAACCCTGTTTATGCCTTTGGTTATGCGGGAGTAATGATCCTGTTGGCTTTCCATTTGCGCCACGGGATTTGGAGTGCTTGGCAATCAATTGGTGTGCTTAACTCAAAAATAAGTTCTGTAGTTTATGTGATCGCGCTGATTTTGGCTATATTAATTGCAGTGGGTTTTATTGCTTTACCTTTAGCTATTTATTTCAATTTAATACCGATCGCTGCTTCGATTTAGGTCATTGATGCCAAAATTTTAGTGCAGCCAAGGCTTCCGTTTGATGATCGCGATGCCATTGACGTTCTAGATGAATTGGATAAAATCCAACATCGGTTGTTTCATGGGATTCAGCAATAGTCCCTGCTAAAATTTCACACCAGAATTCTAAATGATACAGCGGTTTTCAGACACATTGGGGACACCGAATTTTAATCATGGTGATTATAGTAATTTTAAATAAATGCCACAGATTCTAGTCTACGGGTTACAACAAAATCTTGAACCAAGACGGTTTGCTTTGTCTCATGCCATTCATGCAGCATTAATGGCAGCGATTGGCACACCAGAATTTAAAAAATTTCAGCGGTTTATTATTCTAGAGCCAGAAAACTTTATCTTTCCTAGCGATCGCAGTAGGGACTATACAATCATTGAAATTAGCATGTTTGAGGGTCGATCTGTTGAAACTAAAAAGAATTTAATTCGTACTATGTATCAAAAGATTGCTGAAACTGCTGATATTAAACCCCAAGATTTAGAAATTACCATTTTTGAAACTCCTCAATGCAATTGGGGTATTCGAGGTGTTCCTGGAGATGAACTAGAACTTAGTTATCAAGTAGATGTTTAATGTTTAAATTTAAAGCTTAAAACTGGTCTTTCATGCCGCGAATACGACCAAAAACTCTTACAGGTTCATTGATCTTGGCGGTAGCTTGGATAGCAGGAGTATCCCAACGCAAAAAAGGATTGGTCTGCTTTTCCTCCCCCAGCAGAGACGGTATAGTAGCTAAACCTTGACTTCGAGCTTGCTGTACTTTTTGATATCTAGTTTCCAAATCTCGATTATCAGGATCTACTGTCAAGGCAAACTTAAGATTGCTTAAAGTATATTCATGGGCGCACCAAACACGAGTTTGATCGGGAAGCTGGCGTAATTTAGCAAGGGAATTGAGCATTTGTGCGGGAGTTCCCTCAAATAATCTGCCACATCCTCCAGCAAAGATCGTATCACCACAGAATAATTCTCCTGTTTCATCAGCTCCTATTGGCGGAAAATAGTAAGCAATATGAGCGCGAGTATGTCCTGGAACAAAAAACACCTGAGCTATCCTGTCAGCAAACTTTACTATATCTCCCTCTTCTAGATAGACCTGTTGCTGAGGTATTCTGCCTCGATCTTCTACGCCACCATAAACACAAAGATCGGGAAACTGTTTAACTAATTGTTTATTTCCCCCAACGTGATCTCCATGATGATGAGTATTGAAGATGGCAACTAATTGAGCATCAATTGACTGAAGATATTCAATCACGGGTTTCGCTACAGCAGGATCAACCACCGCAGCGATTTTCTGTTGGGGATCCCACAGCACAAAAATATAGTTGTCTGACAAGACAGGGATACGTTTAATTTCCATGATGTTTAATAGATTGTTGCCAAGGCTTCTAATGCGTTATCAGTGACACGACAAATGCGCCAGTCGGGCAGTACTTTTGCGCCTATACTTTGATAAAAGGCGATCGCACTTTCGTTCCAATCTAAAACGCTCCACTCTAATCTTCCTGCATCTCTCTCAACAGCTAACCTACCTAAATAAGATAACATTGCTTTGCCTATTCCCTGACGGCGGTATTCTGGCAAGACAAATAGATCTTCTAGATAAATTCCTGGTTTGGTTAAAAAAGTGGAGTAATTAGGGATAAATAAGGCAAAGCCAACGGTTTCATTGCCGATTTCGGTAATAATTGCCTCGGCATAAATACGACTGCCAAATAAATGCTCTTGAAGCTGTTCAACCGTTCCTGTCGCCTGATGGCTCAATTTTTCATATTCTGCCAATGCTTTAATTAAACTAAAGATTTGCGGAACATCAGCCACGTTAGCCTGACGAATAGTAAAGTCTGAATTCATTAAGATTTGCTTAACTATAAATGGCTTAATTATCGTCTCAAAAACTCTGCCAAAGTAACAGTAATAAACAGTTTAAAATCTGTCTAATGTATGAGTTATTTATAATGCGTATCGCATAACATAATATTCATAGTTAGTCTAACTATATCTAACAATAATTTATGTGTGGTGTGAAAAGTATGAATATTAAAACTACTGTTTTAGCAATTATTTTGGCTACAGGTTTCCCCTTAGCTGCTCAAGCACAAGAAACAAACGGTCATGAAAGCCTCAAAGTTTCTTGCCAATCTGGTGGAGAATGCAATAACTTTGATGTTAATTTTCAAGGGCAAGGTGATGAAATTGCTCAAACTGGAAGAACTAGAAGAACTAGAACTCGTCGCACTCGCAGCAGTAGCGTCGACAGCAAATATTATGTTGGTGGAACTTTAGGTTTATTCTTCCCTAGCGAAATTGATGATTTTAACGTGCGAGTAACAGCAAATGGCAATACTACATTGCAGCAAGTCGATCCTGGTACTGGATTTGGTGGCAGTATCTATGGTGGGTATAAATTTAGCGATCTTATTAGTGCCGATGCAGAAGCACTTCTTTATTTCGGTAATGCCGATCCTCTCGATGGATCTTATAGTTCGTTCAACTTTTTTGTTGGCCCCAGATTTACCTATACTCTAGATGAAACTAACGATCAAAGTCTTTACATATTCGCCAGCCCTGGTATTGGCGTAGGAAATGTTAACTTTGGCGGCGATCTCGGCGACGCATTAGGTGATGACGATTCGGGAACTGGATTTGCTTTGCAAGCTAAGGCTGGGGTTGGCTATCCTGTCTCAGATAAAATCGACATTATTGGACAAGCGAGGTATACAAATATTTTTGGCGTTGTCGATGTTCCCGAAGTTGGTAACAACGGTAACGTTGTTGAAGGGGAAACTGAGAGCAAAGGTTTAGATGCATTCGGCATAGAACTTGGGGCGCAATATAAGTTCTAGTTTGTTAATCAGTGATTGTTACAGACAGTCAGTACCTAAATTTAACTGCAAATGGAGGCGACAGGAATATTTCCTAGTTCGCCTTTTGCCATTTTGGTATTGAGTTTCAAACTCTTTTTTGTCTCGATTATGAGCAAATAAAATAAGATTAAAATCTTTTATAAATATTTTTGCACCACTGACCAACCTGTCCACGATACGTAAGCCAATCCGACAAATAAGATGGCGTTGCTCGTAATATGTAGCGATCGCGCCCAATGATTATGAGCATCTATTTGATTGGCACTCCAAGCGGAAAGGCAGATCAACCCTACCACGAATAAGCCCGACCAAAGATGAGTAGAATGCCCCAGACTGCCGTAGTAACCCACTGTACCCACAACACCGATCGCCAATAATAACAGCACTAAAAAGACAATGATGATGCCTCCAGTATAGTGAGCATTTCTTAGCCAAGGTGGACGACCAATTTTGGCTACACGACCATAAAACATTAATGCTCCTGAAACGAAAAGCAGCAGATAAAATGCGATCGCTCCTCCCATTGCCCAAGCAGCAATTTTCCAGAGCCAAAGAAATGAAGGTAAATTCAAGTTTGCTAACTGAGTACTGTTTTATAGTAACGATTCTTAGTTCTTTTAACTTACCACAACCAATAGGGTTATTATTCCTAACAACCCAAATAATTATCTTTAATTTTATTGAACACTTTACCTTTATTTGTATTTCATACAGCAAAACGAACTGATGCTGCCATATCCATTTTACCCAGTGAAATATTACTAGTTTGTCCAATATCTGCCGCTTTTTGAGCTTTCGACTGATCTTGCTCCTCTTCAGCATTTTTAGCTTAAGCTTAATGCAAGGGATTGTATCGGATAAGATAGCACTTGCCATCATTCCCGAATGAATTTCTAAAACTGCGTTTTCGTGTGCTTCAAATACTAAGCGCTGACCAGGAAATACTACTCGCTCAAAATACCAGTTCGGAATATTAGTAATACGCGCTATCTGGATCTGACTGGTAGCGTTTACATAGCAACAAAGAATGCTGTTGTTTTGATCACGCGGAAAAGGATCTAAGGTTTGAGACATAATTATTGAATAACACTAGGTAAAAAATACTTTTTATTGATATAAGTAACCTAACATTTTTTGATCCCAGCAATTTGTAAAACAAACTACCAATGGATATTTTGATGACCTTTTAATTATATTTTTTTGTGAATTTACAGTATTTGTAAATAACTTCACTATCCTAACTAACACCTGTAAAAAATTAGGAATCAATCTATACAAATTTATTTTTTCGCTCAATTACATCACCGTTTATTGTTAGTTGCAGCCTGAAAAATCCAAAATATGATTGAACTCTGGTTGATTGTGGAAGATAATCTCGCTAAAGTTAAGTTATATAAATAATTTATGAGCGCCCGTGACAGGAAACTTCTAAGTATCCTCAGATTAAACTCATGAAAATTGTCAATAATAATAGTTCCATAATTCTCACTTATGACTCAGCGCATTCTCTATGTTCGTTTGCCCTGCAACCCCATATTTCCAATTGGGGTGGTTTATCTGGCAGATCACGTACACAAATTATTTCCTGAAGTTGACCAAAAAATCTTTGATTTGGGAACAGTTCCGCCACTAGATTTTAATTCAGCTTTAGATCTCTGTATTGATCAATTTCAGCCATCTTTACTCGTATTTTCCTGGCGAGATATTCAGATTTATGCCCCCGTTGGCGGTAGAGGAGGAAATCCTCTGCAAAATGCCTTTGAGTTTTACTATGCTAAAAACCCCTTGATTCGATTGAGAGGAGCATTAGGCGGATTTAAGGTAGCATCTGCTTACTATGGAGAGCTATGGCGTAACAATAATCTGATTAAAAGAGGATTAAACAGAGCCAAGCAATATCATCCAGAAGCTCGTGTGATTGTGGGCGGGGGTGCGGTTAGTGTATTTTATGAGCAGCTACAAGAGTCGTTACCAAATGGTACAATTGTTTCAGTGGGCGAAGGGGAACAGTTGCTAACTAAAATTCTGAATAATCAAGAGTTTCGCGACGAACGCTGCTACGTAGTCGGAGAAAACCAGATTAGAGAAAGACTGATCCACGAGTGGCCTACTCCCATTGAAAAAAGCGCCTGCAATTACGATTACATTGCTAGAGTTTGGTCAGAATTTGACTATTATCTCCAAGACAATGATTTCTATATTGGGGTACAAACTAAAAGAGGTTGTCCTCATAACTGCTGCTACTGCGTTTATACCGTGGTAGAAGGCAAACAGGTACGGATTAATCCTGCTGATGAAGTAGTGAAAGAAATGCGTCAGCTTTATGACAGGGGCATTCGCAACTTCTGGTTTACAGATGCTCAATTCATTCCTGCTAAAAAGTATATTCCTGATGCGATCGCTTTACTCCAAAAGATTATTGATTCGGGAATGGAAGATATTCATTGGGCAGCCTATATTCGCGCTGATAACGTGACTCCTGAACTGGCAAAACTTATGGTCAAAACAGGTATGAACTACTTTGAAATTGGCATTACTAGCGGTTCACAAGAGCTGGTACGTAAAATGAGGATGGGGTATAACCTACGTACTGTCTTACAAAATTGTCGCGATTTAAAAGCAGCAGGGTTTAATGATCTAGTGTCAGTCAATTACTCGTTTAATGTGATTGATGAAACCCAGGAGACAATCAGACAAACTATTGCTTATCATCGGGAGTTGGAAGCAATTTTTGGGCAAGATAAGGTAGAGCCAGCAATTTTCTTTATTGGTTTGCAGCCTCATACTCATCTAGAAGAGTATGCCTTAGATAATCAAGTTCTAAAACCTGGATATAATCCCATGAGCTTAATGCCTTGGACGGCTAAAAAATTGCTATGGAATCCTGAACCGTTTGGTTCTTTCTTTGGTGAAGTATGTCTCCAGGCTTGGAAGCAGAATCCTAACGATTTTGGACGGGAGGTGATGCAAATATTGGAAGATAAGTTAGGTAAAGCATCTCTGGAGGAAGCCTTGACTGCTCCTGTAAAATCAGAACAGCAGAAAATTACTACTGCTGTCTAAAAACAAATAAAAACAAATATAAATTAATCAAAAGTGTAGCCTTTGGATCGCACTTAAAATTTAACTAACTAACTACTAAATATTTACTATGCTGGAAGGATCGATATTACAAAGATTAGATCAGGCTCATCGCCATGGCAAACGACCATTAAACTTTGGTGTTTATTATAAAAATACTTTAGTGGCTTTGTGCCATGCTTTAGAAGACTTTATCTTAGATGCTAACAGTGCGCCCTTAATGGTAACAGCTTTTCAGCGTGGTAAATGGTATCTGGAAGAAGCAGATCGTTATCGTGATTTAGCAGACAAGTCAGAACACGTGGTCTTGATGGCAACCCCTGATGCGGGATTTGATAGCCACCCCACTAGTAAGAAGGAAAACGTGGCGCTGGTTCAGTTAAAGCCAGAAGATCCTGTGGCGGAAGAATGGCATTTGATGATTCTCTCTCCAACCTATACGGCAATGGTGCTGTGTCAGGAATTATCCGATGCAGACTATGGTGACAACAAGCCCACAACAGATTTAGAACGCAAATTTTACGGCTTTTGGACATTTGAACCAGAATTAGTGCGCGAAACTGTAGAGTTGGCGATTAACCATATGGCAAACTACGACCCAAAACTGGCAGAGTTGATGGCAGGAAAAGTCGCCAAAATGACTGCTGAATCTGCCACGAGACAAAGAGATGACTTGGGTGCGGTAGTTTCTCAAGTAATTAAGTATCTTCAAAACTCCCATGAAACAATAAATCAACCCGAAGTAGATTACTTTAGAGGTTTTAATGATTTGAGCGAAAATATCGTTTCTAATGAGATGCAGGCGTTTTTGCGGATGGCTCAGTTAGTGGATGCCACCGACGTTAGTAACCCCATGGCAGCCTCAGAGGTAGCATCAATGGCAGAAGCAATGTCACAGTTGCTTGATCTGCCTGCCTGGCAGGCTAAAAGATTGTATTTATCAGGCTTGCTACATCGGTTAGGTTTACCAGATGTAACTAGACGTAATAGGCGATCGCCTGTTCAAGCGGAAACTTTAGCCAATCAAGCTGCTCCCAAAGCATCAGTATTGCGCGTTATGCCCCAGTTAGAAGCCGTTTCTAAGATCTTGACCCACCAAAGAGAAGCCTGGGATGGCTCAGGTATTCCCGCAGGATTATCTTATGATGAGATTCCTTTAGAATCGCGGATTATTTGCTTGCTAGCAGACTTTCAACAAAAAATGAAAGCTTATAAACAATATTCGAGCGATAAAAATCCCTTGACTAAGGCTTTGACAGACTGTCAGGCATTATCAGGTAAACGATACGATCCTAAGCTGTTAGATGCTTTATCTTTGTTGGTAATGGGAATGCAGCAGGGCATGACTTTTCAAACTGATCGACCAAAAATTGCTGCGGGAATGTGGCTGATCGATTCTGGTAGCGCGAACAAGAACCAAACATCATTTTCTTAAATATAAGTTTGATGTAAATTAGCTTGCGTTCAAAAAAGCTAGTTTTTAGCTTTAAGCTTTAAACTCCAATCTTGAAAATCTTTTTAATTAACAATAAATAAATAATGACCGTAGATACAATTCGCGCAGGACAAGAAAAGCACTTTCCAGGAATAGATTTAGAAGATGAAGATTTGGCTGATTGCCAACTAGAGAAGATTAATTTAGCAGGAGCTAATTTAGTCGGGGCAGATTTTTCTCGTTCCAACCTCAAAGGAGCAAGACTAGACGGGGCAAATTTAATGCAGGCAGATCTACAGCGTACGGATCTACGGGCGAACCTATTAGGGGCGAATTTAATGCAGGCAGATTTAAGTAGTGCTGATTTACGGGGTAGCAATCTGCGAGGGGCAAACTTAATGGGCGCAAAATTAACTCAAGCTTCTTTATCAGGAGCATTTTTGAGTGGAGCAAACTTAACTGGCGTAAATCTTAAAGGAGTTGACTTAAGAGGGACAGATTTGCGGGGTGTCAATCTCAATAGTGCCAACCTTAAAGGTGCTAATCTATCTCAGGCAGATCTCCAGGGGGCAAACCTGAGCGAGACTAATCTTGAAGAAGCTGATTTGCGCGGAGCAAACCTGGCTGGGGCAAACTTAACTGGAGCAAACTTACTCTGTGCGGAATTAGAAGGCAGCAATTTGGATGGTGCAAGCATGGAACGAACCTGCCTATTGGGAACGGCGATCGCTCAATAAACTTTAACCGTCAATATTATCCATGTCATAAGTTTATGTTGAATAGTTAAAAGCGATCGCTTTCTCTTTATCTTTTTGTGAGAGAAGACCTACGCTTATTGGCGTTAGCCAAAAGCGATAGGATGAATCGAAACGGCAGTCGCTTCACTTGGGCAAAGCCCAAGACCGCGCTGCCTCCTTAACACTAGGCAGG
>JAAUOU010000080.1 GCA_012034765.1 Pleurocapsaceae cyanobacterium CSU_1_1 | reverse complement strand
GTAGGAGCAAATATAGCTTATGAAAATGCGAGAAACTTATATCAAGCAATGGGATTAGATAAAAAAGGTCGAAGATTGTAATGAAGAAATTCAAAGCTTAGAAGTATAGAAAAAAATCAGTGCGATCGCATTACTGTCTTGTGGAAAAGCGATCGCTTTTTTAGAGCATGTTTAAGATAAAGATAAAATAGAATACAAATCTCTAAAAAACGCTGTATACCCAATGAAAATAAAAGCGATCGTTCATCAAGCAGAGGAGGGAGGTTATTGGGCAGAAGTTCCTGCTTTACCAGGATGTATTACCGAAGGGGATACGATGGAAGAACTGGAAAACAATCTTAAAGATGCAATTGAAGGATGGCTTGAAGTAGCAAACGATAATCATACCGTTGAAAATGATACTCAAATTCTAGAAGTAGCGGTATGAAGTCGATTTCTGGTAAAAAGCTCTGCAAAATAGTTGAGAAAAAAGGCTGGGTTTTGAGAAAAGTTACGGGTAGTCACCATATTGATTTACGCTAAAACTGGAGTAGATAAAATTTTGTCTATTCCAGTACACAAGAATAAAGATTTAAAAATAGGCACACTGAAAGCTTTAATAAAGATTGCCGAGTTAACAGAAAAGGATCTGTAGAAAAGAAAGCTAACTGTGAGAAAAACGATTTCTTTCGCTCAGATTTAGCGATGAAATTTAGTGTTTAGTGTTTTGTTTGATAGCGATCGCACTACTGTCTTTTAGACTTTTTTACTAAACACCAAAAAATGCTGTTCTGGTAAAAACTCCTTAGTCTCCTGCCATTTTAATCCTACTGCCTCAAGCTCTTTCTTAACTTGCTTTTGAGTCATTTTGTGGAGAGGCTTAATCATAATCATCGGGTTTTCCTTGCGGTACTCCAACAAGACTACTCTACCTTCAGGTTTAAGAGCTTGGAATATCCCCTCCATCATTTCTCTAGGATAGGCAAATTCGTGATAGGCATCTACCATTATGGCTAGATCAACGCTTGCTAAAGGCAAATTAGGGCTATTTTCCTGACCTAAAACCGTCTCGATGTTATTAATCTGCTTATCTTTTTTAAGCAAGTTAACTGCATCTAACATTTCAGGCTGAATATCTACCGCATATACTTTGCCTTGTGGTACTTGCTTCGCAATACGCAAGCTAAAATAACCCGATCCTGCTCCGATATCTGCCACCACATCATCGGGTTTGAGGTTTAAATTCTGTACTGTTAAATCAGGTTTTTCTTCTTTTACTCTACTTTCTCTCTCCAGCCACATCATGGCCTCATGTCCCATTACTTGGGCGATTTCTCGACGCATATAGTATTTGCCGATGCCGTCAGGATTATGAATCTTTTTTTCACGGTAATAGGATGGATAACTGTCTTGAGCCTGGGCAATAGGAGTGTAGGTAAAGTTGATTAAGACAAAAGCGATCGCAACTATGTTTAAAGTTAACCGAATAATTTTCATATTTAATTAAAACTCATTCTTAGAGTTGAGAGTTTTTAGGGCAAGATTGCTTATGATTAAGTAATAGTCATAAAACTTTAATAATATACATGATTGCTAACCCCTATGAATTCAAAGGCATTAAAAAACTAATTCAGGATAAAATTCTCTTTGGTAATCAGCCAAGCGCGGAATTATTGGGCATTTTAACCGTTTATTTCGTTCAGGGAATCCTGGGATTAGCGCGGTTAGCGGTCAGCTTTTTTTTGAAAGATGATTTAGGACTGAGTCCTGCTGAAGTAGCTGCTCTTACAGGTATCACCGCCCTTCCTTGGATCATTAAACCGCTATTTGGCTTCATCTCGGACGGTTTGCCCATTTTTGGTTATCGTCGCCGCCCATATTTAATCTTATCAGGATTACTCGGCTCTGCATCTTGGCTCGCTTTAGCAACCCTGGTTAATAATGCTTTTACCGCCACCCTGGTAATTCTTTTCACCTCTCTTGCTGTAGCAATTAGCGATGTGATTGTCGATTCTCTAATTGTTGAACTAGCTAGGGAAGAGTCTTTATCCCAGTCTGGCTCATTGCAGTCTTTATCTTGGGGGGCCTCAGCATTAGGTGGACTATTAACAGCTTATTTTAGCGGATTGCTCCTACAACACCTCAGTAGCAATCAGGTTTTTGAAATTACCGCATTTTTTCCGCTGATTGTTTCGGCAGTAGCTTGGTTAATTACGGAAGAAAAAATTAATCAAGACGATACTGAAACTCAGGTATCTCCAGTCAAAGGTCAAATTCAGCAATTATGGACAGCAGTTAAACAGAAACAAGTCTGGCTGCCGATCGCTTTCTTGTTTGCTTGGCAGGCGACTCCCACCGCTGATTCCGCCTTCTTTTTCTTTAGTACCAATGAGTTGGGATTTGAACCTGAATTTCTGGGGAGAGTACGGCTAGTCACTAGCTTTGCTTCCTTAGTGGGAATCTTCTTATTTCAGCGCTATCTCAAAACTGTACCGTTTCGCAAGATTCTCGGCTGGAGTACCGTAATTGCTGCAATTTTAGGGATGACAACTTTACTGTTAGTTACCCACACTAATCGCGCTTTAGGAATTGACGATCGCTGGTTTAGTCTGGGAGATAGTCTAGTCTTAACTGTGGTGGGGCAGATTACCTGGATGCCCGTATTGGTATTATCTGCTCGCCTTTGTCCCAAAGGAGTTGAAGCCACCCTATTTGCTCTATTAATGTCGATTTGGAATTTATCTGGGCTACTGTCTCACGAATTAGGAGCATTACTTACTTCCTGGTTAGGAGTCACAGAAAGCAATTTTGACAAGCTGTGGCTGTTGGTGATCATCACTAATCTTTCCACCTTGCTGCCGCTTCCTTTCTTAAGCTGGCTACCTTCAGGAGATCCCCAAGTAGAACAATCTAGCAATGATTTTGCTCCAGGAGAAGCGCCCATCCATAATTCAGGTGGTTTAATCGAGTCGGCGATTACTCCTGGTTTAGTGCCAGAATTTGCTCTTAATAATCCTGTTAGTAAGATTCAAGATGAGCATCCATCATAATTGTTATGTTTGGGATGATACCTGAGTTCAATTATATGTAGGATATAATTGATTTTTTATAATTGAGAGTAACCTATGAACAAGATACTTACTGCTCTTGGCTGTTCGGGATCTGTTGCCATATCTTTACTAGGGGCTAATTCCGTTGGTGCCACAGAATATATTTTTACTGCTCCAGAAATGGATAATAAAATGGCAGAAATTCCTGCCAGTAAAACTGATTATCCTTTTGCCGACTGTAGCTGTGATGGATATGATGCTGACACAGCAGCCGAAATAGACCGTCAAGGAGATAAGGCGATTCAACTTTATGGCTGTGACTGTGCTGGCTGTCGTAACTTAGTACGTAATCTTAATTCCGACCAACCCCAATCATAATGGGGAAGAACGAAAATTTTCTGAGTTGGGCGATCGCCCAACTTATCCAACTCCAGAGGAATCAGCGAATCAACAGCCTAGTATCTCAATCATCAAAATTGCTGTAAATTAGACTTTTCCACGCAACTCGTTCAAGAAAGCGCCTAATAAAAACTTTTTGTGGCTGCCACTCCGCGATATCACAACCTCTGTGGATCTGATGTCACCCCTAAGTCTTAATCCAAACTTTATAAAGGAAATTGATAGAAATCACTTTTATAAATTTTTGATAAATATTATGGCTTTTAATACAACATCGACGATCGCAGAAGATTGGAACGGAGGGTATAAGTTAGAGCTTGCTATTAGCAACGATCTGGGTGCTGCCGATTGGGCATTAAATTTCAATTTACCCTATACAATCTCGGCTGCTTATGGAGTAAATCTGACCCAGAACTCAGACGGCAGCTACACTATCAAAGGGCAAGATGGTTGGGCAAATCTTACCCCAGGACAAACAATTACGCCGATTTTCATCATTGAAGATCAAGGACAATCCGCCCAGCTTCTTAATTTTCTCGATCAGCAGCAGAGCAACCCGATCCCTACTGTTGATAATTTTGAGAATGTTGACAATAGTTATATTCCTAGTGGTAATAATACTATTGATGTCGATCGCGATTTTGGTGGAGATTTAGCTACAGCGATCGCCTATGCTAACAGTGGCGATCTAGTTCAATTGGGGAATAACAGATATTACACTTCAGGTATTACCATTGATAAAAATATTATTCTTGATGGTCAAGAGAATTCAGTAATCGACGGCAACGGCACATACAACTCAATTATCACTTTATATTCAGGTGCTTCTGGGGCTACTATTCAGGATGTAGAAATAACTAATGGCAATAATGGTATTTACGGTTATAAAGCATCAAATTTAACCCTCCAGAATCTTGAGATTCACAACATCGGCAAAAATGGATTTATTACCGATGGCAACCAAACTGGCATCGCCTTGGATCATGCAGATGGACTAAAGTTAAGCAATAGTAGTGTGTATGATGTAGTTCGCAAAGGAATTGGGGTTGGCGATACGAATGGCGCGCAAATCACCAACGTTAATGTGCAGTCTGTCAATTTAGCAGCAAATCACGCTCAAAGCCATGACGCTGCTGGGATCAAATTTTTTAATACTAATAACGTCATCTTAAAAGATAGCTATTTTGAAAAAATTAACGCTTATTATATTTGGAATGACACCACTAATAAGACTACTATCGACAATAACAATGTGGTCAATGTGGGTTCGGACTTCTTAGCACCTAGCTTTAATACAAATGTTAATATCGCGGGGATTTATAACGAGAAAAGTTCTAATTCAATTGTCCGCTATAACCAGGGAACTGCGGTCGGCGATTTTTCAGCATTTAATGCCACCGAATTTTCCACCCAAACCATGACCTTTGAAGATAATAATAGCTTCTCCAAAATGGAGTTTGGCACTCAAGATTATTGGGTAAATCAAGAAGCGGAAATTGCGATCGCGACCACCGAAAACCCTGATGAAGCTAACTTCAGCTTATTTGCCGCAGAATATTATGCTCAAGCTGTTATTTCTTAGCTATAAGCTATAAGCTATAAGCCTATGGCTTTCTAGTCAAAGTTTTTGGGTAGGGGCGAACGTCCTAAAGGATTCACTAAAGTATATGCGTAGCGGTATACCACAAGGGTACAATGTCCTTTAGGACACCTTCGGATAAGCTTCTTGCTTAATAAGCTCAAGCGGGGGAACCCCGCCAACGCTTTTTCGCGCTTCGCGTCGCTGTTCGCCCTGACAAAATGTATAGCATTCTATTTTTTATTTGGTATTAGTTTTTCATGGTAGATTGACGAAAAATATTAAATACATTTCTACCGTGCAAAAGTTAGTCGTCGCTACAGGAAATCCTGGGAAACTAAAGGAAATACAGGAATATTTAGGAGATTTACCCTGGAAATTGGTCTTAAAACCCGCCGAGATTGATGTAGATGAAACTGGAACTACTTTTATTGCTAATGCTCGTCTTAAGGCTTCAGAAGTAGCAAAAGCTATAGGGGAATGGTCGATCGCTGATGATTCTGGACTAGCTGTAGATGCCTTGAGTGGTGCGCCAGGACTATATTCGGCTCGTTATGGTAAAACTGACTCAGATCGCATCAATCGCTTACTCAGGGAGTTGGGAGATAACCAAAATAGACAGGCAAAGTTTATCTGTGCGATCGCCATTGCTAATCCTCAAGGCGAGATTGTCCTGGCAACAGAAGGAATCTGTCCTGGTAAAATATTGAATTCTCCCCGTGGTAGCGGGGGCTTTGGTTACGATCCGATTTTTTATGTGCCGTCACAACAACAGACTTTTGCTGAAATGTCCGCAGAAACGAAAAGTAGAGTTAGTCATCGAGGGGTAGCTTTTTCTCAGTTAATGCCAGAGTTAAAACAGTTATCAGCACAACTAGCTACTGAATAAACAGCCAGCCATAACCAAGACAAGCGATCGCCCACAAGCTGCCATAGATATAACCTAATCTTTTTTTATAAGTCTTCGACTCAGATTTTTTCAGCGCCAAATGAATCGTTAGCGCAATAGGAGTTAACCAAAATAAGAGTGATAAGGCGATCGTCAGATTATTGTTCATTTATGAAAATATTACTCAAATAAATCTAATTTGCAGATTGAGCTTAACTAAAGATTGATTTCCTTCTTTATACAGATTTCCAAATCTGTGTCTTGTCGAAGACGGGGTATCAAGTTTTGTATTGTGAAACAGATAATCTTTTAAAATGTCATCTTTAATAACATGATAAAGAATTAAATCCCCTTGCTTTCTAATTAAAATACTGCCATTTGCTGTATAGTTGCCATCCCACTTTTTACTGGAGAACATTCCTAATAGTACGGCTTTTAAATAATCTTTTACCCGACAAACTTCGTTTTCATCTGTTACTAAGTCTGAGATTTTAGAACCTTCCCCACTATAGTATTTAATTAAAATTCTCGCTAAAATTTCTGGCATCAAAGAATCAACTTTCTTTAAATTATTAGTATGAACTTCTTGTTCACATTTAATAAATTCTAAACTTGAATTTAGTTCGTAAATACGTAAAATGCGATCGCGAATCTTATATTTTGTTTTGATATTGTTAATAGCATCAATGTCTGCCTCAAAATTATTAATCCTAAAAATAAAATTGGTCGCCGAAGAGGCATTTAAAAGTGTAGGTAAAGAGCCAATATTTGATTTTAAATTAATGTCTTGAGATAAATATTGTAAATTACTCTGGCTAAAGGAAATATTGAGATCACCCTTGCTATAGGAAGAGCCTTTAAAAGAAGCAATTTTTAATAATTCAAAATACTCTTGTACTCTGGGTAGTAAAAAAGAACTGCCTTTTGTGTTTTTTATGCTTTGATAAATTTCCTCTATACTTATTTCTTCTACAAGTTCTTTGACAGTTAATGTATTAATTATTTGACCATGATCATCTTTAATTTCAATCTCACTCTCGTTTTTCAAATACTCAATATCTGTATAATTATGTTTTAGTTTAAATACAACTACATATTCTGCAAGAGGATTTCCTTCTTTATTGCCAAAAGATAAATATTCATCTACAAGTAATCGTAAAAATGCGTAAAACTCGCTCCATTCACCTTTATTTAAGCGACCTTTCAATTGTTTCTCCTTTTCTGTTTCCTCAATCCCATTATTTTCTAAATACTCTTTTACTTGTGTGGCAACATGATAAACAACATTAACACAGACACTATTGCCTAATTGTTTCATTGCTTCAGTAGAAGAAACTGGAAAATGAAAGTTATCAGGAAATCCCATCATTTTTACACCTTGTTCTGGCTTGATACGAACTACTTCACCATTAACTAAATAACCATCCCAGTTTCTTCTATCATCTATAGGAGATCTTCTTCCACCAACTCGTAAAGTAAAGCCAATATCTCGACTACAATTACCTTGCCAAATATCGCTCATTGTCATTTTTAGAGGAATTGCTTGAGGAAAATTAAAAGCCCAAAAAGTATTTACTAATTCTTTGTTAAATCCGACAATAAAAATTCTGGGGCGATGTTGTGGTAATCCATATTCAGAAGCTTTTAAAATTTTATAATTGACAGTATAACCAGCATTTTCTAAATACTGACAAATAATTTTAAAAGTGCGTCCCTCATCGTGGTTTAAAAGATGTCTGACATTTTCAATAATATAAGCTTTAGGTTTTTTTACCTCTAATACATCTATAATGCAAAAATAAATTACCCCTTTCTGAGCGATCGCCATCATTAAAACCCTTTTTATAGCCAGCTTGAGAAAAAGGTTGACAGGGAAAACCCGCACACAAAATATCATGATCTGGAATATCGGCAGCAACGATACTTCTAATATCTTGATTAAAATTTGATGCGTCTATTCTATGGTTTGCAAGATATGTTTTTCTAGCATGTTGATTAATTTCAGAGGCAAAAACACATTCAAGATCGAGTTTTTTCAATGCCTCGTGGAAACCGCCAATACCAGCAAATAAATCAATAAACTTGAGAGATGATTTCATTGATTTTTATTTTGACAAAAATCCATATTTTTAGTTGCCAAGCATCTGTAACTTATACAAGCTGGCATATAATCCTTCTGTTTCCAGTAATTCATCATGACTACCAGACTCGACCAATTCCCCTCGCTTCAACACCAAAATTTTATCCACATTGCGGATCGTCGACAGACGGTGGGCGATAATAATTGCTGTACGATTAATCAGAATTTGGTCTAAAGCAGATTGAATTAAAGCCTCGGTGGTGACATCTAAACTAGATGTTGCCTCATCTAAAATCAAAACGTGAGGATTACGGATCGCTACCCGTGCAAAGGCTAAAAGCTGTTTTTGTCCCCCAGAAAGGTTTGTACCTCTTTCTCGTAACACCGTGTCATAACCATCGGGTAAGTCTTCGATAAAGCGATCGATATTAACTAATTTGGCAGCCTGCTTAACTTCCTCAAGGGAATAATTATCGCCCAAAGTAATATTACGTTTAACATCTCCTGCAAACAAGAAGCTCTCTTGTAAAATAACGCCAATATAGCGACGCAAATCCGCTTGGGGAATATCTTTAATGTCAATGCCATCTACCAGGATTCTACCTTTACTGGGTTCATATAGCCGACAGAGTAAACGAATAATTGAGCTTTTTCCTGCACCTGTAGGCCCAACTAACGCCACCTTCTCTCCTGGTTTAATCGTAAAGTCGAGGTTTTTAATTACGTATTCATCTGGTTTATAGCCAAACCAAACATTTTCAAAACGGATTTCTCCAGTTAAAGAATCATTTGAGTTAACTACATTAGCATCTGTAGCTAATATGGTGCGATGTCCTTCGGCAATAGAAATCACCTTGTCTCTAATTTCAACAGGTTCGTTTAAAAGTTCCGTAATCCTTTCAATAGCGGTAAATCCCGACTGAAACATGGTGAACTTATCCGCAAACTGACGCAGTGGATTAAATAACCTTTGAGCATAAAGAATAAACGCCGATAGCGCACCATAGGTGATGCTATCTTGCAGCACCAATACTCCTCCTAACCAAAGTACTGCTGCGATCGCAACTAAGGCAATCCATTCTAAAGTAGCGGATACAGCGGAATCGTGGAAAATAGTTTTATCGACTTCTAAACGATAGCGTTCGTTAATTGAACGATACATTTCGCTGTTATATCTTTCTCGTCGAAATAGCTGCACGATGTTTATCCCCGCTATATTCTCTTGTAGCATTGAGTTAAGCTGAGAAAGTTCTTCTCTGGCGCTATAGTTAGCCTTACGATACTGTTGCTGAAAATAAATAATTAACGCGGTGACGGGAATCAGCATAAACATCAGGATTGATGCCAGCTTCCAATTGGTCACATAAATCATCACCACGATCGCTACAATGGAAACAAAATCGCTCACTACCCCCACCGCGCCACTAGCAAAAACATTGCCCAGCGCTTCTACATCACTAACAATGCGAGTAATTAATTTACCAACGGGTGTACGATCAAAAAAGCTGGAAGCAAGGGAGGTAACGTGGGTAAATAAATCCTGACGAACTTCCGCCGTAATTTCTTGTCCAATTTTTTGCACTAAATAACCTTGAACTGAGGCAAACATCAGTCTGATTAAAATCGTGAGCAGTAATAACCCCGATAACCTATTGATTCCTTGACTAACAGATACCCCATTCAAAAAACCCCAGGTTGGTTCGTTTTTAAGCAAAGATATAGCTTGACCAACAATCAACGGTTGAATTGAACCCGCTACCGCTAACGGAACTAATAAGATTAAACATATAATCAAAGTTCCCTTACTTTTGCTGGCATAGGGAATCAGCTTGAGGAATAATCGCCAGTCATTGTCTTGATTTCTAACTTTTCTAGGCTTGTTCGAGGCGATGGTCATGAATTTCAATAATTTAATAATAAAAAGCTTAAAGCATAGAACTAAAAGCCCTTCGGGTTCAGCAGTATTAGTATTAATAGAGGTCTAATACATCTAATTAGCAACATTTAACTGTTATTTAAATTATGACAAGATTATCAAGAATTGCTAACTTCTGAGCCTGGATACTAAGTCGTTAAGATTATCTCGATTCAAACGGTAGCTAAGAGGATGTGCAATTAGTCTGGCACTACTTTCATATAGCACATCAATTTCAATCAAGCCATTCTCCTTCAGGGTTTTACCCGTAGAAACCAAATCCACGATCGCCTCAGACATGCCTGTAATTGGCCCTAACTCGACAGAACCAGACAACGGTACAATTTCTATGGGCAAGTCAATACCGTCAAAATATTCTTTGGCACAGTTAACAAATTTAGAGGCTACCCTACCGTGAGGAGGCAATTCTACCGAACGACGATAGGAACTACTAGCGGGTACAGCTACCGATAAACGGCAATAGCCAAATTCTAGATCGACTAAATTAGCAACTTCTGGCTGTTTTTCTCGCAGCACATCATAACCCACAATACCTAGCTGCGCTTGACCATATTCCACGTATACTGGAACATCCTGCGCTCTTACCAATAAAGCTCTCGCAGTATTAGTCGACTCAGTAATCTGTAGCTGACGGTTGGTTTTATCTAAAAAGGCACTAAAATCCAAGCCTAAATTATTAAATAGCTCAATACTGTCTTTTAATAAAGCACCTTTGGGTAACGCGATCGTAATCATATAAGTTATTAGCCAGAATATAAATAGTAAAAGAGGAAAGCTATAAGCCCTTCGGGTTCGACAGTTTGCTTATCCGAAGGTGTATCCTTTAGGACAAGTCGGGGAACCCGCCCAACGCAACTGTCTCACTATAAGCTATAAGCTATAAGTTCAAGAGGGAAGAAGCTTTATGTTGCAAGGATTAAACCACCTTACTTTATCAGTTTCTTGTTTAGAAACATCGTTTAACTTTTATACTCAAATTTTAGGTTGTAAACCTCTGGCTAGATGGAAACGAGGTGCATATTTACTCGCAGGTGATTTGTGGCTGTGTTTAAGTCTAAATTGCGATCGCGATCGCTCAAAAGTTTCGGACTACACCCATATTGCTTTTACTGTTTCGCCAGAATCATTGCGCCAATGTCGTCAAAATATTAAGCAACTCAATCTCAAACTCTGGCAAGAAAATACGAGCGAGGGAGATTCGCTATACATTTTAGATCCTGATAATCATCAATTAGAACTTCACGTAGGTAATTGGCAAACTCGTCTTTTGGCAACGAAACAAAATCCTTACGCAGACATGGTATTCTACGATATTTCAGGAACTAATTAAATACTTACCCAATTTGCATCTAGTGGCTAACGAGTTAGAATGTCAGGAAATAACAATATAAATCGTTCATAACTAACCAAAAATTTGCAAAGATCGCGATACTATTGAAAAAAGCCTTAAAATCATCACTAAATTCTGGAATTACACCAGAAAAAAATAAATAAGCTTGTTTTGAACGTGATATTAGGGTGATATTATTGAAATCATAAACAGAGGTAGCAACCGCAATGGATTGTAGTCATATTCAGTTTTGTGCCGATCAATCAAAAGTAGATTTTGAACAACTGCAACGCTTATTTGTCAGAACTGCTTTTTGGGCGCGATCGCGAAATATGGACGATCTCAAAATTGCGATCGCTAATAGCAATCCTGTAGTTACTGTCTGGGATGGCGATCGCCTGATCGGTTTCGCTAGAGCAACCTCTGATGGAGTATACCGTGCAGCGATTTGGGATGTCATTGTTGACCCTGATTATCAAGGAGTAGGTTTAGGCAGGAAGCTCGTAGAAACTGTCATATCTCATCCTCTGGTGAGCAGAGTCGAAAGAGTTTACTTAACTACTACCCACCAACAAAGTTTTTACGAACGCATAGGCTTTGAGCGCAACGAAACCACCACTATGGTGCTGCACAACTCTAAATCTACCGAAGACTTAGCCCGACGAATCCAAGAACAACTCCCTATAGCCATTGATAAATAGCTGCGTATTGTAAAATATCGTTGTCTTTAAATCGTTCAATAATCATAAAAAGCATGTAATCGTCCTTTAAATTGCGATCGCCAAGAGCAATTCTGTGGTTATCGTTTGCGATCAACAATGTCTGATTAGTTTTGCCAGAGCAATTTCTAAGCTGGTTGAAGGTAAATAATGCGATTCTGCCAATCTGCTTGATTTTGAGAATCCCAAAGCCAAATAATTGCTTTGACTAATTTACCAAAGTTGTTAGGAGGAATCGAACGATAATCAATAAAAATTATACCTGCATGATTGATATTTGCTTGTCCCCATTCCAATAAGATTGGCGGAATTGTCTGTTGATCGTAGGTAATTAAAGTTAGTTGTTCGGTAAATGCAGCTTTGAGAATTATTTCATCGACAACCCCTAAATAATGACCTTTTTGCCAGAAATGAAGACTAAATATCAAAATATCTGGGCGTTTAGTTGCTATTTGCTTGGCTACCTCTGGAGATATTTGTTCATCCAATAAAAAAGACAACATGATCTTTACAAGTCAGACTCCAAAACATCTAGAGGAATTGATATTAGTTCAATTTGAGGCAAGATGCGCTTGAGAGTTGTGTAGTTAGTTGCTAAATCATCTGCGATCGCATTAGTTATTTCTTCTGGATAAGCTTCGGCGTAATTAAATGCTGCTTTTATCCATTCAATTGATTTTTCTAGATGAGTAGCAGTTTGTTCCAAATTACTCTGATACTGTTTGGCGAGCATAATTACTTGCCACACCGATAGATTAGAATTCTTCAGATAAGCTTGTCTGCCTACGGGGGAATTGCGAAACTCGATGTAAGCAAACTCAATTTCCCGTAAAGATTCTTCAATTAACATCGCTCCAGTTTCACTAGGAGTTTTGCCCAAACGACGAGCTAATCTTTGTAACCTTGCTTCTGTTTCTCCTGACAATCTAGTACTAACTACCTTAGACATGAGATGTATTTCCTAGTTGAAATAATAATTACATTGTAACTAATAGTTACAATTTTTCTGATATTTCTTAAACTTTGAAATAACAGGTTTTTACGCCATCACCATCCCGCCATCAACGTTAAATACTTGACCTGTAATGTAGGCTGCTGCTGGATCAGCAGCTAAAAAGCGAATTGTCCCCGCCACTTCTTCAGGTTTGCCGTAGCGACCCAAGGGAATAAACTTAATAATGTCGTCTGATTTAAGATCGTTGGTCATATCAGTCTCAATAAATCCTGGAGCAACTGCATTTACGGTAATACCTCGATTGGCTAATTCCTTAGCAACGGTTTTAGTAAAGCCAATTACTCCAGCTTTAGCTGCACTGTAGTTAGCCTGTCCTGGGTTGCCCATTTGCCCTGCTACTGAGGCAATATTGATAATTCTGCCGCTACGCTGCTTGAGCATAGTTTTGCTCACGGCTTTAGTACAGAGAAACACCCCAGTGAGATTGAGATCGATTACCGCTTGCCACTGTTCGGGTTTCATCCGTAACAACAGAGTATCTTTAGTAATACCTGCATTGTTAACTAAAACATCAATACGTCCAAATTGATCCAGAGTTGTCTTAATTAAATTATCTACTTCTGCACTCTGGGAAACATCAGCTTGTAAAGCGATCGCTTCTCCTCCAGCATCAGTAATCTCTTTAACTGTAGCTTCTGCTGCATCACTAGAGCGAGCATAGTTAACTACAACTTTTGCCCCTTGAGTAACCAACGCCAACGCTGCTGCTTTGCCGATTCCTCTGGAAGCACCTGTAACAATGGCAACCTTATCCTTTAAATGCTGTAAATTCTCTGGCAGTAACTCCATACCTTGCCCCTCTAAAATAAGCTTTAGAAACTAAATAAAAAAACTAAAATTACCTAGCTTTCGGATTAACTTAGCTATCATATAGGCTAACCAGTCTCTTAGACTAATTTTCTCTTTGTGATCTAGTAAGTAAATAAGTAATATATCAGGCGATCGCTATGGCAGTTAAAAAGCAATTCTCCAGTTTTGAAGATCTCTTAGAAAGTTCTAATGTCCCTGTCTTAGTAGACTTTTACGCTACCTGGTGTGGTCCTTGCCAAATGATGACCCCAATTCTCGAACAGGTTGGCGCAACTTTACGCGATCGCCTCCAGGTAGTCAAAATCGACACTGATAAGTATCCTAATCTAGCCTCTAAGTATCAAATTGAAGCTCTGCCAACTCTAGTTTTATTTAAAGAAGGACAGCCAGCCGAAAAAATTGAAGGAGTTCATCAAGCATCTCAGCTAATTCAGCATTTGAGCAGTCTAGTTTAGTAAGTTTAGGTTATTTATGAGTTGGGCAGGGAATAGCAGTCTAATTAAAACTAACTGGCAATCACCTCCTGCTAACTCGATAAAATCTATAAAACTTTATGAGTATGAGAATGTTGTTTGACATTATCTTCTGCGCTTACTGTGCGAGAAGTATTTAAGACTCTTTTTCTTTCCAAAGAATAATTAAAATCTTTTTTTACTACACCAAAAGGAATATGCTCTTGAGCTTGGGGACGACTTTTGTAGGTGCGCGTTGCTGCTGCTACTCTTTCAGCAAAGCGATCGCAAATATTAATTTCCTCATCTCCTTGTAGTTCACTGGGTACTTTAACAGTCTCATCTTGAAAAATTTCACCTAAAGTTTTTGCACAGGCTGATTGATATGAAGTAGGAATGCCCTTAAGCAAAGCTTCTAATGCAGCAGAAGGAATGGGTTCTAAGACTGTTAATTGCTCGATTTCTCCCTCTTCTCGGACAAAACAAGTTGCTATCCCCAAAACGCAGTAATCATCGGCTGCTAAATCGGCTGCTTGGGAAAATAAAGCTGTATTACTCATATATTTAAAAATATCAATTTAAATTCTCTAATTCTTTAAATTTTTTTGCAGACTATTTTTTTGAACTATTTCAAATAGCCAGTACTTTAGAAAATGTACTGTAAAATCGTACTCAACTGGGCAATAGCAAGGCTAATTGTGATGAAACCAAACATTTTCCCTAGTTTTTGATACAAAAATTCAAAATAATTCACTTAATCCTCAAAATTAATTTACGTAATTATGTGGAAGACGTTTGTATGTTTTTTAGTCATGATGCTCTTGATGGAGTAATTGACAGCTTGACCTAAGAATTGACGAAATTATGAGACAGTTCAAATAATTACAGATGATTATTTTCTGAGCATTTAGACAAGACAGTAAAGTAGCCTAAGAAAAGATTTATTTAATGTTATGAAGAGCGATCTCAATCAACAACCTCAATTACAAGCAGCCAGTTCGGCTATAGAACAGCAGATCAAAAACTGTGTTAAGGCTAAAGCAAATAAAGGTGACTATGTTGTGGCGATCTCCCTTCTCGATCAGCTAATTGCCTTGCGTCCCGATCATGCAGTCAACTACAACAATCGGGGTCTGATGTACTTTCTCAATAACCAAATTATTGAGGCGTTTGGCGATTTATCTTTGGCATTAGAAATTAATCCTCATCTAGATAGTGCCTATAATAACCGAGCTAATTGCTATGCTGCCCAAGGAGATTTAGGAGAAGCGATCGCCGATTATGATCTGGCTCTAGATCTCAATCCTGCTAATCTTCGCGCTTGGATTAATCAGGGTATTGCTTTTCGCGAACTGGAACTGTACGAACTGGGGCTAGAAAACTTCGATATTGCCCTGCTTATTGGGGATGCCCTACAGGATCGAATTCATGCTGAAAGAGGCAGAACTCAGCATTTGAGAGGAGACTGGAATTGTGCCATCTCAGATTATCAAACTGCCCTCAATATTTTGATTAACAAACCCAGTGAGATTAATTATTTTTGCAAAGTACAAAGCTGGCTTAATCAATTACTTAATCCCTTGATGATTACTGATTACTGATTACTGATTACTGCTCATTGCTCACTGCTCATCGTTCTCCAGCCAATAGATACGACTTTGATTAGGTGTGGTTAAAGTACTGTATTGCTCCATTAAACTTTGAGTCTGTTGTGGATCGAAGTTATGGTTTAACTGCTCTTTAAGCTTAGTTACTCTAGCCTCAGTTTCCTGAACTTGAATACGCAATTCCTTCAATTTTGCCTGTTGAGTTAGATGATAGGGCAAAAGTCGGCAAAAAGAAGCGATCGCCCCAATAGCGATCGCCCAACTTAGAATCAGCTTAAGACTAATTTCTGCTCTTACCCCTCGATAGAGATCACGACGTTGATGAGTTTTGTGACGGACTGCTTTAGATACTGGTTTGCCAGAATTCATACTAAATCCACCCAAATAATAAGGACTCCAGATTAACAACTGTGAATCATAATTGCCAATCTAAAGTCCTTAATTAGTCTTGCAACAAATTTACTTATATAGCTCGGTAGATAAGCGAATTGCCATAATTCCAGGAATTAAAGCAACTGCAAGAGCAATAAATACCTGAGTGTCTGATAGAGCCATAGTGATTCTACTCCTTTTTTTTGATTAAACATTAAGATCTCCATTCCTAATTTGCGTCAAAATTGCCCCCAAGAGAAACATCTTGTAACAAGATGCAACATAATTAGAGAGAAAGCTGAATCAAAAACTGACTGAAATTAGGGGAAAATGACAAAATCTGCCTAAGAGAATTTCTGGCTGATGAGTAATTTATCGTCTGAAAAATTTTCGGTTTTAGTTTTTCAAATATATTTATTGAATGTTACAAAACATAGTTGATTATTTCACCGACGCAGGGGTCGAAGTTTATCTAATACTGCTAGTTTTAGTTTTGTTAGAGGCTGTCTTGTCTGCTGATAATGCGATCGCCTTAGCTGCGATCGCTAAAAGCGTCGCAGACCCAAAATCCCAGCGTCAAGCTCTTGATATTGGCTTAGTTGGCGCTTATATTCTCAGAATCGCTCTGATTTTTGCTGCCACATGGGTCATTAAATATTGGCAGTTTGAGTTATTGGGAGCAATGTATTTACTCTGGTTAGTCTTTAATTACTTTTACTCCTCACAAGATAAAGACGATGACCATAGAACTTTAGGTTTTAAGTCTATTTGGCAAATTATTCCGACCATTGCTATTACTGATTTGGCGTTCTCTCTTGATAGCGTTACTTCGGCGATCGCCATTACTGAAGATACCTGGCTAATTGTTGCTGGCGGAACAATTGGAATTGTGATCTTACGCTTTTTAGCTGGTCTATTTATTCGTTGGCTACAAGAATATACTTATTTAGAAGATGCAGGCTTTATTACAGTTGGCTTTGTTGGTTTGCGTCTATTGCTCAAAGTTTGGCTACCAGATTATTTAATTCCTGAATGGGTGACAATTGCTGTCGTGGCTATCTTTTTTACCTGGGGATTTTCTAAAAAAGAGTTAGTAGAATCTGACGACAGTGAGCAATGAGCAATGAGCAATGAGCAATGAGCAATGAGCAATGAACAGATAGTAGGGTGGGCAAGATTTAGATTTAACAATGCTCTATTGATTAGTTGATTTTGCCCACCATATTCCACCACATTAAAATACAAGCTTCATCAGTAATGAGTAATCAAACAGTTGCAGGTAAATATTGTTCGATTAGCTGACGGTATTCGCTTTTTTGTTGTACGCCCTTAGCTTCCTGGAGTAATTCTTGATCGCGGAAAAATTGTACCGTGGGTGTACCTGAAACCTTACCCATCTGAGCAATTTCGGGGTCTGCCACAATGTCTATTTCCACAAAGTGAATTTTCCCTATATATTCTTCCACTACCCTGCTCAAGATTGGTGAGAGAATTCCACAAGGACCACAGGTAGGAGAAACGTATTTAACTACAATCAGGCGATCGCTTTCATGGAATAGTTTTCTTAAAGCATAGCCACCTACATAGCTGGTGGCGTTTAAATCAAAGTCGGCTTCAGTATTAGCCTGCTTGCCTACAGAAGTTTCTGTTGTTTTGGGACTGTCTGCTTGAGGCTGTTGAGCGTATTCAACGATTAGATTATGCTCAGAAAGCCATCTTTCGGCTGCTAGGGCTGCCATACAGCCTGTTCCCGCTGCGGAGACTGCTTGACGATATTCGTGGTCTTGTACGTCTCCTGCGGCATATACTCCCGAAACAGAAGTGGCAACTGTACCTGGAGTTACTTTAATATACCCGACATCATCTAATTCAATTTGATTAGTAAACAGATCGGTATTGGGTTTGTGTCCGATCGCATAGAATAGACCGTTAGCGTGAACTTCGGATTCTTCTCCCGTTTGGACATTGCGTAGCTTAACCCCCGTCATGCGATTATTTTCGCCATATACGTCTACGGTTTCTGTATGCCAATGAACCGTCACTTTGGGATTATTGAGAACTCTATCTTGCATGGCTTTACTCGCCCGTAGTTCTCCCCGACGAACTATTAGGTGAACCCTGCTGCCATATTTGGTTAGATACACAGCTTCTTCGACTGCGGAGTCGCCTCCACCAATGACAATCAATTCTTTGCCGTTAAAAATCGGGCTAGCACCGTCACAGATCGCACAGGCAGAGATGCCATTGTTCCAATATTGTTTTTCGCTGGGTAAACCTAGACGCTTTGCGGTTGCGCCAGTGGCGATGATCACGCTATTAGTCTTAACCGTTCTTTCGGTAGAAGTAATTGTAAAAGGACGTTGAGAAAAATCCACCTTAACTACGTCTTCTGTGTGACATTCTGTTCCCCAACGAATAGCTTGCGATCGCATTCTTGTCATCAACTCAGGTCCTGTAATTCCTTCAGGAAAGCCTGGAAAATTCTCTACTTCCGTGGTGGTCATTAATTGTCCTCCAGGCACGCCTCCCGCCTGCAAGCCTTCAAACATTAAAGGTTTTAAATTAGCTCTGGCTGCATAGATTGCTGCTGTATATCCCGCTGGTCCTGAACCAATAATTACGACATTCTCTGTTTGTTCAAGCATAATCTGGATTAAATCTTAAAATATAAACTCATAACGATTCCGCTTTTGTTAGTATAACTTGACCCATATCATAAAGGCAAGAAAATTTCAGACAAGCTCGCCTTAAAAACTTAGTTTAAGGGCATTAACAGGAACGTCATCCCAAGAATTTACAGTGCGCAAACTAGCAACCCAACCATTTTGTTTCTGCTCATCAGTAAGACTATTAATCCAGTTTGGTGGCAGTCATTAGCAGCAGCTTCATTTCGGCAAGCAATACAGGCGTGGATCAACCCGCCTGGATCGATTTGTTCGTTGACCCAGATAGTTTTTGGTGACATTGATTTAAAATTAATGTAATTTTTATAGTGATTTTATCTGCACCAAAATTATAGCGAGGGGAGCTTAATCGGATCATTATTATTATTTAAGCCAGGAAGACGAGGAATTTCAGCAGTTTTACGGCGACATTTTTTAGTAACAGCATCACAGGTAAAAGCCTCACACTTTTGCTTGTTATCGTCAATTTTGCACTTAGTACAAAGAATTGCGCCTGCGCTGGCGGTTTTACAGTCATATCCCAACTTGCTCAAAACACTAACGGAAGCATTACTGATATCATCAGCGATTCCTGCCGAACCCGTAGCTGGGGCGATCGCATTTAGGGAGACAAAACCTAGGGCAGCGATTAACAAAGAACGTATTTTCATTGCATTCAAAGCTTCATATAGTTAACCCCATTACCATACTTGAAGCTTAGAGTTTTGTTAAGCTGTTAGCTAATAGCTGACTATTCTAGAATCTGACTCATTTTTCTAGATCTAGAACTGTTGCTAGTTGCTCTTCGCTCATCAAACCTGCTTCTAAAACGATCGCCCGAATGGATTGCCCTGTTTCTAGTGACATCCTTGCCACATCTGCTGCTTGGAGATAGCCAATGTGGGGATTAAGGGCAGTTACTAGAGCGAGACTGCTTTCAGCATAGGCTAAACAGCGATCGCGACGAGCGCTAATTCCTGTTAAACAACGTTCACTTAAGCTATCGATAGTGTTGCCGAGGATTTCAATACTATGAATCAGATCGTAGGCAATCAAAGGCATCATCACGTTTAACTCTAACTGTCCTGCTTGGGCAGCAAAAGCGATCGCTGTATCATAGCCCATCACCTGAAAACAGACCATCGAAGTCATTTCCGCCATCACGGGGTTATATTTTCCTGGCATAATTGACGATCCTGGCTGTACGGCTGGTAGCTGAATTTCTTTAAATCCTGTTTGAGGGCCAGAATCCATAAGACGGAGATCGTGGGATATTTTGACTAAATCCTGGGCTAAGTTCCGTAGGCTACCTGAAACATTAACAAACGGACTCATACTCTGCATTGCTGCCATTAAGTGGGGTGCTGGCTGTAGTGGCTGTTGGATAAATTCACCTAATAGTTGAGCGACTCGCTGACGATATTGAGGATGAGTATTGAGTCCTGTTCCTGTGGCGCTACCTCCTAATCCCAGGTTATGTAGGTCAGCAGCAGCGGTAATAATTCGCTGGTGATGCTCTCTTAAAATTGTTTCCCAAGCCCTAAATCCCTCTCCTAAGCGCACAGGGACGGCATCCTGCATATGGGTGCGACCAGATCTAACAATATCTTGGAATTCCGTGGCTTTTTGCGCTATAGCTGCGATCGCCTTAGTTAAAGCAGGATACAGAGTACGCTCAAGAGCTAATAAAGAACCAACGCGAATAGCAGTAGGGATCACGTCATTCGTAGACTGCCCATAATTTACATGATCGTTGGGACTAATCCTTTTATAATTACCTTTCTCATCCCCGATAATTTCCAAAACCCGATTTGCCAGCACTTCATTAACGTTCATGTGGTGTGAAGTACCCGCCCCTGCCTGATAAACATCTACCACAAACTGATCCCGCAACTGACCAGCCAAAATTTCATCTGCTGCCTGGACAATTGCCTGACTAATATCCTGGTTAATACAGTCTAGTTCTCCATTGGCGATCGCGGTCGCTTTTTTAATCAAAACACAGGCATCAACATAAGTTGCCAGGGGTTTTATGCCACTAATAGGGAAGTTTTCCGTCGCTCTTAAAGTTTGAATACCATAGTAAACGTTGGCGGGAATCTGTTTTGATCCCATTGAGTCTTGTTCAGTGCGATAATTATTGCTCATTTTTTAAAAGTCAAAAGTCAAAAGTCAAAAGTCAAAAGTCAAAAGTCACATTGTCACATTGTCCTAAAGGATAAGCTGCGTGACCGAAGGGAATCCTTTAGGGCAAATGCTAAAGCACATTGTACCCTTGTGGTATACACCTTCGGATATCCTGCTTGACAGGAAAAGTCAAAAGTACCATAAGGGCATAACATCAAGAGCTGTGCGTTTACAAGATAACTCTCTACTGACTGTTATTGCTCCGAGTTATTGTCATACCCTCATTGATGATTATGCATATGCGAAGCGGTATCCTTTAGGACAGCGTTGGGGTATCGAAACTCTTTTTGGCATCTTTAAAAGTCGAGGATTCAATTTAGAAGACACTTATCTGATTGATTCAGAGCGTTTGAGCCGTCTATTTGCCTTGCTCACGATTGCCTTATGCTGGGCATATCGCACAGGTCAATGGTTATCTGACCACAAACCGATTGTGATTAAAAAACATGGACGAAAGGCTAAAAGCACTTTTCGTTATGGTTTCGATCATTTACGTTCTATTTTCTTAAACTTAGATGAATCTAAAGCTGATTTTCTTCAATCTCTCCAGTTTTTGTCCTGTACTTAG
>JAAUOU010000192.1 GCA_012034765.1 Pleurocapsaceae cyanobacterium CSU_1_1 | reverse complement strand
TTTTGGAGTTGAGCAACATAAGTGCAGATACTCTGGAGTTAATTGACCACTCCAATGCCACATCCGTTTTAAAATCCACATAAAAGTGTAAATCAATTCACCTCGCTCCAAAGCTGACCAAGATTGCCAATTTAAAACGGACATCATACGTTGAAATGTAGATTTAATATTTGCTGGAGTAATGGTTGACGACTTATAGAATACAGGCAAGATAGTATGAATTTGGCTAAGAAGATAGCGAATTAACTGCTCTGTACTATCGGGATAGAGCCACATTCCCATCCCCCAGAATTTTGTTAGGTGATTTATCTCGTCCTGCAATAGTTCTCCCAGTACTTGTTGGGTAGCTCCCGTTCCAATACTTCTCGTTTAGGGATTTAGGGATTTAGGGATTTAGGGAAATGATTAAGCCCCAATCCCCTAATGCCCCAATTCCCTACTGTTCTAGTTTTTCTATTAGTTGTTAAACGAGAAGTATTGGCTCCCGTTCCACCACACCCCCGACAAACCTTGCCATACTAGGATGAATTGGTTCAAGATACTGTCTGCTGGTTTGAGTGTAGTCTTTGATCGGTGCTTCCGTGTCCAACGCACCTTTGATAATAGACAAAAAAATATCCAGTTCAAGACCAATAACCTGTTCTGGATAAATATCTTGCCAATTGATTATTGACCATTTACGAGGTTGCGGATGCTCAAATTGCCGAGGTAAATCTTCTAGGCGATCGCCTAATTTTTCATAACTTAAATATCGATCAATTAAATAATTAATCCTCGCTTTGGTTTGAAAAAATTAGGCTGAAAACAAACTTCTCCCGCTAAATCTCTAGTTGCTCGATCCATATTATTTCCTCTTTACTTGCTTGAGATACAGCTTAGGTAAATTCCCGTAGTTTGTCTGTCGGGGAAAGTAGGAAGTTTTAAGTCGGAAAAAGTCGGAAAGTGATTGCTATAGTCATTTCAAATAACAACCAGACGATCTGTGAGAAAAGTAGCAAGTAGCAAGTAGCAAGTAGCAAGTAGCAAATAATATTTGACCTTATTATCAATACAAAACTACCATCAAGAAATTAATTGGAATGACTATAATTATTTTTTCTTTTGGTAAATTCTTGCCTGGCGTATGTTTGGGGATTTGGTCTTAACTCTGTTCAGTCGAGTTTTTAGGCGTTGCCTACGGTAAGAATTAATCCAATCACTAATGCTGTGGCTCATTGCGCCAATTTCTAACCCAATTAAGAATGCTGCTGTTTCGTGGGGATACTTGCTGATTAATAAATTTAGTTGAACTCGCACAAAATCTTGCCAATTCCAGGCAAAACCAAAACAAAGTTGAGCGATCGCTACTCCGAGAGTACTAATCACAGAAATAATCGAAAATAGATAGATCAACCTGACACAAGTACCTATAATCAATCCATGAGAAAAAAGCGAACGATGGCGCAAGCATCGACGATAGGGCAGCCAAATACCGCGAATTATCCCCCAGCGTTTATATTGCAGCGAATGAATATCAAGATCGGGTCCAAACATCATCCCGCTAAATAAATATCCACAAGCTAAAATCAAGGTTAGTTCAGCGCTGCGATTGGTTAAGCAGTAAGTAATTCCTCCTACCCAAGGCAAGAGCTTAATAGTAATGCGATCGTGTACGATTCCTGAAGGCATAATTCAGCGATCAAATGAGCAGCAATTAACTTTATCTTTTTATCTTGTTAGGGTAAAGGACTTTTGAGATAATGCACAGTGGCAAGGGGAGAGAAAAATAAGGCAAAGAGTTTGATACTTTGGTAATCTTACTTACAGTGAATTCTTCAAAAGGTGATTGGGTAATGTCTGATTCGGCTAACCGTAATAATTTAGATTGGCTTCATCGAGGTACTAGCGAGATTTTTCCCGATCGCCCAGATTCAGATAATCCAGATGAAAACTTGAGCCAGCGGATTATTCACAGCAACTGCCCCCTGAGAATCAAACTAGGTATCGATCCCACAGGCACAGATATCCATTTAGGTCACAGTATCCCCTTTCGTAAGCTACGGGCTTTTCAAGATGCGGGTCATACCGCCGTGGTGATTATTGGCGATTTTACCGCCCAAATTGGCGACCCTACAGGCAAGTCGGAGGTGCGCCGTCAATTAAGCGCAGAACAGGTCAAAGCCAATGCTCAAAGCTATCTCGAACAGCTAAAACCAATCTTAGATTTTGATACTCCAGGACGCTTAGAAATTCGTTACAACTCTGAATGGTTGAGTCAACTAGACCTAGCACAAATCCAGCAGTTGCTAGCAACGATGACCGTGGGACAAATGTTAGCAAAAGAAGGTTTTGCTGAACGCTATAGTCAAGAAAAACCGATTTTTCTCCATGAGTTTTTATATCCTTTGATGCAGGGATACGATTCGGTTGCAGTTAAGTCTGATGTGGAGTTAGGCGGTACTGACCAAAAATTTAATATTGCCGTCGGACGAGATTTACAGCGACACTTCGGTCAAAAAACCCAGTTTGGTTTGCTGTTGCCGATTTTACTGGGTACTGATGGAGTACAAAAGATGTCCAAGTCTTTGAATAATTACGTTGGACTACAAGAAGATGCTCTATCTATGTACTCAAAACTAGAAAAAACTCCTGATAATTTGCTCCAAGACTACTTTGAGCTTTTAACCAATCTCGATCTTACCCAAATACCCGAAAACCCTAGATCGGCGCAAAAATTGCTGGCGATTGAAATCACAACCCAGTTTCATGGTAAGGAGGCGGCATTACAGGCACAGCAAACTGCGGAACAGATAGTCCTCCAAGGCAACACCACAGGGGGAGATGTTACTGAATATTCCTTATCAAAAGTCGAGTTTCCCGCCAAGCTCTTCTATATTTTGGGGGCAAGTGGTCTGTGTCAAAGCAGTGGTGAAGGTCGTAGACAGATTCAAGGGGGTGCAGTCCGTTTAGAAGGCGATCGCCAAACTGATGTTAACCTAACTTTCAATTCCCCTGATGATCTAGCAGGAAAAGTGCTACAGGTAGGCAAGAAAAAGTTTATTCGTTTAGTTGACTAATGATGATGTTAGTGGGGAAGCCTAACTTGAGGCAATGGCGTTTAAGGCTATTGATAACTGCCGTCTTATCAATTGTTCTATTTAAGCCTGTGTTGAGCCGTCCAATCTACCCTGTGCCTATATTAGTCGCTGATGAGCCAAAAAATTCAACCCCAAAAAACTTTACTTGCCCCAATAATCTCCCAAAATTAACCGCCTTACTTTTAAAAGACTTACCCGCCTATAGCAATCGAGTTATTCAACGAACTCAAAATCTTAATCAGGCAGCAGGGATTCAAAACTATATTGTTACTGCAAGTAAAGCGCAGTTTGAACCGCTAACCTTGCCTCGACTACAATATGATGACCAAACTGGTCAAGATCCCGAACAAGTTTTTTTTACAGTCTTAGAAAGACAATATATTCAGGGCAAAATAGTTGAGATTCAAACCTATCACTGGCTATTTTTAACTCAAACCAACAGCGGTTGGCGTACAGTAATGCTCTTTTCTCGCTTGGGTAATGTTGACAACAATCAGCCCTACCCTCACGACCACCGA
>JAAUOU010000191.1 GCA_012034765.1 Pleurocapsaceae cyanobacterium CSU_1_1 | reverse complement strand
GACGCAGATTTGAATGTAATAATCTCCATTTCTGCGCTTAACCAATGTCGCAGATGTAGGGATGTGACCCTTAAGCAATCCTCTTTGATAGTTTCCAATAGAAAGATTAAATTTCTTTCTACCAGTAATCAAAGTTACACCTACTATTTGATTCTCCTCCTCGTATTTAAAAGTACGAGCATCCAGAGAAATGCTTGTCGGTCTAAACTGCTTAACTTTATAGGTAGCCTTCAGGTTGCCCACAACTCTACGAATTGCTTGGCACAGATGGTTAGCTTTCAACCCCGTGTTGCTTCTAACTTCTTTGTAGGTCAGATGGTGCAATTTAGTGGTGTTAGTCACATCCTGCATCAAAGCAGTATCGAGTATTTGATTACAAGCATCAGCAAATTTCTCCAGAGTCTTATCTATTTCTGGAGCGATATTTGGGGAAACTTGAAGCTTACAAGATACCGTAATGGTTTGAGTCATAACTGCATTATAACTCATCCGTTACATAAATATTTCACTGCCTACTAAAGTAGGCTAACGATTGTTCCTCCGCGCTTTAAAAAGGCGCGGTTTCCCAAATGCGTACCCCATGAAAATAGTCAAATTACTTACTGCGATCGCATCTGTTAGTCTGGGGACAGTTGCCATTCTCAAAGCACCACAGGCAAACGCAGCAGAGAAGATGACCTTTTCTCTGCCAGTTTTGGGCGAGTTTTCCCTATCGGTAGCCGAGCTAGAACTTTTTGCCGAGTCGGGTGAAATTAGATCGAGTACTTATGGGCTTGGCTTGTATTCTAAATTCATTGATGAGAAATCTCTTTTACAATTCCGTCAAATCCTTACAACCAGTTTTGTAGATGATCCTGTTCTAGTTTATCGTCTGACCAATACGTCGAATTGGTGAAGATGTTCTCAAACGTATAGGACAAATAATTTATACTCATCCTCAAGGAAATGGTATTTATGCTATCCGTGCTGCGTTAATCCAATCAGCAGCAGAACCAGAAGGATTAACACCTCTTAATTTTTTGCATCACTTTCCCAGTAACAAGATACAGCTAAACGCGAAGTTAGCTTTTTCCTTGGTTAAAGAATTAGAAGACCTGTTTGAATATAAAGACACAACACAAAAAGCGATCGCTTTAGAATCAGAGCGAAAAATAGCTCAATCAAAAGTAAATGTAGAAGACTTGCCAGATTTGAGTCAGCCTGGAAAATATCGAGTACGTCGTCGTCAGGTAACTTTTTCTATTGATAGTCCACGTCAGACTGCAAAAGGTTTTACAGGTGATTATAAATTAAATGTCGAGGTTCATTCCCCTATAGGATTAAACGAGCCTGCGCCTTTAGCAATTATTGCTCATGGTTTTGGAGCAAAGAGTTCTGATTATGACGAGCTAGCCAAACATTTAGCTTCCTATGGTTATATTGTCGCCATGCCCGAACATGATGGTAGTAATACTAATTATCAGGACGCTTTTCTAAGAGGAGAAGTAGGGGTAGATATTAGTCCTGTAGAGTTTTATAGCCGACCAAGAGATATTACTCATCTTTTAAACAAATTAGAACGAGATCCTGATTGGCAACCGCAAATTAACTGGTCAGAGGTGGGCATCATCGGTCATTCTCTGGGCGGGACTACGGCATTATTAGCTGCTGGTGCTGCTTTGAACTGGGACAGAATTCAAAGCGTTTGTCAGCAAGATGACTTTGTATTTAATGTTTCTATTTTTCTACAGTGTCGAGCCAAAAAATTTACCCCCAGGAAACTATAATCTGCAAGACGATCGCATTAAAGCAGTAGCAGCATTTAATCCTGTTGGTAGCGTGGTTTTAGGGCGAGAAAGTATGGGGGACATAAAAGTCCCTACCTTGATTGCGGGAGGGACGCAAGACTTCATCGCGCCTTATGTAGATGAACAGGTACATCCCTTTCTCTGGTTAAATAGTAAACACAAATATCTGGCTACCGTAGTCGGTGGAAGTCATACTCTTAGTTCTAGTTCTATTTCTAGTAAAATAGTTTTGGAGAAGTTGCTGATGCACTTCAAGGTTCTAATTCGAATCTGGGTAAGAGCTATTTTAAGACCCTAAGTTTAGCCTTTTTTGAAACTCATGTACGCGATCGCCCTGAGTACAAATCATATCTTACTGCTGCCTATGCCAAAGGTATTGGCAAACCAGAACTACCACTAAATTTGATCGATTCTTTGACTGTCGAACAATTAGAGTTAGCCTATGGCAAAACTCCACCCATAGATCCTCTACCTAAACCTGTCATCGCCGATATTTCCCAAAATCGCAATGTATTAGCCGAAATAGAACATACAGGAGTCTTAAAGGTAGCAATGAGAACGGATGCTGCTCCTTTTAGCAGTCGTCAAAATGATGATAAGAATTGGGATGGCTATTGTTCGGATTTAGCCGATGCTTTAGGCAAACAGTTAACCGAGAAACTAAATAGAACTACTCCCATTACAGTCAAAAAAGATACCTTCTTCTCTAGCCAACAGATTTGAATTGGTAGAACAAAAAGGTCGTCCATTTAGAGTGTGGTTCTAATTCTATTGTTGCTGGCAAAGAAGGAGTAACTTTTTCCGATCCTATCTTTGCTAGCGGTACTCGTCTTTTAGTCAACAAAAATAAAGTTTCTCAGTTCGATTTTGACAGTAAATTATCGGGAATGAAATTAGGGGTTTTGTCGCAAACTACTACCAAACAGTTTTTAGAACAAAACTATCCCGATGCCACCATAGTTAATTTTGATGGTAAAAATAGTAGAGCTAGCGGAATCAAAGCGATCGCGAATGGTGATATTGATGCCTTTGTTAGTGATGATGTCTTACTTACAGGAGAACTAGATCGCCAAGGTGCTAAGTCGAAAAACTATCAAACCATACCCGAAAATCCTTTAAGCTGCGAGTATTATGGACTGATTTTGCCTGAAGACGACTCTCAATGGCGCATTACAGTCAATGCCTTTATTCGCGATCGCCCTTTTAAACAGGTTTTCGATCGGTGGTTGACACCCTATTACGCGCGATCGATCGCAGATTTAGATTACTGTCAGAATCGACGCGATTTATAGTTGACTACTAGTTTAAAACATTCATTTTTATTTCTAATCCGAGCAAGTAATTTACAAAACTATGCAGAAAAAAACTTATTGTTCGGATATAATGTGACCATGCAGTCAGATGACCTAGTAGTCATGCTATGCAAACAATCAGAAACAATAGCTCGATCATCAAAGCTCACCTTAACTTCTAGGCGGTTCGTCTATGACTCAATCACTAAACCAAAGGAATCATAACGGAATTCCCCACCCTGGCAGTCTCTTCCAAATCAGAGGCGTTACTAAAACCTATGTCATGGGGGAAGTAACGGTTCGGGCTTTGAAATCCGTCGATCTAGATTTAGATAAAGGTGAGTTTGTGGTGTTGCTGGGAGCATCAGGTAGCGGGAAATCGACGCTGTTGAATATTTTGGGAGGTTTAGATAAGCCCTCTAGTGGTCGGGTAATCTTTCAGGGTCGAGATCTGACTGCTGCCAGCGATCGCGCTCTGACTCGTTTTCGTCGGGAAAGTGTGGGTTTTGTATTTCAGTTCTACAACCTGATTCCCAGCCTCACCGCCCGCGAGA
>JAAUOU010000079.1 GCA_012034765.1 Pleurocapsaceae cyanobacterium CSU_1_1 | reverse complement strand
TAAATCTAATCCTCCACAACCTGAGAACAAAGAAATAATTTCCATTTTTTAATTATTTATCTTATTTTATAGTTAATAATATTAGCAGGTATTACTTGTTCTGGGTTATCAGGTGAATTGATATTCTCAAGCTTTATACTTAATTTATAGTTGGAATTAGCATAAGATTCTAATAAATTTCTACTTTCTGGGGAAAAAGATAAATATTTAGTTTCTTTCATAATTGCAATAACTTGAAAGGTACTATTAGAGTCATATAAATTTAAATAATTATAAACATCTAAAGGATTTTTTATTCCCCACATTCCTCTGATTCTTAAATGAGTTATTTCTAAAGGATCTACTTTGTTAACTCTGCCCAACTCTTTTGTTTGAGAAAATTGTACATCTTCAATTGTACTGATTCCAGTAGCAATTGTATTTTTAATTCTAGTGTAATACTCTTGACTTGCTGCATAACAATCACCATAGATCAACCAAAGTAAATTAAGTTTTTTATCCTTAGTAACGCCAATTGCATAAACTAAATCTTTTTCTATCCAAGCTTCGCACTTACGGCAATCAGCAGAAATCATCGGATCTTTAGCAAATAACTTAGCTTTAGGAAAAGAACTATTCAAAGCAATTTGCGAGCCGATTGCTCCTATTTTTTTTACTTCTATTGCATCACCATTACGGATGATTAAATCTGGAGGACTATTTTGACGACCTTGCCATGAAAATACTTGGTTATATTTATTAGTTTTACGATTAAGATCAGTTTCATCTATAGTATTGGCAAAAATATCTTTGATATATTCTTCTAAAGCATCGCCTACGGCATTTATTCTGTTTTGGCTTTTACTTCGATAATGATCTAGCAAATTTGGGAGTGGATGATTAACCAGTGTAGTAATCGCTTGAAGAATATCTGTCATTTATTTTCATTAATTTCCTGCACCCATTTAGTGTGCTATGAAAAATTTGCTACGTCCACTCAAATTGAGTATGGCGAGTGTGGAATTTATAAGTTTAATTAGATTTTTAGCTTCTAGTGAGCAAATCATCTAGTTCACGATAATCAGGTAGATCTGGATTAATTTGTTTACCTTGGCGGATGACAATACGGTTATGTTGCGATCGCGCTAATAATTCACTAAAGTAACGAGCAGGAAAGATAATTAGATCTGCTGCATTACCTGGGATTATTTTCCCTAGGGGTAGATTCATGATCCCAGCAGGAGTTGTAGTCACACTGGTAATCCAATCTCCATAAGGTGCATCTAAATGAGCAATTCTAACGGCTTGCTCAAATACTTCCAAAACATCATGATCGCCAAAGCCAAAAAAGGGATCGCGACAGTTATCACTAGCAAAGGCTACAGGTACACCCTGCTGCTGTAATTCTTGGACTCTAGTTACTCCACGCCAATGAGGAGTTTTCCCTTGCTGACGATCTTGGAGATAGAGATTACACATCGGCAAACTAACCACAGCAATTTTAGCTTGTTTAACTAGCTCAATCGTTTTATTGACTACATCAGCAGACTGCACCGCCAGACTACAGCAGTGGCCACAGGTAATTTGATTACTAAAGTCATGTTTGATAGCAGTCTGGGCAATTTTTTGCAGACAAAGGGAGTTAGGATCGCCATTCTCATCGGTATGGAAATCTAAATCCAAGTTTCTCTCTTTAGCTAAAGTAAATATATTGTCTAGCTGAGTTTCCAGATCGGGATTTTGCCAACCCACACCGCCTAAAATACCGCCAATCTCCGCAATTTTATCCGCTAATGCTACTCCTGCTTGAGTTTGGTAATAATCTAAGCTGACTAAACTAACTGCCTGGAGGGTGATTTTGTCTCGCCAAGCCGACTGCAAACTTTGAAACACCTCTAAACTGATGTTGGCTTGTTTGCCAGAGGAATCAATATGAGTACGAATTGCCTGTGTACCATGAGCATAGCTGCACTTAAGTCCAAACTCCAGGCGACGATAAACATCTTCTGGTTGCCAATACTTTTCGCGATCGCTATTCCCTTGGCTCAAAGCCATGTCAAATGTACCATCTGGGTTAGGCGATCGCTCCCAAATATGACCTTTATCTAAATGAGTATGCACGTCTATTAGACAAGGAAGCACGATCTGTTGCTGTAAATCTAGATAAGCAACATCTGGTTTAATGGAGTTGGCAATAGTAACTTGTTCGATGTTGCCTTGACTAATTTTCAGATTAACTAAACACAAACCTTCTCTGCTTGGTTGGGGAAGATGAGCTAAATTGAGCAAACAACTAGGAACATGAGCATTAGTTAACCAATAAGATTCAGCCTCAACCATCATTTTCTCTATTGTGTCTAAATTAACTGTAGTAAAGGGCTTCGCCCTAGCTCTTAGCTCTTAGCTCTTAGCTCAATCAGGAAGAGTCAAAGCAGGGGATAAATGCTTAAATTAATTGTTAATTACAGCAATTTTTTCGCTAATTAGCCCACCTTAATCTAGTTAAAAGTTAAATACTAGTCACACTTTCTAATCTGTCTTAACTAAGATTTTACATTTAAGATCTCTATGATAGTATCTGGATCATTCCAGGAACGAAAAAATATCGGTTATACTTATCGACTTATTGGTGTAGGAGTTTATTTATAAAGTGTATACTAATCTTGATCGGCAGCTAAACAATGCTAAAAACCAGTCGCCCCCACTGAGGATGGGTGTTATTGGTGTAGGTAACATGGGACGACACCACGTTCGCATTCTGAGTTTACTCAAAGACATCGAATTAATTGGTGTATCTGATATTGATTTAGCCAGAGGCATCAAAATTGCTAGTCAATATCAAACTCATTTTTATGAAAATTATGAGGACATGCTACCTGTAGTTGATGCAGTATGTATTGCTGTTCCCACCAGGCTGCATCATGAAGTAGGCGGACGTTGCCTCAAAGCAGGGGTGCATATCCTGATCGAAAAGCCCATTGCTGCCGATCTTGCCGAGGCGGAATCCCTAGTTAATTTGGCAGCGGAAACAGGGTGTATTTTGCAGGTAGGTCATATTGAAAGGTTCAATCCCGCCTTTAAGGAATTGAGCAAAGTCATTCAGACAGAAAGCATTTTGGCTTTAGAAGCACGTCGTTTAAGTCCCTATAGCGATCGCGCTAACGATGTGTCCGTAGTTTTAGACTTGATGATTCATGATATTGATTTGCTCCTGGAATTATCCGCAGCACCAGTAGTCAAACTCACCGCCAGCGGAAGCACCTCAAGTAATTCTGGCAATTTAGATTATGTTACCGCCAACCTGGGTTTTGCCAATGGTGTGGTGGCAACTCTCACCGCTTCTAAAGTTACTCACCGTAAAATTCGCTGTTTAGCAGCTCACTGTAAAAATTCTTTGATTGAAACTAATTTTCTTACCAACGAAATTCTGATCCACCGTCATCAGTCTAATAGTTTGATTCTAGAGCAGCTTCCCTACCAGCAAGACGGTATTACCGAAAAAGTATATACCAGTAATGTAGAACCAATTTATGCAGAGATAGAACATTTTGTGAACTGTATTCGTGGAGGAGAACGCCCCTCTGTAGGAGGAGAACAGGCGCTGAAGGCTCTGCGTTTAGCCAGTTTAATTGAACAAATGGCCCTTGATGGTCAAATTTGGCATGGCGGACAAGAAATTATTTCCCCTAGTATGTCAATTATTTAGCTTCTGCTCACTAACTGTAGCGGTTTTAAAACTAGCTGAATACATAAATGATTATTTTTTCTCTTTGTGATATTTGTTCCCTGTTGCCTGATCTTCAAGACATAAGCTTTGATAAATTACTGGCGACTTGTAGTTAATAACTGGTAATATAGGCGATGCCTTTGGTGGGATTGAAATAAAGATTATGGCTTTAGTTGTTCAAAAATATGGCGGGACATCTGTTGGTTCAGTAGAACGAATTCAAGCGGTTGCCAAAAGAATCAGTCAAGCTGTGCAGTCAGGAGATAGTTTGGTTGTCGTCGTCTCGGCAATGGGCAAAACCACCGACACTCTGGTTAGGCTAGCCAACGAGATCTCAAATAATCCTAGCAGCCGAGAGATGGATATGCTGCTTTCTACAGGAGAACAAGTCACGATCGCTCTTCTGAGTATGGCGCTACAGGAATTAGGACAATCGGCAATTTCTCTCACGGGAGCGCAGGTGGGGATTGTCACAGAAGCCGAACACAGTCGAGCCAGAATCCTTCAAGTCTGTACAGATCGCCTTGAAAGACACCTTCTTAAAGGAGAGGTAGTGGTAGTAGCTGGTTTTCAGGGAGTTAGTAACGGCGAAGATTTAGAAATTACTACTCTTGGTCGCGGTGGCTCAGATACTTCTGCCGTTGCCCTAGCAGCCTCTCTCAAAGCCGACCGCTGCGAAATTTATACTGATGTTCCAGGAATTCTCACCACCGATCCTCGTCTAGTTCCGACTGCTCAATTGATGTCCGAAATTACGGCAGATGAAATGCTAGAGCTAGCTAGTTTAGGCGCAAAAGTACTTCATCCCCGTGCGGTAGAAATTGCCCGTAATTATGGTATGCCTTTGGTGGTGCTGTCTAGCTGGAGCGATCGCCCTGGTACTAGAGTAGTTTCTCGCTTACCCCAACCCCGCTCATTACAGGGAATGGAAATCGCCAAAGCAGTGGATGGTGTGGAAGTAGACCGCGATCAAGCCAAAATTGCCCTTTTACGAGTGCCAGATTCTCCTGGAGTAGCAGCTAGCTTGTTTGGCGAAATATCAACCCAGAATATTGACGTAGATTTGATTATTCAGTCTATTCACGAAGGAAATACCAATGATATTGCCTTTACTGTAGTTAATCGCGTCCTCAAAGCAGCTTCGGCTGTGGCAGAAGCGATCGCTCCTTCTTGGCGAACTCACCCTAGTCTTACCTCAGAAGCCGAAGTAATTATCGATCGCCAAATTGCTAAGGTGGCTATTTCTGGTGCTGGCATGATTGGTCGCCCTGGAATTGCTGCCAAGATGTTTAAAACCCTCGCCGATGCCCGCATTAACATTCAAATGATTTCTACTTCTGAGGTAAAGGTAAGCTGCGTGATTGACGAAGCAGAATGCGATCGCGCCCTACATCTCCTTTCTCAAGCCTTTGATGTCGATCTGGGTTCTCAAAAAGAAATTACTTCCCGCCCATATCAAGTAAATCAACCTCCCGTTCGGGGTGTAGCTCTTGATACTAATCAGGCTCGAATTGCCATTCGCCATGTTCCCGATACCCCAGGTATGGCTGCGCAAATTTTTACTCTCTTGGCACAAAAAAATATTAGCGTCGATGCCATTATTCAATCTCAACGCTGCCACATTATCAACGGTCAACCCACTCGTGATATTGCCTTTACCGTGGTGCAATCCGATGAGGAGTTAGCCTGTCAAGTGATTAGCGAATTAGATCGCCAGATTAACTGTGGTCAAGTATCAGGAGATCGGGCGATCGCCAAATTAAGCGTCGTTGGTGCTGGCATGATTGGACATCCTGGAGTGGCTGCGAAATTCTTTGCTTCTTTAGCTCGGGAAAATATTAATATTCAAATGATTACTACCTCAGAAATCAAAATTAGCTGTGTTATTGATGAAGTAGATGGCATTAAGGCTCTCCAGGCAGTTCATGAAGCTTTTGGGCTGGGAGGCAAGGAACAGATTACCATTCCTACTTAATCAAAGTTGATCAAACTCATACAACAAGTCTATTGCCAATTATCTAGTGATTTCAAAAGATTTAATCATTTCTTCTACTGTAGGCAAATAATCATTGAAGCTATCTGGTAAAGCAGTATAGGTAATCACGTAGGCTCGATTGCCATTAACTGACCAGGTTTGCATTCTTTGTACAGGATTACCGTTCTCTTCTCCTTGATAGATAATTTGTCGCCCTTCATGTGCGCCCATAGCAACTACTTGAGCTGCTCCAATATTGGGGTCGGAAAGTTGCTTGATTTCTGCCAGAGATTGTTTCGTATACTCAGATAAAGATAGATCCCTTGATAGATCTTCGACTAAAACACTAACCTGCTCTTTAAACTGATCTGCATCGCTTTCTAAAGGAGAGAAAAATACTGCTCCTCTGGCTAAAAAGTCATCTCGGTTTTGCTTTGACCAGCTTTGAGGATAATCGACACGAAAACCAAAGTTTTGATTTTCATACAGCGATAGCGCAATTTGTGGCTCTTGAACTTTCTGCTTAACTAAAATCCAACCTCCTACAGTAATTACTAACGCCAGTAAGCTTAGTAGTAGTAGAGATAATATCTTTGACTTTGACTTTGACTTTGATTTAGAGGACTTAGGGGATTTGGTGACTGGTGAGTTGAAGTTTGGTTGAGGAAATTTAACAAAGTTATTTGAGTTATTAATTACTGTAGTTTGACCAACAGGTTTTTGTTGAATTGGCTGTTGAATTGACTGTTTAGTTGGTGCAGGCTGACTATTAACAGCGTTAGCGTTAGTTGTTTGGTTGGTATTGGATAGTTGGGATGGCTGAGATTGTGTCTGAGGTTGTGGATTGGGGACGCTTTTGGGAATAATCAGCGTCTGTTTATTGTTATTTTGAGTCACATTTAGCTGTTTTAAGTCTGACAAGATATCACTGGCGGAACTGTATCTTTCTTGATGACGATAGCGCACCATTTTATCCAGCAGATCCAAAAACCGAGGCTGATAGTGAACTTGCGGATTGAGTTGACTACGCCAAATAATTTCACCATCATCATCAATAGCAAATTCTCTAGGATTAACTCCTGTTAAAGCTTGAATGGCGATTATCCCCAAAGCGTAAATATCGCTATAAAAACCAGGACGACCCATTATCTGCTCCATTGGCATATAAGATTTGGTCCCCACTGCCACGGTCTGTTTGACCTGTCCCTCAGCATCAATAATTTGCGTACTTACCTGCTTGACCGAGCCAAAATCAATCAAGATGATCTTATTATCTTGACGACGGCGCATCAAATTAGAAGGCTTGAGGTCACGATGAATGACGCTATTTTGTTGGACAATTAGCAATACTTCGAGAACATCCTCTAACAAAGTCAATGTTTTAGTTTCTGACCAAGGTTGACCAGGTAAAATCTCTTGGCTTAAATCATGCCCTTCAATTAATTCTTGAACCAAGAAAAATTCATGATCCTGTTCAAAATAAGCCAATAATCGAGGAATGCGATCGCAATGACCCAAACGGTTCATAATTTCTGCTTCCCGATTGAATAGCTTACGAGCTATGCTTAAGGTTTGAGGATTCGCTGTTTTAGGCTTAAGCTGTTTGACAACACATTGACTGTCGAAACACTGTCGATCCTGAGCTAGAAAAGTTACTCCCACGCCACCTCTTCCCAGTTGACTAACGACGTAATAACGTCCCTGAATAGTTTGTCCTACAAGATTGTTATCCATCGACACAATTGTCTAAAAGAGAGTTCACTAAGACTCCATAATTTTAATCTTTACTTCACCCTTACGGGGTTAAATTGCTGGATCTAACTACATAAACTGCTTGTTTTGCACATATATCTTGAGTATTGTTCGCTCCCCCAAAATTATTTGCCGTACTTTAACTTAAACTGATATAAGTAAAAAAACAGAGAGAATTTCCCTCTGTTGATAACTTAATTAATAATTACGAGCTACTTCAGCTGTTTATTCTTTTTCTTCTCCTTCCTCTGCTATCAAAGGAGGAACGGGGGCAACAGCAGCGATCGCATCGTCTTTGTCTAACCTTTGAACCCTGACCCCTGTGGCATTGCGAGATTGCAAGGAAATAGCATTAACTGCTTGACGAATCATAATACCGCGATTGGTGACAATCATAAGTTCGTCTTCTGGATTGACGATATCGATCGCCACTAGTCGGTCATCATTAGCCTTGAATTTGATCGCTCTAATGCCCATTCCTGCACGATTTTGGAGGCGAAATTTGCCAATCGGCACTCTCTTCCCATAACCATTTTTGGTAATTGCTAGTAACCAAGGTCCTTGGTCTATCCCTTCATCTACTAACTCTTCGGCGTTGTCATCATCATCCTCATCATCAAAGCTGGTATCGATCGTTGCCACAATCTGTGAGGGAATGATGTCCATGCTAATTAGTTCATCATCACCCTTGAGCTTCATCGATTTGACACCTTTAGTCGATCTACCCAAAGGGCGTAATTGTTGGCTATTGGTTTGAAAGTGGATTGCCATCCCTTTGCGCGTACCGATAATCACGCTGTCTTCATTGGTTGCCAAGCGCACCCAGCGCAGTTCATCTTCGTCCTGCAACGAAATTGCAATTAGACCGTTGGCACGAATGTTAGCAAAAGCTGATAAGGCGGTTTTTTTAATATTGCCCTTGCGAGTCAACATGATCAGATACTCATCTTCAGTAAACTCGCTCACCGCAATCATTGAGGTTATTTTCTCTGACTGGGAAACAGGCAGCATCTGAATGATCGGAATTCCCCTCGCTGTTCGAGAGGTGGCAGGAATTTGATAGGCAGGAAAGGAATAAACCACACCGCGATCGCTAAAAAACATCACCGTATCGTGGTCACAACAGGTCATGAAATGTTCAATCCCGTCATCTTCCTTCATTTTGGCGGCAGCTTTACCTCTAGTGGCGCGGCTTTGAGCTTCAAAAGCACTAACAGGCATCCGTTTGATGTAGCCTTGTTCGGTGAGTAAAATAACTGACTGCTCATTGGCAATTAAGTCTTTGTCTAATAAATCTCCTTCTCCCTGAACAATCTCAGTGCGACGAGGGGTCGCGTGAACATTTTTAATCGTAGTCAGTTCCGACTCAATAATTTCTTCGATCCGCTCTTTGCGCGCCAGAATATCGTTGAGATCGGCAATCTGGGTCTGAAGATCTTCATGTTCTGCCTGAATTTTTTCTGCTTCTAAAGCCGTCAAACGGCGTAGCTGCATTTGCAAGATGGCATCGGCTTGAGTTTGAGACAGCCCAAATCCTTCTACTAGCTCGTTTTTGGCGGTAGCAGTATCGGCTGCCCCACGAATCAAGCCAATAATTGCATCAATGTTTTCTAGGGCAATTAATAAACCCTGTAATAAGTGATCCCTTTCTTCTGCTTTGCGTAACTGGTAACGAGTTCTTCTGGTGATCGCCTCAACTCGAAATTCTAAAAATACTTCAAGAAAGCGACGAATTGTCAATAGTTGAGGATCGTTGTTGACCAACGCCAACATATTTGCCCCAAAGTTACTTTGAACCGCAGTTTGCTTATAGAGGTTGTTGAGGACAACGCGAGGATAGGCATCTCGCTTAAGTTCAATTACGATGCGCATTCCTGTGCGATCGCTTTCATCACGAATATCAGAAATCCCGTCAATCCGCTTATCGTTAACCAAGTCAGCAATCTTTTCAATCAAAGAAGCCTTATTTGTTTGGTAGGGAAGCTGAGTAATCACGATCGCTTCCTTATCTGCTCTGCCTCGCTGTTGCAAAGTTTCAATCTCGGCTACCCCCCGCATCGTAATTGAGCCTCGACCCGTGGTGTAGGCTTCTCTAATGCCAGATCTGCCAATGATTTGTCCACCCGTGGGAAAATCGGGTCCTTGGATATACTGCATCAGATCGAGATCGCTAATCTCTGGATCGTGAATCAGGGCGATCGCTCCATCGATCACCTCCCCTAAATTATGGGGCGGAATGTTAGTTGCCATCCCGACAGCAATCCCTGAAGAACCATTCAGCAGCAATTGGGGAATTCTGGCAGGGAGAACGACAGGCTCTTGCTGCGAACCATCAAAGTTATCGGCAAAATCTACAGTCTCGGCTTCGATATCTCGCAAAAGAGAATCTGTTGCTAAAGCCTGTAAACGACACTCTGTATAACGCATCGCTGCGGGAGGATCGTTATCGATTGAACCAAAGTTGCCGTGTCCGTTGATTAAAGGATTTCTCATGGAGAAATCTTGCGCCATTCTGACTAAAGCATCATAGACAGCAGTATCACCATGAGGGTGATATTTACCTAATACTTCCCCGACAACACGGGCGCATTTACGAAATGGTCTATCTGGGGTTAGTCCAAGCTCATACATTGCGTATAGAATGCGACGATGAACTGGTTTTAGACCATCCCTAGCATCGGGCAACGCCCTGCCGACAATTACGCTCATCGCATATTCCAAATAGGAACGCGACATTTCGTTACTTAGATCAGTGGGGATAATCCTTTCCTGGGAAGTGGTCATACTGTGAAAAACTCCAAATATATGCAATAATTTGGATTAATGGCTGATAAACTCTACAAGCTTCTTTTTTACAGCCAGTAAAGCCTAAAATAGTCGCATTTTATCTTAATATTTTAGCACATTTTGACTCCAATTGCCGAGACAAAAAGCTTGCTACAGCTAGCACACAAGTCTTTAATCAGCAGAGAGATGCTAAAGATCTACTTTGGACTTAGTTTTCGCTGTAATTTACCCCAAAATTGTTGAATTTTTAACTTTTGAATTCGCCGAGAATTTAAATTTTCGATTTTAGTTTTTAGGTGTGGTTGCTCGTCAAAAAACTGATTTATTTCAGTTAAAATCACTTGTAGTTTAGCAATTAGGCGATCGCTGCGATATTCGCCCCAAGAGTCTGGCTCTGAGTTTGATAGTTGCAATACCTGTTTAATTCTTTTTAGGTCATACTCCAAAGCATATCCTGCAATCTTATGGCAGTTGAACCCAGGATCGAGATAGTCAGCTAGCCCATGATTAACGCTAGAAAATACTTGACAACCACAGGCTAAAGCTTCTAAGGGGGGTAAACCAAAGCCTTCGGTAACACCGCTAGTTGCCCAATATTCTGCGGAGTCATAAAGATAGATTTTGCTGCGGTTAAATAACCCTGCTAAATCATGAACATAACTGTCGATAATTTCTACTCTATATAAATTTTGTAAAGCGGGAATTAACTGTTGTAGCAGATATTCTGAAGATTTGCGCGTCTGTACTAAAATATCGATGTTTCTTGTTTGCTGAAGATTACAAAACTCGTCACTAATTTGGTTGGGTAAATAGTAAATCAAGCTACTCGCCGCTTTTTCACCCCAGTAACCCATTGTGTTGCGACTTACGCTAATAATTGGCACATCAGGAGGAAGAGAAAACCCGTAGTTGGCGCTGTGGGCATGGTAAATCACATTTTGATCTGACAGTTGCGCCATAATCTTCGGAACATCAAAACCCCAACCAATAATAAATATTGCTGATTGGCGATCGCTGTGAGGTAGTATATCCTCTAAAAAAGCCTGCTGCGATTCTCGCTGTCGATAGGTAACTATTTCTGCTTCACAGACTTGTTGGGCTAGGTTACAGGTATTCAATTCTGCCCATAAACCTCCTCCTCCAAATTTTCCTGTTGTCCCTGGCACTAAAAAATAGAGTTTTCGCATCAGTTTTCAATTATCAATTTTTGCTGGTAGCCCATTGATACTAGGTAGCCAGACAATAAAGGTAGTACCAGGGCTATCTTTTGACAAATTATTGGGACTAATTAATTCAATTTCACCCCGCATTTTAATCGCCAACTCTTGAGCGATCGCCAATCCCAACCCTGTCCCCACAATATCTCCTTGAGCCTGAACTCCTCGATAATGTCGCTCAAAAATACGTTCTTGGTCGGCAAAAGGAATCCCTGTCCCTGTATCCTGAATTGCAATACCTAACATTTTGTCCCGACTCGTGGCTAGATCGAGCTGCACTTTTCCCCCTGAAGCTGTGTACTTCAAGGCATTATCCAGCAAATTATTAAAAATTTCTCTCAGGGCAGCTAAATCCCCTATTACTGAAGGAATGATTGCGGGGAGGTGGTTAGCTAACTCAATGTTTCTTTCACTAGCGATCGCTTGAGCCGTAATTAATATTGGTTCAATAATTTGATTCAAATCTACAGGATGTAATTCGGCAGTCGAACTAGGCAACAAAAAACTACTCTGGTCAATATTGCTCTGTTTAGTTTCTAATAAAGGTAAAGAATTGTTAACGCGATTAACTTCAGGCAGTTGCTCTGATTCGGCTTCAAACTGTTCTAATAGAGCCTCAAAGCGATCACTTTGAGCTAAAATACCTTCTACTAGTTTACCATTAGAATCGCTAGGTAAAATACGCTTTAGAAGTAGTCTGCCAAAGGTGCGTAGAGCAGTCAAGGGATTTCTGAGCTGATGCACTAGATTATCAAGGCGATCGTGTTCAATTTGCCTTAAATTTTCTTGTTGTAATAGTTCATTCCGTGTCCAACTATACTGAAGTTCAATAAAACGGGCAATGGCAATTGTTCGTGCAATCTCTTCTGCTTGTTGATGCTCATCGGGTTGCCATTCTCGATCCTCTCGTCCAGTCACGAGCAAACCCATAAAAGTTTCTTGGTGGATTAACGGGAAAATTAATTGCTTGGTTTTAGACACTTCTAGTTGCCAATTATCTGCTTTTTGAGTTTCTATCTGACTCGTTAAATAGTCTGGTAACAATTGAGCAATAAAACACGACTGAGATGCTTGCCAAATTTCAGCTAGCTTAATCGGTGGTAATTCCCAAAAACTTTGGTTTCCCTCTTGAGGATAGATAACAAAAGGAAGCAGTTGAGTTTGTTCATCTTCACTGATGTTGTCAGCTAAATAGATCACACTCCAAACCGCACCTAGACCATGAGATAGCAAAGAGAGCTGGGATTGACAGAGAGTGGTAAATTCAGGACTGGAAATATGATTGTTCAATACTAGTGCTTCAAAAACTAAAATTCACTGCAAGTTTGAGCTTAAATCGGTAAAAACAGGCATAAACCTAGTCTCTATTTCATGTTTTTTCAAGCATACTGCCTAATGTTTTCTTATTTTAAAATAAGTAACATTATGTTATTCTACGTGTCTTCTTAAGTTGATTTTCTCTAAGTAATTTCTCTAATAGGGAGTTGATTTTTTTTGTTCATTACGATACAATAGCACTATGAATAGTAACTAATAGCACAATATTTTAGTAAGCAAATTTTAGGAGGTAAAAGGGTTGGCAAGGAAACGCAAACGCAAAAGCCGTCGTCGTCAAGAAGGTCGGAAGATTCTAGAAATTGTACCTCAGCATCACATAGAAAGCGGTGATGAAAAACCCGTCACTGCTGCTCGTAATCATATCGCCTCCCTTGGAATCCAGCCTCCAGCAGTCTTAGTGGTCAAGCGAAACGAACACACCACAGATCGCTACTTTTGGGCAGAAAAAGGACTGTTTGGCGCTCAGTATGTTGAAGAAAATCATTTTCTGTTCCCTAGCCTACAGTCAATCGATCTTCAAGATTGGGAAGGCGACAAAGTGGTCGCTACAGCTACTACTCACTAGATTTTTTATCTTAAACTTAAATAAAAAATCTCACAATAAAGAATTAATAAAAATTCAACTTTAAAGAGAGAGAATCCGCTTCCCTCTCTTTTTACTGTAAAGAAAGATTGAGCTTATTTTTCCCAGCTATGCTGTGTATACATGTACTATTAATCTAAGATCTGCACAGCTAGGTTTTCTTGTAGCTGAATTAATTCATCCCGATGAGCAGTCACTCTAACTATGTTTGGGCGATTTCCCTCTGGGAAAGCTTCGCGATCGCTTCTCGCTATGACCTGGAGCATTATATTTTCCCAACGACCAGCTTTTTGCCAATAAAATACTCCAGCTAAGGGAGCAATCAAAAGTAACAGCCAGCATAAACGATTAAGATTAGGAAAGAGGAGCAATAAAACCAAAGTTAAGCATGATAAGCCAACTGTGGCTAATAAGCTGAGGAGAATAGCCAAGAAAAGACTTGGTTGTACATATCCTTTAAATGCCACTTGTTTAGTTTCGGGATCGACAGAGGTTAATTGGTAGGCTCTAGCTTCAAAATATTCCTGCAACTTTTTGATTAAAACATCTTCCGACTCGCTAGGAAGTAATTGAATTTGTTTAGTACGATCTTTAACCGAAGCGCGAATAAAGAAAAACAACCCGATCATCATCAGCAGAGTCAGAAAGAAAGTAGAAGAGATAACTGGCAAGTTCACGCTGGTTGGATTTGTTTATTTTTATGATGACTTTAATCTAATAATATATAACAATTTATACCCACCTCTGAGAAGTATTGAAAAAATTCGCTATTTAATTATGGCGAATTGATGATCAAAGTTGATTTTGCTATGCTCATCGATGCTAAGTTACTTACGAGCAGCATAATAATGACTGTAATAGTGATAGGAGTTAGTTGTATGGTTGACGTGATTTGCAATTACCCCTAAGACTGGAACATTTGACATCTGGATGTTTTCAATATTTTGCTTGAGCAAAGAGCGATCTGTTTTGCCAATTCTCACCACCAACACAATGCCATCAGTACGATTTGACAAAATTCTACCGTCGGCAAATCCTAAAATAGGAGGAGTATCGTAAATAATTAGATCGTATTGGCGACTGCTTTTCAAACGCTCCATTAAAGCAAACATCTTTTGTGAAGAAAGCAGCCGAGTCGGATCGGGAGGAATATCTCCCGCCGTAATTACTGATAAATTGTCCCATTGAGGAACTTTAATAATTGCTTCTTCCACATCTAATCCAGTGGCTAAAACATTACTCAGTCCCTGCTGATTTTCAATACCTAGCCAGCGATGAACTTGAGGACGGCGCAAATCTGCATCAATCAGCATTACTCTTTGTCCCATCGTTGCTGCCGCTTGAGCTAGATGAGAAGAAACAGTTGATTTTCCCTCAGAAGGAATAGAAGAGCTAATTACAAAAGAACGTAGGGAAGTATCAGAGCCTAAAAGTTTGATATTGGTATTGAGAGAACGAAAAGACTCCAAAAAAGGAGAACTAATATTCCACTTCTGTCTATTATCCAGAGGATCTGTTGGAGTTGAATTGATGGAGCGATTGAGATTCAAGATTGTATTCCCAATCTGTAGCTGAGGTAAACTAATTTTTTCTTTTTTAGGTGCTGCTGCCAGTTCATTAGCTTCGTCAGTAGGATGAAGATCTTTTTGAACGGGAATAAGACCCAGAAGAGGCAAATTAATACTTTCTTTTAATTCTTCTGGCGAATGAAATACTGGATCGAGGCGTTCGGCAAAAAGCGCAGCTGCACAGCCGAGCATCAAGCCCGAGAGCAAGCCCAAGGCGATATTTTGCGGAATCTTGGGCGAGACAGGGTCAAGCCATACTTTTGGTGGAGAAATGGTTTGCCACGGAAGAGCTTGTTGTGCTACCTGTAGCTGTAGCTCTTCTTTAGCAGTTAAAAATCGATTTAAACTTTCGGTGGCAACGGCCAATTGACGATTAAGATCGGTATATTGACGAGCAATTACCGGCATCTGCTTAGTTAAATCGTTAAGTTTGGCAATTTCATCTTGTAAAACTCGTTCTCTTAGCTGTAAAATTTCGATTTTATTAGCTGAATCAATATATTCTTGATTCAGTTTTAAGCGTAAACTACTGGGAGAAGTGAGGTTAGAGGAATTATCAACTGAACCCGCCAAATTTTGTCCTAAAACACCACCAGCTTCTTGCTGTAGCAAAGCAAGTAAGCGAGTTCGCTTTTCTTGTAAGTTCTGGATTACTGGATTTGCTGCGGAAAAACGCGATGATTCTTGGGCTAAGTCGATCTCAATTTTCTGTAACTCATTAAGCAAATTTTGATATCGAGGAGATTCACTCAAGTAGCTTGCAGCTAAAGCCTGTTGCGGATTCAAGTTTAATTGCTTCTGCAATAGACTATAGGAAGATCTAGTTTCTTTTAGTTGAGCTTGAGTATCAAAATACTTCAACTCAAAATTAACTCGCTGTTGCGCCAGAATCTGAGCCTGCTTTTCTGGATCGAGCAGATTATATTGCTGACGAAATGTTTGTAGTTTACCCTGCAATTGATCGACTCTGCCTCTAACCTCTGGTAACTGACTTTCAACAAAGTCAATGCCTTGTTTTGCCTTTGCTCTTTTATCATCAAGAGAATAACTCAGGTAAGCTGCTGCTAATTTGTCCAAGACAAATTGGATCTTGTCTGGGTCATGATCGATAAAAGACACCTCTAAAATTTTGGTTTCATCTAATTGCTCAATCTTTAAAGGAGACCTTTTGGGCTTAATTAATTCTTCATAATTAATTTCGGCATATTTGGCGACAAGCTCTTTAATGATCGGATTTAAAACCCGAGGGCTACGTAATACTTCAATTTGAGTGTCGTAATCTAAGCCACCGATATCTGGCTGCAATGCAGCCAAAGGATCTTCTTGTTCCTTGGCTACAGGCTCTACTAACAGTTGAAAACTACCTTGATATTTTGCTTCCTGATTTAAAGTGATAATTGCTGTTGTTATAGTTACCCCAGCAACCACAGCACTAATTAAACGTAAACGATGTTTAACCATGCTGAACAGTTGACGTAGATCGATACTATCTCCGTCGGCTTCCGCTACTTTAGAAACAGGGAAGGAGTAGGAATAAGTGTTATTGCCATTTTTATGACTAACTCCCTTGCCGTTTTGATCTTTCAAAGGAAGATATGTAGAGCGATCTGGACTTCTATCGGGCATTATTTTTTCAATCCTCACAACACGGATTATGTCAAATTGGTTGCATAGCAACCCATTGTCCTGACAGATTAAGCAGAACCATGGGTTACAATATCATGATTTATGTCTAGAAAATGGCATTAAATAAGCCAAATAGACCCCCAAGAGGACTAGTGACTTTGCCAAGGCTGTCCGTAGCGGAGGTACTACCAGAGCGACCAACAACTACAACATCGTTCTGACCTAAAACAGGGTTAGTTTGTTCGTTGACTTCAGCACCAAGGTCTATCTGGATTTTACGTTTATCAACTGTACCATCGGGTTTAAGGCTAACCAATTCTACCTCCTTGCTATTAGCACGCTGAGTATCAAATCCCCCAGCCGCTAAAATTGCTTGGTTAAGTGGAGTATTAGGCTTTACCTGTACTGGCCCTGGGGTAACAACTTCACCGACAACATTAACTGTGATTTCATCTGGAGAAAAAGTACCATCAGCTATTTTTTGTCTTTCTTCCTCAGTAAGTGCCGTCGCTTTGGGAATAATAATTTTATCTCCTTCCTGCAAAATGATGTCTTGGCTAGTATCTCCAGATTGAATAACTTCCCACAGATTTACAGCAATAATTTTTTCCTCACCATTCCAAGAAGTACGCTTAATTTGAACCTCTTTAATATCGGCCAAAGGTTTGATTCCGCTAGCAGCACTTATTGCTTGAGACAGTCTAGGAGGAATAGACTCTTGCTTGCCCTGATTTGCGCCGCTATTATTATCTCGGCTCAATAACTCAGGCTGAATAAAGTGAGATCCTGGACGATATATTTCACCCACTACCGCTACTTTAATCGGCTTATCTGACTGTAGACCAAAGCTTGCCTGAGCTAATCTATCTAGCTCAGTAGTATTAATTTGGGCGGTAGTAGGCACAAAAATCGTGTCCCCATCTCGCAAAGAAATATCTTGTCTGATTTGATTTTTGGTTAACAGATCCCAAAGATTGGAGTTGTAGGTAACTTCTTTTCCTTTACCGCCATTGCTTCTGGTCACTCGAACGTTACGGACATCGGCAATAGTAGTGATACCACCAGCCTGCGTCAAGAGAGTTGTAACTGTAGGAAACTGAGGAGCATCAGCAGTAAGAACTACTTCATAAGCACCAGGGTTATCTACTTCTCCTGCAATACCAATTCTCAAGGGGCGAGGTGCGACTAACCCAACGGTAATAATTGGTCTTTTAAGGTAAGTTGCATACTTTTTAGAAACTACTTCAGATGTTTCTTTGAGGCTTAAACCCCTCACGTCAACTCTACCAACTAGGGGTAGGCTAATAGTGCCATCAACTAAGACAGGATATTCACCACTGTACTCGGCAACCTGGAAAATATCTAGCTTAATCTGATCTCCTGCTCCAAGAGTGTAGTCTGTTTCGTCGGTGGCAAAACTTGTATTTGCTGGTGGCAGAGGAGCAATTTCTTGTGTGGGGTTAGAGCCAGGAAATTTCGAGTTGTCTAGAGGAGGTAAGTCTTTATAATTAACTTGGGGCTGTTTGGAAGCTGGTTCTACTTGAGAATCTGAACCCGTATCTTGCAATTCAATGGTATTATTTTGTGCGATCGCGGGAGCGGATGCCAGTGTCAAACAGAAACACAGGGCGATCGCACTATAGCTATTAATTCTTTCTAAAAATAATTGATACAAAACAGGTGTAGTTTTCATAAAAATATCACAATCAAAAAAGTAAATTATTGCGACTAGAGAATCATTATTATCTCTTGAGGTTAAAATGTCGAAAAAGCAAAAACGAAAAGTTCCCCTATTTAATTGGTTCTAAATGGACGGCAATTCAAAAAACCTGGGGCTGGAGACATTTCCAAGTAATTGACCGCCAAAATCAAGGAAAATGGGTTTTCGCCGAATGGTAGCTTCTTGCGATCCCCAAACTCGCTTTTGGCTTAATGCATCTCAACTTAAAGATGATTCTCTCTGGCTACCAGGATGGAAAACTCTTCAAGAGATAGCAACGGATGAGAACAATGGTGACTTTAATAATTTTAGCGATTAATTTTGTTTATATGTTTAAAGATTGAATCAAGTTTTTGTTAACAATAATCACAAAAAAGCCTTGGAAAGATAATAACATTATCTTTGATAATTCTTTTTGAGTTTTTTAACTATAACTTTAAATATTACTAAATAATCTTGTTGCAGTAGGAGTAAATGGTGACAAAAAACAAGATCATCTTAATTAGTTGTTAAGTGCTGTTTAATACTCCAACAAGGCTTTCAATAGTAACCACATAATTGATTGTAATTATAGTCATGCTACAAAAACTTGTTGATCGAAAATTGACTAGTCAAAAAAACATTGATTGTACGGTAAAATTTATCATATATTACAATCCAAATAATGGAAAAATCGCCAGTCAACTTAAAATAATAGAGTTATTGCGATCGCCAAAACATCTTCATCAAAACTTTATAATTTTAGGTAAAAGCGGTTTTAAAAGCAGTATAGCAAAGTGGTCATACTTAGGTAGACAAAAAATTATTGGTAATTGTGCAGTTTATAGTATTACTTGACTGAGATGATCAAGTTGAAAAGACTGAACCCTGGTTCAGCAGTAAAGATAGCTAATAATTATTAGCATAACAGCACCACCTAATTTGATTTTGAGCAAGTAAACAATAAATGATTCAAGCATTAAGAGGAACCAGAGATATATTGCCAGAAGAAGTTGTCTACTGGCAGTTGATTGAAGCGACGGTAGCAGAAATATTAGGTCGGGCAGTATATCAAGAGATTCGAGCGCCAATTTTTGAACAGACAGCTTTATTTGAGCGGGGTATAGGGGAAGCTACTGATGTGGTAGGCAAAGAGATGTACACCTTCAGTAGCCGAGGCGATCAATCAATTACCCTCAGACCTGAAGGTACAGCGGGAGTGGTGCGAGCTTATATTCAGAATAAGCTTTACGCTCAAGGAGGAGTTCAGCGTCTGTGGTATACAGGACCAATGTTTCGTTATGAACGTCCTCAAGCTGGTCGTCAGCGTCAATTTCATCAGGTAGGATTAGAATTATTGGGTTGTGATGCTCCTCGCGCCGATGCGGAGGTAATTGCTTTGGCAACTAATATCCTGCAAACTCTCGGTTTGAAAAATTTGGAGTTGGATATTAATTCCGTAGGTAACGGCGAAGATCGCACAAACTATCGCGCAGCTTTAGTAAGTTATCTAGAACCTTATAAAAATGATCTGGACGCAGATAGCCAAGAGCGTTTGATTCGTAACCCATTAAGGATTTTAGACAGTAAAGATCCTCAGACTCAAGAAATTGCTCAAAATGCGCCTAAAATTACTGAACACCTCAGCGCAGCATCGAAAAAGCACTTTGATACGGTTTTGCAGTTACTTAGTGATTTAAAGATCAAGTATCAAATAAACCACTGTTTAGTTAGAGGTTTAGATTACTATACTCATACGGCGTTTGAAATCAAATCTGCTGACTTGGGCGCACAAGCAACAGTATGTGGTGGAGGACGTTATGATGGCTTAGTCAAAGAACTAGGTGGACCTGAAACTCAAGCGGTAGGTTGGGCAATTGGGATGGAAAGATTGGTTTTGTTGTTACAACAACTCAATTCTATTTCTGTTAATAGTCCTGATTTATATATCGTGTCTCGCGGTGCAGCCGCCGAAGCACAGGGATTATTATTGGCACAGAAGTTACGCAGCTGGGATTTAGGTGTTGAACTAGACTTGAGCGGAAGTGCTTTTGGTAAACAGTTTAAAAGAGCCGATCGCAGTGGTGCAGTTGCCTGTTTGGTCATTGGGGATGCAGAAGCAGAAAACAAGAGCGTTAACTTAAAATGGTTGGCATCGGGGGAACAGCAGGCGATCACTCAAAAGGATTTATTAGACATGAATGCTGAATTAAAGACAAAAATCAAGGGATTGAAAAGCTCTTGAGATAGTTTTAAGATAATCAGCAAAGAAACAATAATTTGCTTTACTTATGCCTGGTTTAAAAGAAAAACTTGAACAAGATGTTGCTGATATTTCCTGGCAAGAATTGCAGCCTCATGCCAAAAGAGATGCGCTCATTGTCATCAAAGACGAGTTAGATCTAGCAGAAGTGGCAGTGGCGATCGCTGAAGATAATACAGTCTCCGTCCAAAAATGGATTGGTAGTCGATCAATTGCCAAGCCATCTTCCCAACAACTAACGGAGTGGAATCAAACTCCCGCAAAACAGTTTATTGCTTTAATTATCCAGCCTTTTGTGGTGGTCAAAGAAGTCAATTAATTTATTTAAAAACTTGTATTACGTTGTAGACCTAATTTCACCCAATCAATGCAGTCTGAAGCATTAGAGAAAATTTTGGGTGCAGCAATATTAACTAGTTTACTCGGTGCATAGTGATCGTAAAAGCATTTGTTGCCTTGCTGATGAATAATAATCAGGTTGTGGTTATAGGTATAGCGCTGGCAAAAATAGTGCGAGCCTTCAAGAGTTATCTGGGTATCAAGATGCTGTTTGGCGATCGCTATAATACCTTCAATTTCACCAGAATATAATTTGGCGGGATTCTCTGCTTGATGTAAGAGGCTGGTATATCCTTGCTCGGATAATAAGGCATAAGAATATATATTCTGACCATCAACATAGCTATACACAAAAGGAATAATTAGACATTCCTGATGGGTTGTAGATTTTTCGTAGAGAAACCGATCTATCATCTAGCTCAAACTTATTGATACTTGTATTAAAACTACTATTAATTTGATGTATCAATAAATATTATGATTCACGAGACACCCCAGTTCAAAAAACAGCGATCCCGCAGGGTAGGCGGAGCCTAATCGCCTTTCTGTTCAACAACTTCTGCACCCAAACGCTGATAAAAACTTAATCCCCTAAAATTTCTAGCATCCGCAGTCCAAGATAAATGAGTACAGTTATTTTGTTTAGCAATCTGTTGCAACTTTTTCATTAATAGAGTACCTGCACCCTTACTTCTCATAGCTGGTTTAACAAATAAATCATCCAGCCAAATACTTGGTTGTCCAATAAAAGAAGAATATCTGAATCCGTATAGTGCAAATCCAATTTTAGCTTGGTTATCTTCCGCTAGGATAACATGGGCAAAAGGTTGATTGCCAAAGATCGTTTGTTGTATTTTCTCTGGTGTTGTTTGAATTTTAGCTGAATATGCCCCGATGCTACGATCAAATTCTGCTTTATCATGAATCAGTTCATAGATCAAAGTCGCTTCCTGGGGTGCAGCAAATCTAACCTTGATCATACCAATCCATTTTTTTATTATGATTCAGCTCCCATTTTATCAGCAGTGGTTGAAGGCAATGAAGCATATATAAGACTTGCTTTAACTCGGTTATTTTCCTGTCAGTTTAGCGATAAAATTTCCAAGTGCTTTTGTAGGGGGGCAATAGTGTTAGCAGCGATCGCGCCACTGGCAGCCACCGCAGGAATGCCGATCCCAGGAAAAGT
>JAAUOU010000078.1 GCA_012034765.1 Pleurocapsaceae cyanobacterium CSU_1_1 | reverse complement strand
TAGGAGAGTAACCTAACTAGCCAAGCGAGTAAAGAGAGTACATATATACCCCAATTATTTAAGCGCTTAATAAAAAAACAGGGCATTATAGCACCTGTTTTTGGTTCTCTAAAACTATTTTGCTGATAAGTCTAATCTCAGGCTAGGTACTGTATAGCTATGTACAGATGCAAAACAGGCTAAATAAGCTTAAACAGGCTAAATCACCTCATTTGAACAGGGTATCAACCCTATGTATACGGGCATACATAGCACAGGCTAAAACAGCATAAAGCAAGTTAAACGGATGTTTTTGACTTTTCAGACATCCTCTTAGAACAAATTGAATCTATTGTCAGAAATTTCCTAAATTGATTTTAATCGCAACCTAAAAAATATTTAAACCAAGAATTACTTTTGCTTAATCTACAAAGATCAAGATTTTATTAAGAAAAATAATTCTCAATATCCAATATTCCCATAGTGGTTTGCCAACTTTGAATTGATTAATTGAGGTTTGATTACTGCCAATATTCCTCAAAGCAATTTTGGCAGATCAAGAGATTGCGCTGTTCATTGGTATATTTGACGATTTTACGCCTCTTTTTATTTACATATCTCAAACAGTCCTTCTTGCTAAGTATTAGCTGAAAAATCAACACATCATGAGCAAAAACAATAGCGTAATATTTATTCATCCAGACGGTGCAAGTCCTTCCCATTATGCAGCAGGACGTTTAGCTTCGGTCGGAACAGATGGCAGACTAAACTGGGATGAGATGACTGATGCAGGGGTTTATCTCGGACATTTAGACGACCAAATTGTGGCTACTTCTAATGCTGGTGCAGTAGCTCACGCTTACGGTATTAAACCCTATGCTGGTAGTTACGGTTTAGACGAATCAGGAAATCCTTACACTTCCCTTTCAGGTCAATCAGGTACGACCATTATGGAAGAAGCGATCGCCGATGGAAAATCCACAGCCATAATTAATTCTGGTTTTATTGCCGAACCTGGTACAGGGGTATTTTTAGCTGATGCGGAAAGTCGTGATGACGTGGCTACTATTACGGCGGAAATAGTTGAGTCGGGTACTAACGCGATCTTGGGCGGTGGCGAAATCCATTATTTGCCCAAAGGCACAGTGGGACGTTATGGAGAAGAAGGTATCCGCGAAGATGGACGCAACCTAATTAAAGAAGCGGAAGACATGGGGTATAGGGTAGTTTACACCCTCGAAGAATTACAAGCTCTTCCTGCCGATACAGAAAAAGTTTTAGGGATCTTTGCAGCCGAAGATACTTACAATGACCTGCCTGAAGAGGCTTTAAAACAAGAAGGCTTGGTAGATGCAGAGGGTAATTTAATTTCCTACGGTCAACCTGGTAATGAAAATCCGCCGACTGTTGCTCAAATGTTAGAAGCAACTCTGGGTTTAGATACTTTCAGCCAGAATGAAAAGGGAATGTTTGTGGTCTTAGAAGAAGAAGGCACAGACAACTTCGGTAATAACAATAATGCTGCGGGGACAACTGAAGCAGTATTAAGAGCAGATGAAGCGATCGGTGTCGCCCAGGACTATATTGATCATGTTAATCCCAATACTCTACTGGTGACTGCTGCTGATAGCGATGGTGGGGGTTTGGAAATCAATGATGTTGAAGGAGAAACAGTAGGTACTACCGAAGTGCAACCTCCTTTTGATACACAAGTTCCCTATGATGGTACGACTGGTAACGATACCGCACCTTTTACAACTGGCGCACCCGATGCTGATGGTGACACTTTTGATTACGGTGTTCTTTGGGCTGGTACTCCTGATTTTGCAGGTAGTATCGTTTCTAAAACTTACGGTTTAAATGCCGAGGAACTTCCTAGCACTGTAGACAATACAGGCATTTATAGTTTGATGTATGAAACTCTCTTTGATGTGGAGTTAGAAGCTCCTGAAGGCGTTCCTGACGATATTAAACCTGCTCCTGAAGCTACTGAGGATACAGGTAATGTTATCTTTATTCATCCCGATGGCACAAGCCCTTCTCATTATGCTGCTGCACGATTTGCTTCTGAGGGAACAGATGGTAGATTAAACTGGGACAACATGACCGATGCAGGGGTTTATCTGGGACATCTAGATGACCAAATTACTTCTACTTCTAATGCTGGTGCAGTAGCTCACGCTTACGGTATAAAACCCTACGCTGATAGTTACGGTTTAGACGAATCAGGAAATCCTTACACTTCCCTGTCAGGTGAATCAGGTACGACTGTGATGGAAGAAGCGATCGCTGCTGGTAAACCTACCTCAGTAATTAATTCTGGTTTTATTGCCGAACCTGGTACTGGTGTATTTCTCTCCGATGCCGAAAACCGCGACAATGTTGCGGAAATTACCGCCGAAATCGTTGATTCTGGTACAGATGTGATTATGGGTGGTGGTGAAATTCACTATCTACCCAAAGGTACAGTGGGACGTTTTGGAGAAGAAGGTATTCGCGAAGATGGACGCAACCTGATTGCAGAAGCAGAAGCTAAAGGATACACAGTGGTGTATTCTCGTGAAGAATTGAATAATTTACCTGCTGATTCAGAAAAAGTCCTGGGGGTTTTTGCAGCCGAAGATACTTACAACGACGAAAACGAAGCAACGTTAAAAGAAGAAGGTTTTGTTGATGAAAATGGCGAATTAATACTTTACGGACAACCAGGAAATGAAAATCCGCCTACAGTTGCCGAAATGCTCGATAAAACTCTAAGTTTAGATAAGTTCGCCAACGCTGAAGACGGCTTTATGGTCGTTATGGAAGAGGAAGGATCGGATAACTTATCTAATGATAACAACGGTGCAGGAACAGTTGAATCAACTCTCAGGGCTGATGAAGCTATTGGTGTAGCACAAGATTTTGTTAACAATGTTGACCCTAATACTTTAGTTTTGACTGCTGCGGATAGCGATGCTGGTGGTGTAGAAGTAATTGACGTTGATGCTGATAGCGAAACTGTAGGCGACATTAACGTCCAATCAAAAACTGTCTCTTTTGGCGAAGATGCTGATGGTGTTCAAGTTCCTCTAGATGGCACTACAGGCAACGACACTGCTCCTTTTACCACTGGCGCACCTGATGCAGACGGCGATAATTTCGATTTTGGTCTAGCTTATGCCACTACTGACGATGTTGCAGGTAGCATTGTTTCTAAAGCTTATGGTTTAAACTCAGACTTGTTAGAAAGTACTGTAGATAACACCGATATGTACAGTATCATGTACCAGACTTTATTCGGGGCTGAACCTGAAATGGTAGCTGATGGAGGGGATGAAACCACTGTTGAAACCTTATTAGGTAATGAAGACATCAATATTATTGAATTGGCAGGTAGCGATCGCGCAGCCGAGGCGGAGCCTCATCGCCAAGTTGTTACTGGTGAAGGTCAAGATCTTGTGAATGCTGCTATCAATAGTGAGGGCAATAATCACATCAATTTGGGTGACGGTGATGATCTGGCTATTTTAGGTAGAGGGGATATTTTTGTAGGTGCTGAAGGTGTAGATCGCTTCTTTGTTACTAATGGTGGTAATAACACGATTACGGGAGGCGAAGGCGCAGACCAATTTTGGCTTGCTAATGCTCAATTTCCCGAATCAACTAACACAATTACCGATTTTGAGTCTGGGGTTGATGTTATTGGCATTGCTGGTTTGGGTATCGGTTTTGAGGAATTGAGTATTACCGATAATAATGGAGATGCTTTAATTAGCAGTAGCAACAGCGACTTGGCAATTTTACAGGGTGTCGATGCTACTAGCTTGAATGCAGATAATTTTGTTTTTGTTTAGATTTTGACGAACTAGATACAATGCGTTTGTCCTTCAAGAGTCGGGCAAACGCACAATCAAGTAATGAAAACTTTGGCTAAATATAGTCATTTAGAATTAATATTTTGGAGCGGCACTAGCTGGCAACGACCAAATTGGCATAACACCATCGGTGACAGCATAAGGACCAGAAATCATGGCGCTAGAAAAAGCGATCGCTTGCAGGTCAAAAATTTCGTCTACCCCTGATTTAAATTCCAAACAGCTAATCATTTGCCTCGTTTGTAAATCGACTACCGCAACACCACATTTGAGTTCATCAAAGCGATCGCTAATAGGTAAATTGCCAAAAATAGCGGTTTCTCGAATCTTAGACAAGCCAACAAAAGCATACTTGCCGACAATTGCTAGACCACGAGTATAACCAGGCAACGCCACGATGATCTCCTGCTTCCCAGAGCGAGGATCTACGGTAATTAGTTCTCCTTTGCCCGAATTAAGTACCCATAAAACACCTTGATATAATCTAGGAGAATGGGGCATTGATAAGCCTTCGGTGATTACTTCACTACTCGGCACTTCTAAGATGCATCCTGCATGAGCCTTTTGCGATCGCCAACCACCAGGAGTATCCGTTTGACCCAAGACCGTAACATATTTAGGCATTCCGTTGACCATCGCCATCCCATTAAGATGACAACGATCTTCAGGAGCGATCGCGCTGACAAAATTTGGTCGCCACTGAGGAATAAAATTGTAGTTGTTACTCAAGGTGCAAAGACAGGAAAATCGCGTATTTACAATCCATAATTCCTGACCTCCCCAAGCTAAATCGTGGATTGAAATATCTCCTGTATACTGTCCACTTTTGGTGAGAAAGCAAGCATCGTGGCTACCAGCAGGTTCAATCTGCATTGCTATGTCAGTGTCGTTTTTGAGAAAATAGACCCAATCCTTTCCCCCAACTGCCATCCGAGACTTGTTAAGCGCTATACCCATCGCCCGTTCAAAATTATGGAAGGCAATATCTAGCGTCTGCTCTTTAACGGTGACGATTCCCAATTTACCCGCTTGATAGGTAGAGAAGAAAAGCGAAATTTGCAGGTGTTTTAAAATTTGAGCCAGATTATTACTATATTCGTAACTTACTTCCCGTAAGTTTTCTTGCGCCTCAGTATTAACTTTGTTAGCAGGTTGAATCATTAATAAAATTGCCAGATTAGAGATTAACTACTACTGTCAGCCAAGAGGTTGAAATCTCAACCCCTTACCGATTATTTAAATCGTTCTAAAGTTTTTTGAAGTCGTCAGACGTTAGTTTTTCGGTATCAATTTCATTAAGTGTCGCCAATACTTCGGCTCCAAGCAAAATATTATGATCGGCGAAACTTAGATCCTCAAACTGCAAACCATCAGCTAGACCAAGGCGATCGGTACCTAAATAAAGGGTGAATTAAAATCGAGAATTTGATCGGATCCAGCACCAGATTTCAACACAAAAATATCGTCACCGTCACGACCTCGGAGGATGTCATTACCAATCCCTCCATCTAGCAAATCGCGATCGTCACCTCCCGTTAAGATATCATCGCCACGTCTTCCCCTTAAAATATCGTTACCGTTGCCACCCCAAAGCTTATCGTTACCATTTCCGCTACTGAGGGTATCGTTACCGTTAGCACCCATTAGATTATCAATACCTGTATTACTAATCAGGCGATCGTTTCCATCGCCACCATCAATGTAGTCATTTCCTCCACAGCTAACAACAGTGTCATTTCCGTTCAAAGCTTGAATTTGCTCGGCGCGATCGCCACCCAATAAATTGTCTGATTCTTCAGAGCCACTAATTAAAATTGGTGTTGCGTCTATTGATGAATTATCAAAGGTTAACTTAAACAGTTCTCGTCCAGTTTGACTGATGTCTGCATGGAAAAATAATTCATTACCAACAACAGTTAATTCGCCAGGAGAAGAACTGTAGCCATAAATGCCGTCATAATATTTAGTTTTTCCTGGACTAATATCCGCTGCTAATTGAGTTCCTTCGGGCGTACCGTCGCTGACAAATAGCTCTCGACCATTCTCTCCATCATCAGCAGCGAAGTATAGCTTGCCATTAAATTCAACCAAGCTATCAGGAGCAGAGCTATTAATAGAGCCATAGCTATTTTCTCCTGGATAAAGATCTGTCACTAATTGAGTTCCTTCGGGCGTACCGTCACTGACAAATAGCTCATCGCCATGAACACCATCATTCGCCGTGAAATATAGCTTTCCATTGAATTCAACGAAGTTATCAGGGTAAGAGCTATAAGCAAAGCCGTAGCTATTTTTTCCTGGATAAAGATCCGTCATTAGTTGAGTTCCTTCGGTAGTACCGTCACTGACAAATAACTCATCGCCATGAACACCATCATCCGCTGTAAAATATAGCTTTCCATTGAATTCAACGAAGTTATCAGCAAAAGAGCTAAGCTTACCGTATTTGTTGGCTCCTGGACGGATATCTGCCACTAATTGAGTTCCTTCGGCGGTACCGTCGCTGACAAATAACTCATTGCCATGAACACCATCATCCGCTGTGAAATATAGCTTGTCATTGGATTCAACGAAGTTCATAGGAAAAGAGCTATTAATATAGCCATATCTATCTTCTCCTGGATAAAGATCCACTGCTAATCTAGTTCCTGAACCAGTACCGTCACTGACAAATAACTCATCACCATGAACACCATCATCCGCTGTAAAATATAGCTTGTCATTGAATTCAACAAAGTTATCAGGAGCAGAACCACGACCAGAACCGTCGTTTCTTTTTTTTGGATCGAGAACCGCTGCTAATTGAGTTCCTTCGGGCGTACCATCGCTGACAAATAGCCCATCGCCATGAATACCATCATTTGCTTTGAAATATAGCTTGTCTTTAAATTTGCCTAAGCCATCCAAAAAATGAATATTTTCTCCTGGATTAAGATTCGCTGCTAATCTAGTTCCTTCAGCAGTACCGTCACTAACAAATAGCTCATTGCCATTTTTTCCCTCATTTGCTGTAAAATATACTTTACCTTTAAATTCAAGCAAGCCACTAGGATAAGAGTCATCAGGATATATTGAATATGTGGACGGATAGTCGCTAGGGCTATGATAGCTGTTATAAAAGCTAGGGTTAATATCCTTAATTAATACGACTTGACCTAAATTATTATCCATTTGTTTGATTATTTTTAGTGAGATAGTGTCGATTGCTGATTCTGATTAAGACCACTGTTTTTAAACGACGACACCCTAAAAGATTAAGAGTTCTTTATGGCTTCGCATCGCACATTGATTCACCAATTAAATCATCCAAAAGTTTTTTCGACGACCCAACGTTAATTATTACTCTCAAAAAAGGGGTCGAAATCTCAACCCCCAATCAATTGTTTAAATCGTGTCAAAGTCAATAGCTGTCAGTTGTTCGGCATTAATCCCCTCAAGATTCACCAATACCTTCTCATCAGCCAGAATAGTATTACCAGCAAAACTTAGATCCTCAAACTGCAAACCATCAGCTAAACCAAAGCGATCGCTTCCTAAGTCAAAATCATGAATCTTATCAAAATACTCTCCAGACCGCAGAACAAAAATATCTTCTCCATCACTACCAGTAATTGACACGGATGTTCCACCAGAGGAATCATCAGCAGTCAACTTAAACAATTCTGTTCCCACCGTACCGTTGTCAGCACCGAAAAATAACTCATCCCCAACGACAGTTAAGTTAGTAGCAAAAAGACTATCAGGAGAAAAAGCACTATTTTCCCCTGGGTTAAGATCCGCTACTAATTGAGTTCCTTCAGCAGTACCATCACTGACATATAGCTCAGTGCCATGCTCACCATCATCCGCCGTGAAATATAGCTTGCCATTGAATTCCACTAGGTTATTAGGATCAGAACTGTAGCTATTGCCGTACTGATTTTCTCCTGGATTAAGATCCACTAGTAATTGAGTTCCTTCAGCAGTACCATCGCTAACGTATAGCTCTCTACTTTCTCCATCATCCGCAGCGAAGTAGAGCTTGTCGTTAAATTCCAATAGGTCACTAGGACGAGAACCGTAACCATAGCTATCTGTTTCTTCTCTCAGATCCACGAGTAATTGAGTTCCTTCAGCAGTACCATCACTAACAAACAGCTCATTGCCATGAACGCCATCATTCGCCGAGAAGTAGAGCTTGTCGTTAAATTCAACGAAGTTTCCAGGAGTGGAACTATTTTCATAGCCGTACTGATTTTCTCCTGGATAAATATCCTTAACTAATTGAGTTCCTTCGGCGGTGCCGTCTGTGACAAATAGCTCTTCGCCACTTTCTCCATTATTCCCTTTGAAGTAAAGCTGATCGTTAAATTCAAATAGGTTACGAGTATTAAAATCATCAAATTGACGACTATAATCACCTACACCTTGATCGATATTTACTACTAATTGAGTTCCTTCAGCGGTTCCGTCGCTGACAAATAACTCTTCGCCATTGGCATCATCTTGCGCTGTGAAGTAGAGCTTGCCGTTAAATTCGGTCAAGTAATCGGGGGAGGAACTATTTTTATTGCCATAGTTATCTTCTCCTGGATAAATATCCTTAACTAATTGAGTTCCTTCAGCGGTGCCGTCTGTGACAAATAGCTCTTTGCCACTTTCTCCATTATCAGAAGCGAAATAGAGCTTGTCATTAAATTCGGTCAAGTTTGAAAGATTACTAAAATAGAAACGGGACTGGCTATTGTTTCTGGAAAAACATCCGTAACTAATTGAGTTCCGTCAGTAGTTCCGTCGCTGACAAACAGCGCTCGACCAGTTTCTCCATCATTAGCAGCGAAATACAGTTTGTCATTAAATTCGACCAAGCTATCGGGATAAGAGTCTAAAGGGGAGCCATCCTCAAAAACTTCAGGGTTGATATCTTTGACTAATTCGACTTGACCTAAGTTAGTATCCATTTGTTTGATTATTTTTTACGAGATAGAGTTAATGCCTAATCCATTGTCATATTCCTCTCTCTTTAGACAAGAGAGATTTTGCCAGTAACTTTAAGTATTTTGCCGATTGTTTTCTACTTGCTAGAAAGAAAAAATCAATTAATTTAAGTGATTAATTTAAATTATTAATTTATAAGATTATCAGTTTTTAACGCCTATTTTATGATTTCAGCGCTAATTGCTAAAAAATTGATAATCATCGCAAAATGTTGCTGTAATAAACTCAGATACGCTAATTTTTTCCGACTTACCTTGCTAGTCTTATAGATCAAAAAAGAACAGGGGTCGAGATTTCAACCCCTTACCGATTGCCAATTATTTAAATTGCTTGAAAGTTATCATAAGTAAGTTGCTCAGCATTAACCCCCGCGAGACTGGCGATCACTTCTCCTCCCGCGAGGATATTATTCCCCGAAAAATTTAGGTCATCAAACTGCAAACCATCCCCTAAACCAAAGCGATCGCTTCCTAAGTTAAAATCAAAAATATTATCAGATCCAGCACCAGTCCTCAACACAAAGATATCTTCACCGTTCCCCCCATTGAGATTATCGTCACCAATCCCCCCATCGAGCAGATTGTTGCGATCACCTCCTATTAAATTGTCTGCACGATCAGAACCATTGATCTCAATTGGCGATGATTCTGTCAGATCACTAACAGTCAACTTAAATAGCTCAGTTCCAGTTTCGCCGTTGTCAGCCGCAAAAAATAACTCATCTCCAACCACAGTTAGGCTAGAAGCAAAAGAATCATTAGGATAGCTATAATTGTCTATTCCTGGATTAATATCTGCCACGAGCTGAGTTCCTTCGGTAGTGCCATCAGTGACAAATAACTCATTGCCATTTTCCCCATCATCCGCTGTGAAGTAGAGCTTGTCATTAAATTCAACTAGATTAGTGGGGGCAGAGCTATTACTAAAACCGTCGTTACTTTCCCCTGGAGCAAGATCTACAAGTAATTGAGTTCCCTCAGCAGTACCGTCGCTGACAAATAACTCTCTGCCATTTTCTCCATCATCAGCACTGAAGTAGAGCTTATCGTTAAATTCAACTAGATCACTGGGGTAAGAACTATAAGAGCCGTATTGATTGCCTCCTAGATAAAGATCGACGAGCAATTGAGTTCCCTCAGCAGTACCGTCACTGACAAATAGCTCATTGCCATTTTCTCCATCATTAGCCGTAAAGTAGAGCTTGCCATCAAATTCTGTCAAGTTACTAGGGTAAGCACCATTGCTATTGCCGTAGTTATCTTCTCCTGGACGGAGATCGACGAGTAATTGAGTTCCCTCAGCAGTACCATCACTGACAAATAGCTCATTGCCATTTTCTCCATCATTAGCCGCAAAGTAAAGCTTGCCATCAAATTCCGTCAAGTTTCTAGGGAAAGAACCATTATCGCCGTAGTTATTTTCCCCTGGATAAAGATCCACTAATAGTTGAGTGCCTTCAGCAGTACCATCACTGACAAATAATTCATTGCCATTCTCTCCATCATCCGCGCTAAAGAAGATCTGGTTATTGAATTCGACTAGGTTTTCAGGAGAAGAACTATAGCTATAGCCATAGTCGGTAGTGCCTGGATGAATATCCTTAACCAATTGAGTACCATCGGCAGTACCATCACTAACGAATAACTCTCGACCATTTTCTCCATCATCAGCATTAAAATAGAGCCGATCATTGAATTCAACCAAGCTAGTGGGAAAAGAACCATTGGGGACTTGAGCAGGTGGAGGCGAGTAGGGTAGGTCTGGATTGCGAGGTAGTTGGTAGCGTGGATTAAAATCAGAAACGCCAGGATTGATATCTTTAACTAGTTCAACTTGATTTAAATTGGTATCCATTTGTTTGACCGTTGGTTTATGAGATAGTGTTGATTGTTCATCGTTTCAAAGCTCTCTCAAGCTAAGAGAGGTTTAGCCAGTAACTATTTTTTAGATCATCTATTTTAGGCTCTAATTTCAGGAAATTATGACAATATTTATGTCTTATTCTTCTACAAGTTCCTTGGTAGCTAGAGTTTAAGGCGTTATCTACATTTCTCACTTTTCTAGTTTTGTTACATCTTTGTTACATTTTTAGAGCGCGTCATGAATTCAAAAAAATCACCTGCTATCTGACAATTTAACTTGACAACTCATAGTCGTTATGAGTATGATTTATACATTGAGGTTTGTAATCAAAACAAAATCATTAGTCAAAGAGCAATACATATAAATATCATGAGAGACACAGTACCTAACGTAGTATTCAAAACCAGAGTGCGTGATGAGTCGGTTGAAGGCCCTAATCCTTTCCGTTGGCAAGACATGACGACAGAAGAAATTTTTAAAGGCAAAAAAGTAATTGTGTTTTCTCTTCCAGGTGCGTTTACTCCAACTTGTTCTTCAACTCATTTACCTGGATACGAACAGCACTATGAAGAATTTAAGTCTTTAGGAATCGACCAAATTATTTGCTTGTCCGTCAACGATGCTTTTGTGATGTTCCAATGGGGTAAACAACAGGGAGTTAAAAACGTCTTCTTACTTCCTGACGGTAATGGAGAGTTTACTCGTGAGATGGGAATGTTAGTAGAAAAAAATAATTTGGGTTTTGGGATGCGTTCTTGGCGTTATTCAATGTTGGTTAACGACATGAAGATCGAAAAAATCTTTGCTGAAGCAGATTTTGGTCATAACTGTCCTACCGATCCTTTTGAAGTATCTGATGCCGAGACAATGTTGGCATACTTAAAAGGAGTGCAAAACAATGAACATTGAGGATTGAACATTGAACATTGAACAGTGAACATTGAGCAGTGAACATTGAACATTGCAGACTAAATTTTCTACACTTAATCAACACTTCAGGAGAATTAAATTATGGTTTCTACTGTTTCTAAGCAAAAGCTTTATGCAACTCGAATTGATTTACCAGAAGATCTTCGAGCAAAAATAGTTGGGATTTTAAATCAAACCCTGGCAGCAACACTAGATCTAAAAACTCAAACCAAGCAAGCACACTGGAACGTCAAGGGTATGGACTTTTATCAGCTACATTTGCTATTTGATGAGATGGCAGGTGAACTAGAAGAGTATACCGATCTGGTTGCCGAACGAGTTACTGCTTTAGCAGGTACAGCGATGGGTACAGCAAGAGTTGCTGCTGCGGAATCTATATTGCCTGAATATGCTTTGGAGGCTGTTTCGGGAGCGGAACATATTGCTGCCTTAGCCGATCGCTATAGTCTATACGCCAAACATTTACGTGAGGCAATTGACACTACCGACGAATTGGGGGACGCAGATACAGCGGATCTTTATACGGAAATTTCGCGGGCGATCGATAAGCGCCTTTGGTTCTTAGAAGCTCATTTAGTTGGTTAGTTTCAATAACTGATAGCTGATAGCTGATAGCTGATAGCTAAAAACTAACTAATCCTAAAGGATACACTTCGTTATCAAAAGCGTAATCTATCGAATTAAAAACTTATGACAGATACCAAAGGTGCAGATGCAGTAGATCGAGCGATCGCTCAAGGTCTTGATTTGGATGGTTCGCCAATTCCCGCGTCAAAATTGTCGCTATATAATAAGGTGATGGGGTTTGAAGCGGGCAGACAAAGAAGTGGCGTTACTAATACAATGCGTTCAAGAATCGTCAGAATTGGGGCAAAACATCTAGCTCAAGCGGAACTCAATCAAATGTTGCTGGATGCGGAATTTCCTCCTTTAAAAGATAAAGAGATCGCTTTTTATTATGGCGGTAAATAGCCCTCAGTAATAAAGCAGAAAAGTCATGACGGCAGGGGCGCACGAGAATAATGCAAACCTGTCTTTTTATTAGAAGTTTAGCTTAAATAAACATATATAAGGAGATATAAGCATAAGAATATGAGCTATGATTTTGATTTGTTTGTCATTGGTGCAGGTTCAGGAGGAATCGCCACCGCTAGGCGTGCAGCCCAACATGGCGCTAAGGTAGGGATTGTGGAAAGCGATCGCCTGGGGGGAACTTGCGTTAATCGTGGGTGTGTTCCTAAAAAGCTGATGGTTTATGCATCTCATTTTCCCTATCAGTTTGAAGAATCGGCAGGTTACGGTTGGACAGTGGGAGAAACCAGTTTTAACTGGCTCAAGATGATTACGGCGGTAAATAATGAGGTTGATCGCCTTAACGGTATTTATCAGAGAATGTTGGATAACTCCGAAGTCAAACTTTATCGGGGTTATGGTAAGTTTGTTGATTCTCATACAATTGAGATTGACGAGCAAAAGGTTACCGCTGAGAAAATTTTAATTGCCGTGGGTGGTAAACCTGTAAAGCCAGACGATATTCCTGGGATAGAACACGCCATCACTTCCAGAGAAATATTTAACGTTAAAGAACAGCCAAAAAGGATCGTGATTATTGGCGGTGGCTACATTGGCGTTGAGTTTGCCTGTATTCTCAATGGTTTGGGGACAGAGGTAACTATGGTTATTCGTGGGGATAAAATTTTGCGGGGATTTGACGAAGATCTACGCACTGAGATCCAAGAGGGTATGGAAAGACACGGCATTCGTATTTTGAATAATAAGCCCAAGCTTTCAATTGCCAAACAAGATTTGGGTTTAGAAATCACTATTCCCATCAGCAATGGTGAATCAGAAATTATTGTGGCTGATGCGGTCAGTTTGGCAGCTACAGGAAGAGAGCCTGATTTGTCCAATCTAGGCTTGGAAAATACTGGAGTAGAGGTAGTTAAAGGTGCGATCGCCGTAGATGAATATAATAAAACTGCCGAAGATCACATTTATGCAGTGGGCGACTGTACCGATCGCATCAATCTAACTCCTGTAGCTATCAACGAGGGTCGAGCCTTTGCCGATACTCATTTCGGTGGTCAATCGCGAAAAATGAGCTACGAAAATATTCCCACTGCTGTGTTTAGTACACCCGAAGCAGCTACTGTTGGTTTAACCGAAGCCGAAGCCAAGGAGAAATATGGTGATGCAATTAAGGTGTATCGTAGTAAATTCCGTCCGATGTACTACACTTTAGCAGGCAAAGAAGAGAAAACTTTGATGAAGCTAATTGTGGACACCAATACCGATAAAGTAGTGGGCGCACATATGGTAGGAGATAGTGCAGCAGAAATTATTCAGGGAGTAGCGATCGCTTTGAAAATGGGTGCTACCAAAGCTAATTTTGATGCCACAGTGGGTATACATCCGAGTTCAGCGGAAGAATTTGTCACCATGAGATAAATTAATCGATTATGCTGTTTGAGACTTGAGGACTGAGAGAAATGGGGAAGCAGGGACTTGGGGCAATAGTGATTTTCCTATTCCCTCTACCCTCTAATTAACGCCTATAGGCTAAGACAAAACGCTCAATACCAGCCAGATCGGCAAATATTTTGGGGTCGTAATATTCCCCCTGCTGTATTAAGAGGGTGACCACTGTATCTGCTTGACCAACCATCAATTCAATCAACCAAATTCCCCCTGAAACTAAATATTGGGGAGCCGTTTTGATTAAATAACGAATATCATCTAAACCATCATCACCACCATCTAATGCTAAACGAGGTTCGTGCCAAGCTACTTCTGGCTGTAATTGAGCAATCTGCAATGATGGAATATATGGAGGATTAGAGATCATGCCTGTTACTTTGCCTTGAAGTGCATTTAAAGGACTCCACCAGCTACCCTGATAAAAATGAATGTTGTCTAAATTAAGGCTATTAGCGTTTTCTTGAGCAATTTTCAAGGCATCTGCACTGAGATCTACCCCATGAACTGTAGCGGTGGGGAATACATCTGCTAATCCTATGGCGATCGCGCCACTACCCGTACCCAAATCTACCCAGTGTCTTTCGCCACTAGAGATTAAACTGTTGGCTAAGGCTATGTCGATGATTAATTCTGTCTCTGGACGAGGTATCAAGACAGCAGGGGTTACTTTCAATTGAAAACGTCTCCAAAAGACCGTTTCTACCAAATATTGTACAGGTAGACGCTCGTGAAGACGCTGTTGCCAGAGCTTAGTTAACTCAGTCAAAGATTTGTCACTGTTAATCTGCGATTGCTTTTGCCACGTCCCTAAACGCAAAGATAGACTATCTAAGTTAGTAATTGTTTTGATCAACCAATCGACTTCATCTGGATCTATCTGATTGGCGATCGCCATTTCCTTTGCCTGCCGATACCAACTATATAGATCCTGACTAGAAATACTGTTCAACTATGGTGCTGGTGCTGGTGCTGGTGCTGGTGCTGGTTCTGGGGTTTCCCCAGTAGCTGGGGTTACTGTTTCTAAAAACTGAATTGATTCTGTTGAAGGAACTAAGACAATTTTCTGAAGGATTTCGTCTGAACCTGTTTTTAAAGTTTCAATCACTCCTTCTAAAGGATGAACCTCAATATTTATGCTATCGGCTACTTCTGGTTTTTGTTCTTTAAATTTGGCAATCATTTGTTCTAATTGCGCTTTCTCAAAAAAGAAAGGAATTACCTGCTCTGAATTTCTTTCAAAGGTCAAATATCCTTTACCTTCTCCTCCTTTAGCCACAAATAAAGGAACTCCTCCTTTATATGGCTGTTTATTTGCTTCACCAATAGTTTTGGCTGAGGCGACAGCTTCTTTTTCGGGAACATAAGCAAAATTCAAGGAATTGTTCTCACCCTCAGCCGATCCTTCCAACTTATAAACTTCTCCCAATGAAACTGGAACGACTTTAACTTTTTGAGCCAGTTCAGGGTTTTCTGTTTTAAGCTGATTGACAAACTCATTAGCATCACCTTGGGAAATAAAAACTCCCGCAACTTTGGCTTTATCTTCTCCTGAAGCTACTAGAGGCGCACCTTTTCATCGGCGATCGTAAACACTGGCACAGGGTCAAGTTTTTTAAGTATTTCTGCTTCAGGTAAAGCGATCGCCATCAAGTTTTCGATCGCTCCCCAGCTAAGGAAAGTAGCTCCTGCCACTCCTAAAGTTATACTCCAACGGATCAATGATTTAATCATGGGTGTCTGCCTCATTACAATATTTACTCTCTGTATTTTGTGTATAAAACTGTAAATTACCTGGTAACTTAACTAATGTCTAATGTAATTATTTATGTATTATGCTTGTGTATTGTTTCTTTGAGTATTAAAACTCACTCTAGTTCATCCCTAGAAAAATAACCTAATATTCTTATTTTAACCAACTCTTTTTTTTGATGCAGACATGCAAGCCAACCTTAGCTCAAAAGTTGTTCGATCACAATATTTTAATTTCCCATTTGAATTGTATCTAAAGATTTAAATGGCGATTAAGGCGATCGCCATTTTGCCCAGAATAATTATGAGCTTCCTAGTTTTTGTCTAATTTTATTGGTTAAAATTTTCAATTCAGGTAATTTAAGTTGTATGGCAATTAAACCAAAAATAATGATTGCCACAGCGCTAGCAAGACTTAATTCCAGCAACAGCAAGACAAGATTATCGTTACCGACAACCTGTTCTAATCCTTGGCTGACTCCATAACTAGCAAAACCTGCTACTGTCGTGGCGACAAATAAACCTACAAGCTCTTTACTCCACTGTAATAATGGCAAGCCGTTTAAACGACGATTCAAGATCCACAAAAAAGCAATCATCGAAATAATATTTACGCCGATAGTTGCCAAAAGTAATCCTGGCGCACCGAAAGAATTGACCAGCAGATAATCTAATAAGGCATTCAATAAAATATTGATAATGCTGATTTTAAAAGGTGTCTTCGCATCTCCCAGAGCATAAAACACCCTGACTAGGACATCTCGCGCCATATAAAAAACCATGCCAAAACCATATACCACAAGCAAAGAAGCCACAAGCTCAGAGGCATTAGCATCAAATTGACCCCGCTCAAAGGCTAATTTAACAATGGGTAAGGCTAAGGACATAAAAATTGCAGTTAAAGGCAATAAGCTTAATGCACCTAAAAATAATCCTTGGCGAATTTTAACTTTCAACTCATCCCAATTTTCAGGGGCAGCTAAACGGGAAAAGATCGGTAAAAAAGGCACTAAAATTATGTTAGAAATGATCCCTAGTGGAGTCAACATAATAAAATTAGCACTGCTGATGGCAAAAGCTGCCCCAGCAATTCCTGAAACAAACTGTAAATCAATCGTCAGATTGACAGTAGACATTCCTGAAGAGACGATCGCTGGGGTCATAATCTGAAATACTTCCATGACTCCAGGCAGCCTCCAGTTAAATCTTAGTCGTATTGTTCCCATTCCCAAGCGCCACTGGACAATTAGCTGTGCTAACCACTGTAATATTCCTCCTGCCAGCGTGCCTCCTGCTAGCACAAGCGCTCCTAGCTGATAATACTCAGGGGTATTGATCTGTTCGCCAAATCTCCAGAGAATATAGCCAACACCAAAAGTAAGAACGATGCTGGATAGCAAAGGGCTAATACTGGGGAGTAAATAACTATCTACGGCGCTCAGGGTGCCAAACCCGATCCCAATCAACCCTGCAAGTAAAGCCAGAGGTGCCATGATTTGCAGTTGCAGTATGGCTAATTGTCTAGTTGTTGGAGCTAATTGCGATCCCGATAAATCAATGATGTTACTGGCAAAAACAACGATCAATGTAGTTACTACTAATAAAGCAATACTGACCAAAGTACTAACGGTTTCCACAATTGGCGCAGCCATTGATTTATCTTTTTTGGCTAGTACGCTTACTAATGCACTGTGAAAAGGACCATTAATACCTCCTAACATGACTAAGAAAAAACTCGGAATAATATAGGCATAGGTATAGGCATTGCTTACCGCACCAATACCAAAGGCAGCAGCTATCACTAATTGACGCACAAAGCCAAATAGTTTACTTGCCAAAGTGGCGATCGCTATTAACTTAGCAATGCTACCGATGGAGGGAGATTTTTGTTGGCAGTCACGGTTACAGTTATAGATATATATAAGGATAGAGTCCGATACATTATACGGTTGTAAAATAAAGCTAGGTGCAATTAGTCTTTTAGTCTTCATTCCCATGAGCAATGAGCAAGCTGGAATCTTCTTACCTTCAATTAATTGAGACTTTACTGAGCAATCCACGAGAGCAAGAGATTAATATTCTTAATGCTCATCCTCAGTTGGTCAATCAGGATTTTATTACCCGTTTGATGTCTGTGGGTGAAAAGCGCAGACAAGCTGGAGATCTTCCTGCTGCCGAGCGATTGCTTAATCTGGCAGGAAAGTTACTACAGTTAGAAAAAACTAATACTTCTAATCGTCAACGCCGAGAGTATTTTGAGTTTTTAATGAATTTGCTACAGCAGATCTCCAATGGTTTACCCACAGTTGAAGTTTATGCCTTAATCCGCAACAATCAGGACAGATTTGACCACAACACCACGAAGATTCTTGAATACTGGGCAAACGAAACGATTCTTTCGGTTGAGCCAAATCAGGCAAAAGCGATCGCTAATGATCTAATTAATTTTGGTAATTTGATTAGCTCCTACCCAGCAGGAGACAAGTCTAATAATCTTGAGTTGGCAATCGTAGCCTATCAAGCAGCCTTGAAAGTTTATCTGCCGACAATTTATGTGCAAGATTGGGCGATAATTCAGTTAAACTTAGCCAATGTCTATCGAGAGCGGGTTTTAGGCAGTCGTCAAGAAAACATTGAACAGGCAATTGCTACCTATGAGCTAGCATTAGAAATAATTACCCGCGAAAAATATGCCTACATTTGGGGAAACATCCAGCGTAATTTAGGGATCGCTTATTCCTATCGCACCACAGGCTCGAGAGCTAAAAATAAGGAAACGGCGATCGCCTGTTACCATCGAGCTTTATCAGTACATAGTCTTGCCGAATATCCTCAAGATTGGGCAGCATCTCAGAATAACTTGGGCGATATTTATCCGAGTCGTCTAGAAGGCGAAAAAGCCGAAAATATGGAAATTGCGATCGCCCATTTAGAACATGCTTTAACTGTTTATACTCTAGCCAACGATCCTAATCGCTGGGCGATGCTGCAAAACAACCTAGGCAACGCTTTCCAATTCCGCGTTAACGGGGAAAAAGCCAATAACATCGATCGCTCGATCTCCTATTATGAAAACGCTTTATCGATCCATAGTTTAGAAGAATTTCCCTACAACTGGGCAATGCTCAACAACAATCTTGGCGGGGCTTATCGTCATCGAGTCAAGGGAGATCCAGCAGCCAATCAACAGCAGGCGATCGCTTTTCTAAATAAAGCCCTGCTTATTTACACTAAAGATCGCTTTCCTCGTCAATGGGCAGAAATTCAGAATAACATCCAGAATATTATGAATAACTAACGTTAGGTGCTTTTTTTGCCTGGATATGGGGATATGGGGAGATTGGGGACAACAAATCAACTTTAATCCCTAAATCCCTAAATCCCTAATTTTCTTTAAGTTGCGTAACATCAGTGACTAACTAACGTGATTTCAACTCTTGTCTGGGCAAAGTACTGCCTTGCCCCGATCTGGACTAACTGGTTGCTTCTTCCACTGCTAATACTGATTCAGGCACATCTTCAGGCACATCAAATAACACGTTAGTCATGTAGTTTTCTGCCCAGGTTTCGCCAAAGGCTTTCTCTAAGACACGTCGAGTTTTATCATTTTGCTGCTGCTTGGTACAGTAATATCTTTGCCCTGCCAAATACAGTTTTTGTTCTGGGGGTAAAACAGGAGTTGAGGCGATCGCTTGCTGACAGTGAACCCGTAAATAATTAGCAGCTAAATCTAAAAAGTTTTGTTCTTCTTCTAGGTCATGAGGTCGTACAAACAGGCAAAAATCCGAAAAAATATCCGCCCAAGGAGGTAATTCTCTAATTTCGCTAAACTTTGCTGGAGGTAAATTCGTTAGAGACTTAATATATCCTGGGGAGAGAGTCTTATCGGGGCTAGTGGGTGATAAATCAGCGATCGCTGCACTAATCCCCCCTCGACCAGCCACAATATCACAGCCAAACATAGGCAGGGGATACTCAGAACGAGGGAACATGACACAGTGAAGAATATCTAGGTTGTTACCTACTTTGGCTAATTCTAGATGCATTTTACGAAACTGAGGCGTTTGATAACAGCGGTTTTCAATCCGCAATCTTTCTCCCTCCAGCTTGCCTTCAACATAACCCAACCCTTCAGGCAAGTTATAAACCGAGAGTTCTAAATATTTTTGCCAATAGTTCAGAATCCTTTCTGCCAGTCGATGAATTAAAGGATGTTGTTCTTGGCGCAGTGAAGGTTGGGAAGTTTCTAACATTAGGATTATTAAAATACTCGATCTAGGCAATTAAATACTGATAGCCACAGATGTCTCTATGTTTAACGATATACTGAGACAGACTTTATAGATATATATAGCTATTAATCGTAATAGATTTTAGTGCAGGAGACTTAATTATGTTCGGTTTAGGTATACCTGAAGTCGCAATCATTGGTTTAGTTGCGGTACTTGTTTTTGGTCCCAAAAAAATTCCCGAAATCGGCAGTGCTTTAGGCAAAACCATTAAAGGTTTCAAAGAGGAAATGGATAAGCCTCAGTTGGATGAAGGAGACGATACAGATATTAACAATTAATGATTTAGACAATTTCAAGAAGCTAGAAGATGGCAACTACTACCTGGACAAGAAGACATATTCTTTCCCTAATGGATTTCACGACCGAGGAATACGCAACGGTTTTACAAACTGCGTCTAGTTTTCAGAAAGTGCTTTTAGGCAGAACCAAAAAAGTTCCCGCACTCCAGGGCAGAGTTGTCGCCAATATGTTTTTTGAAGCATCAACTCGTACTCGCAGTAGTTTTGAGTTGGCAGCTAAAAGACTTTCTGCCGATGTTTTGAACTTTTCTCCAGGTAGTTCTTCTCTCAGCAAAGGGGAAACTATTTTAGATACGGCAAAAACCTATTTAGCTATGGGTGCAGATATTATGGTCATCCGTCATCAGGAAGCGGGTGTACCGCAAGTTATTGCCCAGGAAATGGATCGCCTTAATTCTGGGGTAACTATTCTTAATGCGGGGGATGGCTTACATCAACACCCTTCCCAAGCCTTACTAGACTTATTTACCCTGACTACTGTTTTAGATCCCAATAATCCCCGTTTAGAATTACTGCAAGGCAAAAAAATTGCCATTATTGGCGATATTCTCCATTCCCGAGTCGCCCGTTCTAATATCTATAGTCTCACGACTGCTGGAGCAGAAGTACATCTGGCTGCACCAGCAACTTTGTTACCCAAGGCTTTTTTGGCAATGGTAAATCACAATGCTCCTGGAAAACTGGCGATCCATTGGGAGTTAGCACCCGCTTTAGAAAATGCCGACTTTGTAATGACCCTACGGCTACAAAAAGAACGTATGACGACCAATTTTATTCCTAGCTTAAGAGAATATCAGCAACAGTTTGGAGTGACTCGCGATCGCCTTAAATTATGTCATCCTGATGTTAAAGTACTCCATCCAGGGCCAACTAATCGCGGTGTAGAAATAACTTCCGATTTGATGGACGATCCTCATCTCAGTCTAGTGTCTAAACAAGTTACCAACGGTGTGGCAACTCGCATGGCGTTGTTATATTTGATTGGCAATAGCAACGAAAATTCACAATGAAATGCGACGAAATTAATTACACAAAGGTCTATGGTGAAAGTTTCTCAAACAGAATTGATCGCAGGAGCGATCGCTGGTAAAGTAGTTAGTTTTCCTACTGATACTGTTCCCGCATTAGCAGTCAAGCCAGAGTTGGGGAACTTAATTTATCAATTAAAACAGCGTTCTGCAACTAAACCCTTGATTTTATTAGGAAGCTCTCTTGATGATCTACTCCCTTACGTTGCTTACCATGATGCTGAGTTAGCAACCTGGCAAGATTTAATCCAGCAACATCTTCCTGGCGCACTTACTTTAGTTCTTCCCGCTTCAGAGCGAGTACCCCCAGCCATTAACGCTACTAATACTAATACTAATACAGTGGGGATTCGTATTCCCAATTGTCCTACTGCCATTAAAATATTAAGACAAACTGGGGTATTAGCCACAACTAGCGCCAATATTTCAGGACAAGATGCTCTACGCACAATGGCTGAGATTGAGCGAGCTTTTCCCTCGGTATTGATATTAGAAAACATGGATCTATTTTCTGGGAGTGGACTTCCTTCTACAGTAGTTCTTTGGCAAGAGCAGCAGTGGAAGATCATCCGTCAAGGCAGTGTTGTAATTTAACACCATCACTCATTACCCATTACCCATTGGTGACAAGTTAAGAAAAGGTACAACTTGTCAAATGGAGTCAAATTAAAGAGTTGAAAGCATTTTAAACTGAGTAGAGAAGACAGATTGAGCGTAGATGCGATCGCTAAAATTAACAATGGC
>JAAUOU010000190.1 GCA_012034765.1 Pleurocapsaceae cyanobacterium CSU_1_1 | reverse complement strand
TTCAGCCAAAGAATATTTAGCTCATCGTCTTTTTGAATCAGTTGAACAACTAGAATTTCTTTTACATAAACTTTTTAAATGAAGGAGACTTAATTATTAAGTGGGACAGGAAATTGAAAAATAAGGGCAATGCTATTAATGCAATTTAAATGCACAACAGCTTACCTACATAAAGTTTCGATTTAGCATTAATCTCAATATTTTAATTTGCAGCTAATGACTAAGAGAAAAATTTGCTTTAGGATGTAGTTATTTTATTAGACTTAGTTTTTATCTACAGCTTGATTTGTCTTGTCTCAAGTATCATTTAGCCATGATTCATCTTTAACTTTAAGGAAATTTACTGAGATATTTTGGAGCAAATAGTCAGCAAAACCGATTGTGACAATCTATCAGAAAATAAATTAGAACGTTTGTGATTTTACTCCGCTCATGTCTATTTTTTAAACCAATGGAAAATTTATCTGATAGTTCAAATAATACTGAACTCTTAATATCCGAAACAAATCGACCTTTGGGAGAAGTCTTGATCGAGGCGGGGTTAATTACGGCTACTCAAATAGAATTTGCTTTACAGCTACAGTCTACGAGTAATCTCCGCATTGGTGAGATCTTAGCTTCCCATAACTGGATTGAGCAACAAACGGCAGATTTTTTTGCAGAACAATGGGCAGACCTATTGAAGCAAAAGCAAAAACAACCTCTGGTTTATTATTTTCGCAGCGCTGGATTATTAAGTGAGCAGCAAATTGCCTCCTTAATTCGAGAACAAAAGCAACAGGCTAAACCAAAAAGATTTCATCGACTAGTAGTAGAACGAGGGTATCTTAAACAAATTACGGTAGATTTTTTTCTAGCAAATATATTTAAGATCTATAACACCAACGTTTTTTCTTTTGCTAAACCTTACGAAATTTTGAGCCGATACAATCGAGGTGAGATTAATTTTCGACGGACAGATCTAAGTAAAGCACCATTAATGGGTGTCAGTCTTAAAGGGATTCAACTAGACGGTTCTAATCTGCGCAAAGCAAATCTCAATAGCTCTAATTTAAGCGAATCTAGTTTTATCCAAACTAATTTAGCCTTAGTAGATTTAATGAAAGCTGTTTTGACCAAAGCCAATTTTGAACGGGCGAATTTGTATCAGGCTAATTTAAGAGAAGCTCATTTAAAAGAAGCTAACTTTACCAAAGCTAATTTGCAGGGTGCAGATTTAAGAGCAGCTTATTTGTTTAATGCTATTTTTGCTGGTGCAGATTTAAGAGAGACTCAACTGCTAGACGAATATCCTTATGAAGTTTATTACGACTCTCAAACCATTTTTGACGATCGCTTTAAACCACAAAAAGCGGGCTGGAAGCAGCTTGACTTGTGATGAGTTTTCCCAAGTCAAAAGTTTTACAAGGCGCGTTGTAAATAGACTTGTTTCATGAATAAAGGTTCTAAGAATTCAGATAATGTTAGGATCGAGTCACGAGAAAAAGAAGCGAAAAAATAAGGAACAAACTCAATGCAGGAATTTGACAAGTCGATATCTTTTGATGGTCGTGATATTCGGCTTAAAGTAGGCTTGCTCGCACCACAGGCAGGTGGTTCAGTATTAGTAGAATCGGGCGATACAGCGGTTTTAGTTACAGCCACTAGAGCTAAAGGTAGAGAAGGAATTGATTTCTTACCTTTGACCGTAGATTATGAAGAAAGACAGTATGCAGCAGGGCGGATTCCTGGAGGATTTTTTCGACGAGAAGGTAGACCTGGAGAAAAGGCGATCCTAACTAGTAGGTTGATCGATCGCCCGATCCGTCCTCTATTTCCTAGCTGGATGCGAGATGATATTCAGATCGTCGCCACTACCCTAGCCCTAGATGAAGACGTTCCCCCAGACGTTTTGGCAGTTACGGGAGCTTCGATCGCCGTTTTACTGGCTCAGATTCCTTTTTATGGTCCAATGGCAGCAGTTAGGGTTGGTTTAGTGGGAGATGATTTTATCCTCAATCCGACCTACAAAGAAATTAATAAAGGAGATCTAGATATCGTCGTGGCGGGAACTCCTGACGGGATTGTGATGGTTGAAGCTGGGGCAAACCAACTACCAGAGCAAGATGTCATTGAGGCGATCGATTTTGCCTACGAAGCGATTCAAGAGTTAATTCAGTCCCAACTAGAATTGATCAAGGACTTGGGTATCGAAATAGTTAAGCCTGAAGCACCCGAAGAAGATCAAAGTCTAATTAGTTTTATTAGCGATCGCTCTTCTAAAGATATTAAACACATTCTTTCCCAGTATGACTTTGACAAAAAGACTAGGGATGAAGCTTTAGACGAAATTAAACAAACTCAGATCGTTGAGGCGATCGCTGGCTTGCCCGAAGATGACCCCATTGCCGTGGCAACGACAGAAGATGCCAAAGCAGTAGACAAAGCCTTTAAAAAGCTAACTAAAAAGCTGATGCGGAGTCAAATCATCGAAGATGGTATTAGAGTTGATGGTCGCAAACTCGATCAGGTCAGACCGATTAGTTCTAGGGCGGGAGTATTACCCAATCGAGTGCATGGTAGCGGCTTATTTAGAAGAGGTCTAACTCAAGTACTTTCCATAGCCACTTTGGGTACATCAGGTGATGCTCAAGATACCAGAGACGATATGACCATTCAAGACGAAAAACGCTATCTCCACCACTACAATTTTCCTCCTTACTCTGTAGGTGAAACTCGCCCCATGCGATCGCTGGACGGAGAGAAATCGGTCACGGTGCTTTGGCTGAAAGAGCCTTGCTGCCAGTGTTGCCCAGTATCGAAGATTTTCCTTATGTAATCAGAGTAGTTTCTGAAGTACTGTCTTCTAATGGTTCAACCTCGATGGGTTCGGTCTGTGGTTCAACTTTATCTTTAATGGATGCAGGTGTTCCCCTCACCAAACCCGTTAGCGGCGCTGCCATGGGTTTAATTAAAGAAGCAGATGAAGTGAGAATACTCACAGATATTCAGGGCATTGAAGACTTCTTAGGAGATATGGACTTTAAGGTAGCAGGAACCGATGCAGGTATTACTGCCCTACAAATGGATATGAAGATCACTGGTTTACCAATGACCGTGATTGCCAAGGCAATTCAACAGGCTTTACCTGCCCGAATTCATATTCTGGAAGAAATGCTTAAGGCGATCGCTGAACCTAGAGAAGAGTTATCTCCTTATGCGCCCAGATTGTTAACCATGAAGATTGACCCCGATTTAATTGGCATGGTTATCGGCCCTTCGGGTAAGACAATTAAAGCGATTACTGAACAAACAGGAGCGAAAATCGATATTGAGGATGATGGCAAGGTGATCATTGCTGCGGTAGAAGCCGAAAAAGCTGATATGGCAAGAAAAATGATCTTTAATATCACTCGCAAATTAAATGAAGGAGATGTTTATTTAGGTAAAGTAACCAGAATTATTGACATCGGCGCTTTTGTAGAAATTTTGCCAGGCAAAGAAGGCATGATTCATATTTCTCAACTGGCCGAAGGTAGAGTAGGCAAAGTGGATGATGAAGTGGCAATAGGTGACGAGATCGTAGTTAAGATCCGTGGCTTCGATCAAAAAAATCGTCTGAATCTAACCCGATTGGGTATTCATCCAGACGAAGCAGCCGAAGCTAGAGCCACAGCCTCGTAATCTTAAATTGGTTTTACAAAACCAGTAGGGGCAAAT
>JAAUOU010000077.1 GCA_012034765.1 Pleurocapsaceae cyanobacterium CSU_1_1 | reverse complement strand
TATCTCTTACATAGCGAATCAGATAAATACTCCCCTTAGTTCTTATTCTGACTATGATTGGTCGGGACGTTCGGCAAAAAGTTATCGGGTTGAAATTCGTCGTTTATTCAATTTTCGAGTCGCTACAGTCCAAGATTCCGAAGAAATGAGTAATTGGCTGATTCAAGAGATATTACCCAACGAGCAAAGGTTTGAAGCTATCAGAGAAGTCGTCTCTCAAAGATGGAGAGAATTACAACTTGAACCCCCCACAACTTCTCAAGTCGAACGTTTGATTCGGAGTGCTATCTACCAATACGAAGCTGATTTTTGCTCCTCAACCCTAGAAAAACTTACTCCAGAAATAATTCAGAAAATTGATATTCTGCTTTCTACGGAAGATACAGAGGAAACAGAAGATGATGAATCTGCCTCCTCCTCAAGCAAAAAAATTAGAATGTCAGATTTTGCTTTCCTCAAAACTGACCCTGGTGCTGTGGGATTAGATAGTTTTCTCACTGAAATCAAGAAGCTGAAATTAATTCGTGCTGTTGGTTTACCTCCAGATTTATTTACAGGTATTTCGGAAAAGTTGCTCAAAACCTATCGCAATAGAGCATCCACCGAATCACCCTACGACCTTCGCCGACATAAAGATGCTATTCGCTACACCTTAATGGCAGCTTTTTGTATCCAACGCAGCCAAGAGATTACAGACAATCTTGTTGAATTACTCAATCAAATTATTCACCGCATCGATACCAGAGCCGTAAGACGCATCAATAAAGAATTAATCGATGAATTCAAAACCGTTTCGGGCAAAACAGGCTTACTGTTTCGCATCGCCGAAGCAGCTATCGCTTCTCCTACTGGAGTTGTGGAACAAGTCATTTATCCCGTAGTGTCTTTAAAAACTCTCAAAGATTTAGTCGCAGAATATAAATCTACAGGAAATTTCTATCAGCAAAGAGTGCATACAGTAGTGCGTAATTCCTTTGCCAGTCATTATCGCAGGATGATTCCCCAACTATTAGAAGTGCTAGAATTTCGCTCCAATAATGAGATTCATCGTCCTGTAATTGAAGCCCTGGAACTTCTTAAGAAATACGCTGACAGTAAAGCTCGATATTATGACTCCACAGAAGAGATAGCCATTGATGGAGTCTTGAAAGCAGGAGCAAAAGAAATTTTACTCGAAACAGACAGCGAAGGAAACGAGCGCATTAACCGCATTAACTATGAAATATGCGTTCTTCAAGCCCTCAGAGAAAGACTGTGCTGTAAAGAAATTTGGGTAGTAGGAGCTAATCGCTATCGCAATCCCGATGATGATTTACCCACTGATTTTGAATCCAAGCGTCAGATTTACTATCAGGCTTTAACCCTTCCTGAAGACGTAGAAACTTTTATCAGTGGTTTGCAAAAGCAGATGGAAGAAGGATTAGAGAAACTAGACAAAGGAATGCCCAGAAATAAGAGCGTGGCTATCGTTAGTAAGGGGGATAAAAGTTTAATTCGCCTCAGTCCCTTCGATGCTCTACCAGACCCCGTTAACCTCAAACAACTCAAGGGAGAAATTAATCGTCTTTGGCATAAAACCAGCCTCTTGGACATTCTCAAAGAAACTGATTTACGAGTCAATTTTACTCGTAACTTCAAGAGTATGGGAACTAGAGAGATACTAGATAGAGAAACCCTACAAAAGCGATTATTGCTCTGTTTGTTCGGCATGGGGACGAATACAGGATTAAAACGCATTAATACGGGCATAGATGGAGAGAACTACCAGGATTTACTCTATGTCCGCCGTAAATATATCCATAAAGACCAATTACGCAGTGCTATAGCTGAAGTGGTCAATGCCATCTTCGAGATTCGTCTGCCTCATATCTGGGGGGAAGGGACTACTACCTGTGCCAGCGACAGCAAGCATTTTACCGCTTGGGAACAAAACCTCATGACTCAATATCACCTGCGCTATCGGGGACGGGGAGTAATGATTTACTGGCACGTGGAAAAGAATTCTGCTTGTATCTATTCTCAACTCAAAACCTGCTCTTCTAGTGAAGTAGCAACTATGATTAACGGGGTTTTGAAGCACTGTACCAGTATGGAAGTGAAGAAAAACTATGTGGACAGTCACGGTCAAAGTGAAATCGCTTTTGCCTTCACTCACCTGTTAGGTTTTCAGTTAATGCCCAGGTTGAAGCGGATGAAAGTACAAAAACTCTATCGTCCCTATGTAGGTCAAACCGATGCTTATCCCAATCTTCAGCCAATTTTAACTCGTCCTATCAAATGGGATTTAATCCGCCAGCAATACGACCAAATGGTCAAGTATGCCACAGCGTTGAGATTGGGTACGGCTGAAACTGAAGCCATACTCAAACGCTTTCGTAAAAATCCCGTCCAGCACCCTACTTATCAAGCTTTGATGGAATTGGGCAGGGTCATTAAAACCATCTTTCTATGCCAATACCTGGATTCGGAAGAGTTGAGAAGAGAAGTTAATGAAGGCTTGAATGTGGTAGAAAGATGGAATGGGGTTAATGATTTTATCTTTTACGGTAAGGGTGGTGAATTTGCCTCCAATCGTTTGGAGAGTCAGGAGTTATCGGTATTGTCTTTGCATCTGTTACAGATTTGTCTGGTGTATGTAAACACCTTGATGATTCAGAGTGTTCTGGCGCAAAAGCATTGGGAGAAGAGGCTGACACCAAGGGATTTACAAGCGATTACCCCTTTGATATTTGGTCATATTAATCCCTATGGATTGTTTAAGCTGGATATGAAGGAGAGGATAGAGAGGTTATCGCAACCATTGGTCGCTTAAAACATCTCCAGTTAAACCAGACTTAATCCATCCAGAAATTCTCAAACCTTTGGGGTGACATCTGAGTATAGCGAACCGTGTGATGGATATTTTTATGCCCCAAATAGTCCTGAATTGCCCTGGTGTCATGTCCTTGAGCAGCTAAATAATATCCGCAAGCATGGCGCAGTTGATGGGGATGAACATGGAAGGGAAGACCAGCTAATTCTCCTGCCCTAGCTATGATGTAACGGATGGAACGAGTTGATAGAGGAGCTTTGCGTTCGGAGACAAAAACATAGCTCGTATCTGAATAATCTCTCTGGATTTGGCGTAAAGCTCTCAGTTCGGGAGAGCGTAAAGGATGAATGCTGTCGCGACCATGTTTGACCCGATGTACTTCAATGTAACCCTCTGCCAAATCTATCTGCATCCATCTAAGAGCTACTAATTCAGCCGTTCTCAGTCCATGACGAAACATTAGTAAAATAATTGCTCCATCTCTAATACCATGACGACCTACTTTTTTAACAGCACGAATCATGGTCTTAATTTCTGACGAGCGCAAGTATTCTCTTTCTCTGGTTGATGGTTTTTTCGGTGGAGGAGAAAACTTTGCCGAAAACGGAAGTTGGGCGGTTATTTGTAGCATGGGTCAAGTCCTCTGAGGGACGTTTATATCTTCATCATACTTTGCCTAGAATGAACCGAAGTAGGCAATGTTATGATTTGTATTTCTTATCATTTAGGCTAAAAAATAGTATAAAAAATCACAAATTAAATGACGCTGCACTTCGTTGCACGAACCCTATATTTTCGCCTAGACCGAGAAGTGGTTGTTTCTTTAGCTAACTGGAAATGTTTTACTGATGCCTTATCTCTCTAGCTACTTTTGAAAATTGGTATAAGGGCGAACAACGACGCGAAGCTTATCCGAAGGTGTCCTAAAGGATACACCTGCGGATATACCCTTTAGGGAATCCTTTAGGGCGTTCGCCCCTACGGGAATTATTTTTCTGATTTTAGGGTTCCGCAATCTGGATGTATGATTCCAGAATTGTTAGAAGCTGTGCTGTAAGCATTTGTCGTTAACCAGGCACTACCATCTGTTGCCACCACCAGACCTTGAGATTGTTGTATGTCGGAATAACTTTTATCTGCTGAGTCTTTTTCTGAATTATTTACTTCTCGTTGACGTATTCCCACTGCACCATTTTGACTAACTTGAAGATCTTCACGATTTGCCCAGTTAACAACACCATCTACATCACCTAAAGAATCTGCCGATGTAGGAGTTAAACCACCCCGTCCTGTAATAATAAAAGAGCTACCTTTGGCAATCTTCTCGTCCTCTAGTTTGCAGAGATCTTGAGCCAAAATATTTTCGGCATCAATCGGCACATCTGGTAATTTATAAATCCCTGAAGCGGGATCAACATCGGGGGTATTAAAAGTAACTGTGCCATCAATCCCCAGCTCAGAAGCAGCGGTAATTTCACTATCAGGTTCGCTAAAAATACCCTGGGTAGTAATCTGAATATTGCCTCCTTGTCCGCGAACCGCATTAGCAGTAATATCGCTATTGTCTAGGGCAGCAATGCCTTGGGCGCTAATGGTAATATTGCCCCCCGTGGCGGATGCCGAGGCGTTAGTGGTAATTTGACTATTGTTGCGGAGCAAGAGAGTATCAGCATTATTTAAAGATATATTCCCTTGATTCCCCACCCTAGTTTCGGCGTTGAGGCTGCCCTTATCTAAAGTAATATCTTGAGCATCGATGGTTAAACTTCCTGCCACTCCTGTACCCGCTGCACTAACATCGATCTCCGCACCATCTACAATATCTAACTGCCCAGCTGCCACCTTAACATTGCCCCCCGCCCCCGAAGCATCGGCACGCACATTAGCAAAAAACCACTATTCCCTGGGGGTTCATTAATAACAATTACATCACCAAATTCAGCTAGACGATTAGCAAAGTTAGTTTCGCTGCCCGAGAGTAACAGGTTTTCTGAAGCTTGTATATTGATATTACCTGCATCACCAGAGCTAGCTGCTGAAGTAGCTATTTGTCCACCATCAATAGCTGCAAAATTATTAGCATTGATTGAGATACTACCGCCATTGCTTTCATTAATAGTTTGAGAACTAACAAGCCCACCATCAGCGATCTGAAAACTATCTGTATTAACCGTAACACCCCCTGCTTGACCTTCTCCTCCTTCTTCTGTTGTAGTAAAAATACCGCTGGAGAAACCATCTGTGCCGAATCCAACAATATTAACTGAATCAGAAATATTTAAAGAAATATTTCCCCCCTTACCCCTTCCAAAAACATTAGATACCAATTGAGAGCCACTATTAAGAGAGATATCAGATGCTTCTATGTTGATATTGCCTGCATCACCTATCGCTTCTGGATTTATAACACTTTGAATAGCACTGTTGGAAGCAATGACTAAACCTTCTTCTAAGAATATTTCTATATTTCCCGCATTTCCTTGCCCCAGACTGCTGGCATCTATAAAAGAGCTATTTTGGAGAGAAACAGTATTTGCTTCTAGATTAATATTGCCACCATTTCCTATCGCCCCTGGGTTGATGACACTAAGAATTCTACTATTAGAATTAATAACTAGATCTGCTTCTACGAAAATATCTATATTTCCCGTATTACCCTGTCCCAGACTGCTGGCATCTATAAAAGAGCTATCCTCTAACAAAATTTCTTGAGCGATAATCTTAATATCTCCACCATCACCTATGGCGATGGATTCAAAGTCATCTGTCCTTATTGATTCAATAACAGTAAAGACTTGAGAATTATTGTTGATTTTGACTAAACCATTAGGTACTTCGATCTTGATGTCACCAGCATCTCCCATTCCCAAAGATAGGGCTTGAAGAACGCTTTTATTACTAACAAATAATGAGTCAGAACTAATATTAATGTCTCCACCATTACCTTTAGCTTGTTCAGATATCTGATTAGCAACTACACTGTTAGTTATTTCTAGCTTGTTGTCAGCGTTCAAAGCTATATTCCCTGCCTGACTGTCAGCATTACCTAAACCTATTCCTATTCCAGCCCTGAGTATACTTCCTTCTGTAATATCGATATTATTGGCGTTAATAGCAATATCACCCCCGTCATTAGCAGGGACATTAATTAAAGCTTTATTAAAGAGAGACACGTTGGCTCTTTGAATCTGGTCAGGAAAACTAAGACTAATATCTCCTTGGTTAGTATCAGCAAAGTCAAGCTGAACTTCTCCTGCTTCTGATAATCCTCCTAACTCTACCCGTCCCCCAAAAGCGTTTACTCTTCCACCATTAAAAATTACGTCTCCCCCAGCTAGCAAAAAGCTTTTCCCATTAGAAATTCGCAGCCCTAAAGCAGTCTCTTCGATCCCTGAAATATCTGCTCCTGATGGAGCAATTGATTCATTGCGAATCATCCCCTGATTGACCCCAGCAAAAGACAAGGCAGAGGGATTAATGGTTAATAGAGGTATTTCATCAGGGGCAGTATCCAGTAAACCCTGTTCACCAAAACGAATAGCATTTGCAGTAGTAGCTAAGAAAGAACCGTTGAGATCTAAGCTAGAATCTTGCCCAAAAATGATCCCCTTGGGATTAAGCAGAAACAAGTTAGCATCACCACCACTAACACCAAGAGTTCCTAGTATCTCTGAAAGTTCATTGCCAGTGATCCTACTTAGGATGTTTGTCACTTCAGGATCTTGGAATAATACCGTTGCACCTGCATCGACGTTAAACCTTTTAAAGCTGTGAAATAAATTTTCTCCTTGCTGTAATCCACCTTTAATAATACAGTCACTAGAACAATTTGCAGGTTGAGTAGGTGTTGTACCATCTGTCTGGATGGATTGGGCTGTAGCCATCTGACTATTGACGAACAACCCAAACATAATATTTGAAAAAATATGAAAACCATTAACAGGAAATTTCACAATATTCATTTAAGTGAAAACAATATTTAGTTTTAGGAGTGCGCACAAGCCCAATCCTGTTTGATCAGTCGCTCAAGTTATTTTGTTAGCCCCCTAAATCCACCAATCCTCTGAGATTTTTGCTCCTTATTTAATTTTGCTTTTCTGCTTCTTCCTTTATTATATAGTCTAGTTATTTTTTCATTTAATTTTGTGTGACCTACTTTCTACCACCAGATCCTGAACTTCCATTACTCGGACGACCTCCGAATAGTGCAGATACTCGCCTTATAATTTCCAAAAAAACTATCTTCTCATTTTCATAAAAATACTAATCGAAGAATCATTATTAAAAGCTTCTTGTAGCCTGAAGGAAAAATCATTTAGGTTAACTATTTTGATAGTGTAAAAGTCTAAATTTACATTGCAGTAAGCAGTAAGAGTAAATATACTTCCAAAATTATTTTCCTGTATTTTGACTTCTACCAAATTGTTGCCAGTACCCTGATAACTTAAGCTGATAATTTGTCCAAATATTGGATTGGGAGTAGGTTTGACGATTTGCAGATTAGTATTAATTTGTGATGTAGATTCCACAATTTTTTCTCCTTACTTAAAATATGGTGATTATAATCGCATCCCGACGCTCACCTGAGTACAGTTAGAGCGCGGGACTCCTTCTGTTCTAGTTGAATTTTCATGTTATTTATCCATAAGTTTTATTGGAATAAATTATGCAGTCTATTTAACCAGTTAAGCAAAACTTTGTATAGTTTTGTTTACAGATAACTTAAGGAAAGTTATTACGTTCTGAAGCCAAAATAAATATGATGAGGGTTAAGCCTGTAACATGGCAACTCTAATGAGTTGTTAGTCGGAGAGCGAAAAATTTCGGGGGAGCGATCTTTTTGAGAACCAAAGCGATCGCGACAATTAAACAGCGATAACTTGAAAGTTTCCTGCATTTTTCGAGGCGCGATCGTAAAACGAACATATCCTCCATCCATACCTACTACCAACGGTAAATCTGGTTGGGGCAGTTTTTCCCAATCTCTTTGACAACCTTCAACTAATGTTCGTTGTAAAAGCGATCGCCTTTTCTAGATCGCACACTCTAAGGCGATCGCTTTTTTGAGAATTTTGTCATTATTTTTTCTCTCCGTATATCTTGACTTTCTTTCTACTCATCAGCAATTTTTGAAACTGTTATGCATCTATTTACATTTCTTTACTTTTTTGAGTTTCCACGAATTATGAAGTAATGCAACAAGATTGCAGAATTTTGCTGCTTATCACTGAAAGGTATACAGAAGTAATAAAACTACTTAAATTAAATTCTCAGTTAGCTCATGTCACTAAAACACTACCCAACTCTTGAAGATAATCAATGTAAACCTGTGGGTAAATATTTAACAGTATTTCAGCGCAAATCACTGCAAAAAAGTGGGCAACAAGACCTGTCAGATAAACAATTTCAACGCATACAAATAATGCTGCTTGCTGATGAAGGAAAAACCCAAGCTCAGATATGCGAAGAATTAGGATGCTGTCAGGCCACAGCCCGACATTGGATCACGATGGCAAAAACTAACCAGGCACATCACTGGCGCTCGAATCCCATTGGTCGTCCCAACTTAGTAGATGAAGAGTATCTACAGCGTTTAAAGCAACTAGTGACTACCAGTCCGCAAGCAATCAATGTCCCAAATAAAGACTATCAGTATCCTTTTAAACGTTGGACTGCTCAAAAACTGAGCCAGCATCTCCAGGCAGAATTGGGAATCAAAGTAACTCCTCAACATTTAAACCGACTATTAAAACAGATGGGGTTATCTACTCGACCAAAACCCATTTCAGAAACAGAAAGCGATCGCCCTTTGGGTTTGCACTCGAATGGATGTACACTACGCGATCGCACTGGAGAAGGTATTCAAATCGACAATCTAGATACTGCTTCTATGTTTGAAACTTCAGACTGGAATTTTAATCCCCTCATCAACAACTAAAATTATGGTTCAAAATATATCTAAAATTTCTCGACAACAGATGAGTGAGGTTTTGGGACATAGTTTTTCGGAACCAGAATTTGCTAACTATCTCCAACAGATCAAAACAATTAAACCAAAAGTCGGTAAGTTTTGGCAGACGGCTGGGGCAGAAGCAGGAGTATATATTGTTGTTGCTGGAAAAGTACGGTTAATAGATCGTTCTGATGAGTTGATTACTAACTTAACCATTGGCGAAGCTTTTGGCGAAGCTACTTTCTTTCCCGATGCTGATTTTCATGCTTATTCTGCTAGAGCCTCTCGCGATTTAGAACTATGTTATCTACCACCTGAATTACTCTTGACACTAGTTAGAAACCATCCTCAAATACAAGAACATCTATATCAGCAGGCACAAAAGCACGATTCTCTGATAACTAAAAGCGATTACCCTTCGGGTAAGCTGCGCGATCGCAATGTAACTCAAACTAAGCCTGAAACCAAACCACGAGAAGTTTTTACTAGTACTGAGCAAAAGATAGAAAATACAGCTAAAAAAGTAAATAAGGCTTATTTCCCCCATCCTAGTTTAAAAATTGGTCATTTTTGGCAAAAAGTCAGTCGTCGTTATCCCTTCTACGCTCAACAGAGTGGATCAGATTGTGGTGCAGCTTGTTTGGTCATGATTGGTCACTACTGGGGTAAGAAGTTTAGTGTTAGTCGTTTACGAGATATTGCTAATGTCGATCGCAATGGTTCTTCTTTAAGAGGAGTCGCCACCGCTGCTGAAAGTTTAGGTTTTACTACTCGTCCAGTTAAAGCCAGTTTAGATCGATTAGCGAGACAAAACTTACCTGCGATCGCTCATTGGGAAGGAAAGCATTATATCGTCGTTTATCAGGTGACTAAAGATAGGGTGATTGTCGGCGATCCTGCGATCGGACAGCGTAGTTTTTCTCACGAAGAATTTAAGGAGGGTTGGACTAACTATATATTGCTGTTACAGCCGACAGCATTACTCAAAGAAACCCCCGAAGCAAGTACTCCTTTTTGGCAGTTTTTTGAGTTAGTTAAACCTCATGGAGTGGTGCTATTAGAAATATTTATTGCCTCCCTGTTAATTCAAATCTTTGGCTTGATTACGCCCCTCTTTACCCAGTTACTTTTAGACCGAGTAGTGGTGCAGCAAAGTAATCTAACTTTAACCGCAGTGGGGTTAGGGTTGCTGATTTTTGGTTGGTTTCAAGTCGCCATGACTGGACTACGCCAGTATTTATTAGACCATACGGCTAACCGAGTCGATCTGTCTTTGATTGTCGGCTTCATTAATCATACTTTGCGCTTGCCTTTAGGCTTTTTTGAGTCTCGTTATGTCGGCGATATTATTGCCCGCGTCCAAGAAAATCATAAGATTCAAAGATTCTTGACAGGGGAAGCTTTATCAATCGTCCTCGACTTATTGACGGTGTTTGTTTATGTAGGATTGATGTTTTGGTATAGCTGGAAGATGGCACTGCTAACTTTAGTCATTGTGCCGCCGTTTGTGATCTTGGCATTAGTTGCCACGCCCTTCTTAAAAAGGATTTCTCGCGAGATTTTTGCTGCCCATGCGGAAGAAACAGGATATTTAATTCAGTCTTTAACTGGGATTCGTACCGTCAAATCGATGGCGGTAGAAGACTCTGTACAGTGGAATTGGGAAGACTTGTTTGGCAAAGCAATTAAAAAGAACTTTTCAGGACAGGTGATTAGCAATAGATTACAAATATTTAGCGCAGCTATCGAAAATACTACTCGCACGGCATTACTTTGGTTTGGTGCTTGGTTAGTAATTAAAAACGAACTAACCATCGGACAGTTAGTGGCGTTTAATATGCTTTTGGGTAATGTCATTAATCCTTTTCGACGGTTAATTGTGCTGTGGAATGAGTTGCAAGAAGTAATTATTGCCATCGAACGAATCAATGATGTTATTGATACAGATTTAGAAGAAGATTTACAAGATTCTAATCGTGCCTCTATACCGTCAATTTGCGGTCAGATTCGCTTTGATAACGTTACTTTTCGCTATCACCCAGAGAGCAAAATTAATACTTTGGAAAATCTCTCTTTCGCAGTACAGCCAGGACAAACAGTGGCACTGGTGGGGCGCAGTGGTTCGGGGAAAACGACGATTTCCAAACTACTTTTGGGTCTTTATCCCCCCACCGAAGGCAATATTTATATCGATGGCTACGATTTGGCAAATGTGTCTTTGCGATCGCTCAGAGAACAGGTAGGAGTGGTAGATCAAGATACTTTTTTGTTTGGGGGGACGATTCGTGAAAATATCAGCGTTTCTCAGCCCCATGCAGACATAGCCACAATTATCGCTGCTGCTCAACAGGCGGGCGCACACGAGTTTATTCAAGACTTTCCTATGGGTTACGAAACTCAAATTGGCGAAGGGGGCGGAATGCTTTCTGGCGGACAAAGACAGCGGGTAGCGATCGCTCGTGCGCTACTTGGCAACCCACCATTACTGATTCTCGATGAAGCCACCAGTAGTCTTGATGCCGAATCAGAACGAATTATTCAAAATAACCTCAATCAGATTCTCTATAACCGCACTACTTTCATCATTGCTCATCGTCTTTCCACCGTGCGCAATGCAGATTTAATTCTGGTGCTAGATCGAGGCATTGTCGTCGAAAGCGGTACTCACGAAGCCTTGATGGCTAAACGGGGTCACTATTTTTATCTCAATCAGCAACAGTTGGCTGTGGTTGGGTAAGCAAGTTAGGGCAGGGGAGGCGGAGGGGTTAGACACTTTTTAGTTTTTACAAAAAAAATAATATGGTTAATGCAAAAATTACAGCGGATTCAGAGGATACGGCTATTTCACCCGTCTCTAAAGGAATTGTGGGGCAAAATATTAAAATTGCATTAGTAGATGATAGTAATTTAATTCGAGAAACACTACACAATTATTTAGCACCCCAACCAGATTTTCAAATAGTCGGGAGTTTCGATAATGCTCAGACTGCGCTCAAACAAATCAAAACTTTAAGTCCTGATATCGTCTTGATGGATATTGAGATGCCAGGCATGGACGGAATCAGCGCCACAAGAGCGATCGCTGAACAATTCAGTCAAATTAAAGTAATTATCCTCAGCAGTCATGACGAACAACTATATTTGGAAGAGGTTCTCAGCGCAGGAGCAAAGGGTTATCTAGTCAAAACAACTCCCGTAGAGGAACTAGCTCATAGTATTCGATTTGTGCAGAAAGGCTATTTACAGTTTTCTCCAGAGTTGTTGTCAAAACTTGAATCAGTAGCAGCAATTGCGCCTTTGATTCAATCATCTACTCCCAGTAGTTCAGAAATTATTCTCTCTCGTCCTAGTCAAATCCAACCCGATTGGTCAAGTCAAACCAAAGAACTGATTGATGCTTTACCTCAAGTCTGGACGCGAGGACTATTATATTTTCTGGCTATCTTTACGGCGATCGCTCTTCCTTGGGCAATGTTCTCTCAAGTCGATGAAACGGGAAAAGCCATAGGTAGATTAGAACCCAGTGGCAAAACTTTTATCCTAGATGCCCCCGTAGCTGGCACTGTAGCTAACATTAATGTTCAAACGGGTGATGTTGTCGAAGCAGGACAAAGTTTATTGGAGCTTGAATCTAACCTCGCTAGTTCTGAACTCCAGCAATTACAAGCTAAGTTAGCAGGTCAACAAAATCAACGTAATCAGTTGGAATTACTGAAAAAACAGCTATTATTGGCGGTTAATACTCAATCACAAGAAACTCAGTCTCAAAAGCTGGAAAAACAGGCACAAGTTGCTCAGGCACAACAACAACTTCAATTTTCTCAAACATCCTATAATTCACAAAGATCGGGAAAATTAGCGCAAATAAATCAAGCCAAACAAAATTTTGTCTACACTCAGACGGCTGTAAATTCTACACAAAAGGTTTTAACTAAAGCCCAAACAGAAATTGAACGCTATCGCCAAGCTGTCGAGCAAGGAGTTATTTCTGAAGTTCAATTGGTCGAACAAGAAAACTTAATCGCCGAAAAACAACAAGCTTTTGACAAAGCTCAATCGGAGTTTCAACAGGCGAAACTGCGTTTAGGAGAGCAACAAAATAGTTATGCTCAAGTAATTCGCCAAGCCGAATCTGCTATTGCCAAAGCTCAATTACAACTACAGCAACAAAAAAAAGGCGATCGCACTTTGACTTATACAGGTAAGTTAGCTGTCTTGAAAAGTAGGGAACAACTTAAAAACACTGAATCCGAAATTGCTACCCTCGCCACAGAAATTGCCCAAAGCCAAAGTGAAATTGCTTTGGCTCAGTATAAGTTAAAACAAACCGTACTTAAAGCTCCTGTTAAAGGTACAGTTTTCGATCTACCAATTCAAAAGCCAGGGGATGTATTACAGCCAGGTGATAAAGTAGCAGAAATTGCTCCTGAAGATTCTCCTTTGGTAGTTATCGCCCAGATGGCAACGGCAGAGAGTGGTTCTCTAGCAAAAGGAATGCCTGTCAAGCTGAAGTTTGATGCCTATCCCTTCCAAGATTATGGAATCGTCACAGGCAAGTTAACGGGTATTTCTCCCACTTCCAAGCAGGGTAAAGTAGCTATCTACAATTTAGAAATTAAGCTGGAGCGCGATTGTCTACCTACAGCGAATAAATGTATTGCTTTGCGTCCTGGAGATACAGCAACAGCGGAAGTTATCGTCCGTCAGCGTCGCATCATCGACTTTATTCTCGATCCGTTTAAGAAGTTACAACAAGGAGGTTTGGATTTGTAAAAAAAAGTTCCCATTTACCGTAGGGGCGAATCGCGATTCGCCCTTACAGATAGCAAACAGCGATTCATTAATTCATTTAATCAAGAAAAAATCATGTCACAAACTCTGAGTAATTCCAGCCAAACTATTACCATTACTCAAGAAGATATCTTTCATCAAGTTAAACTAGCCTGTCAAATCCCTGAAACGATTGAGAAAATTGTTGAGCGAAAAATTATCATCTCCGCAGTTGAAGCAGCAGGTATTGAAACCACTAAAGAAGAATTACAACAAGCATCCGATCAAATGAGGGTGATAAGTCAACTTAAAGACGCTGAAGCTACTTGGGCATGGTTGGAAAAGTACGGTCTTTCTCTCGATGATTTTGAAGAGATTGTTTATTTTACTCTGATTTCAAGAAAACTAATTAATCATCTATTTGCAGAACAAGTAGAGCCTTATTTCTACGAGCATCAATTAGATTATGCTGGTGCAATTATCTATGAAATTGTTTTAGATGATGAAGATGAGGCGATCGAGCTTTTTTATGAAATTCAAGAAGGTGACATTAGTTTTCAAGAGGCTGCACAGCAATATATTCAAGATACAGAACTACGACGTAAAGGAGGCTATCGAGGTAAAGTAAACCGTACTGAAATGAAACCTGAAGTTTCAGCAGCGGTTTTTGCTGCTATGCCTTCACAACTTTTAAAACCAATTATTACTGCTGATGGAGTCTATCTAGTTTTGGTGGAGGAGATTGTTAAACTAGAATTAGATAAGAAATTACGCCAGAAAATTATGTTGGATTTGTTTTCTGAATGGCTAGAGCAGCAAAAAGAACAAGTTCAAATTGTTAATCAGATTGGAGGTTTTACAGAGAAGGATGGAAGACTACTTTAAACAACTTCCGTTTAATCATTTATGCGAAGCGGTATCCTTTAGGACACCCGACAATTCTTTTCTGGATGATTACTCCTTGGCTAGATATTTTTCCTAATCGTTATTTATTACTTGATTTTCATCAATTAATCGCCATAATGAATCAATTTTATTTCTCTGCTCCTGATGGATAAATTCTGCTTTTACTACTCTTTAATTTAGGAAAGTGACAGAAGAGGGGGAAGTAGACAAAATATCAAATATTTAAAGACAAAAACTATAGCCACACATTTTTTAAAAATGAAAATAGGTTATGACTATAGTTTTTATAATGTTAATGGTTAAAAATAACAATTACAGTGTTACTCTGAGCGACAGTTGAAGCTTGGCAAGTATTACCTACACAGCCTATGACTATAGTTTTTACCTCACTTATAGGACCAAAAGTTCCAGCACCACCAAAAATTGGTTCATCAGATAGTTCAGTCATAAAACCCTCCGAATCTTCAAACAAACTATTACCGTTTATATCGAAGTCTGAGATATTGTTAATATCGATATTCGCCATTTTACTGTCTCCAATTAATTTTAGTTTCTGCTTTAATAATAAACGGTTTAATTTTCGAAATCCACAGAATCAACAACAGTTTTGAACATAAAACATGCATTTTTTATGTTCATTTGTTGTTAAAATCCAGCTATAATGTATTGTTAACTAAATTGACTTTTAAATCTTGCAACATTTGGGAACTAAAAAAAATTATTTATGTTCTTTATTTTATTGATTAATAGGCGCAAAAAAAAGCCCACTATTTTTAGCGAGCTAATTACGATTAATACTCTGCATTTACTCCAAAATAAGTATCGAAGGTAATGATTGGGGGTTTGCTAATCGTAAAAACTGATAACCTAATCCTGCACTTCCTTTGAAAAAACTCGGACTTAAAACAGAGTCAGGCAAATGAGGTAAAAGACTATATGTTTGATTGGCTGTGGCTCGTGCAACTGTTAAGGCTGCATTTTTTTAGCAGTTATTAGCCATTGTTGATTGTCAAGTTTTTGAGATGCCAAGATAAATAATTCTGTCCTGCCCAAACCCCCACAGCATAGATAGTCTACATCACTGCTACCATTAAATAGCTCATGTTTCTGGGTCATGTCCAAGGCTGTTTCTATATCAGCATAGCTTTCTTTGGTTTCTATAATTGGGAGACTACCTAAGCGAGCCAAACCAATGCCAGGACTACCATTACACCAGGCGTACATAATATCAAATTGATTTTCTTTTTCTGTCAAACGGAAATCGGGCCATCTTTTGAGCGATTTATCGAACACACTACTTTCGTACTCTATTCCCTCTTTAGCTGCTTCTAAATAAGCTGGATTTAAGGTGGCAGCATAGAGACGTAGCAAAGACAAAGCTATCCCCGATGCACCATGAGAAAAACCAGTCATGGGGTTATTTTTTGCTTCGGCTAAAGTCTTCCAAGCTTTTGGGGAAGTGCTAGTTTGCTTCGATAACAAATGATTTCCACAGAGAATAGCTGTATTCAGAACACTTTTATCCTTAGTTTCCTGATAAAGAGATACTAAACCTGGGATTGCTCCTCCTACACCAAGAACAATATCTAGGTTTTGATCTCTAGCAATAACTTCTGGAGTAAGTCTTTTGGTCAATTCTTGAGCATTTTTTAAAAGTTTTGGTTCTTCTAAGAAATGGCTAATTTTAACTAAGCTATAGATAATACCGCCTATTCCTATAATGCCTAATCCAGGTTGAATAAATCTTTTCTGAGCTTCTACTGTTTTAAGAGAATGCTGTAAAGAAGATAAAGCTGCTAACGCCACATCTTTATATTCGCTTTTACCAGTTACTTTTGCTAAAGCTGCTAAGAACAAACAAACTCCACTACGCCCAGTAAATAGAGAATCATCTAAAGGCTGGAGTAGATACCGATTTGCTTTGAACATATACTCCAAGGAAAGCCAGTTACAATCATTGCCGTGACGAATAACGCTATCAACTAGACTGTCGCCGATTTTTATAGCTTCCTGTATCAGTTGCTCTGAGCTAATTGGCTCGTAATTGGTATAGTCATCTTCTTGAAAAGTAGCTGTACTTCTGGTGTTACGATGTGCTGTTTTGGCATAAAAGACTTAACCTAATCATTTTTTGCTGTAAGGCTAAATCTTCTTGATTAAGATTTTTTAAGCGAGAAATTAACTGTTGATAACTAGAGGTTTTGAAAAAATGCTCGATAGACTTATTTTGTTCAATTTCTAAATTATCGCTGTCACAAGTTACTGAAAAATAAGGGATATCTTGCTGTTGTAAAGATTTGGCTTCCGCAGTAAAAATTTCCCTCTCAGCTAACTTGTTTTTTGTAGTTGCATAATTAAGACTAAGAATGTCAATCAACAAGCTATAGTCAAAACCATTAGTTAAATACTGAGGGCTAAGGCTTTTCTTGGCTGTGATGGCGTAAGTTAATGTTGGACAAGTAATAAATCGAGACTTGGATAACTTAAAATTGGATAAAGGCGTTTCTGTACCCAGAAGAGTTTCTTTGTGATCGATTAACAGCTTATATATTTCCTCAAAACCCGTGATAATATCTTCTTGATAGTCATAAGGTGCGACAGTCTTACCATCTAGGATGACTACATTAGCTCCAGCAGGAATAACTTTACTTTTCGGAGCTAAGTGCATTTTATCTGTGTTGATAAATTTCCATTCTCTCGAAGAATTTATTTGATGGGGGAAAATATTACCAAGCACACTAGAATCTTGAGAACTTTTTGAGTCAATATCACCATCCCAAGCAGGTAAAAATTCGATACCAACAACCGAATCTCTAAACCATTTCTCTAGTTCATCGCTATTTTTAATAGGAGGCTGCATCAGAATATCAGCATTAATAAGAACTGGATATTGCCCATTAGCAATAACATTTTCTGCATAACAGTTTTTTGCTCCTAATACATAGAGCAGCGATAATAACATTCCTGCTCTTTGATAAAAGTTTTTGACTTCAGCTTGTTCTAAACAAGGTTGTTGAGGAATATATTCAACCCAACCATACCCTTGACGCTCTAAAATCTTCACTAATTTGAAAGGTAAAGATGTCTTCTGTTGATTACACCAATTTAACAATTGATTGAAAGCAACATATAAACTTAAGTCTTTAGGCTTATAAACAACTTTCACCCCAGAAACAAATGTAAGAATTAAAACTAACCGTTTACCATAATGAGGATTTGAAAAGGAGGTATCAATTGAGTTGACTTTTCCTAAATTTTCTTTATCTGAAAAAATAGTTTCAATTGCCGATAAGTCAGTTTGTAGTCTTTGAATAAATTCAGTGATAGACTCTACCCATAAATCAATGGTTGTAGCTATTAAACGAGCTAAGACAGGATGATTTTTAAAAAATTCTATTCCTCCATCTTTTTGAAGACTTTGAATAAAAGAGGTATATAAAGCTTGACCTTCATTTTGTTCTTGAGTGGCTTGTTTTTCCTTTGCTTGATTAAATTCTAAGAGTAAAGTTTCTGTTCCCAGATTAACTAACTGTTGCAGCAAGTTTCTTTCTAGTGCTTGATAAGCTTCGTCAGTAAATATTTTTGAGAGACAGTTTGAAGGTAATTGAGTATTTAGCTTGTTTCTAGCAACTAGAATAAATGGAACATAAAAATCTTCAAAAGGTAAGGGCTGTTCGGAATCAATTGGTAAATCTTGATTTTCTTGTAGCTCTATTAATATATTTTTACTACTTTGAACTAATTCTTTAAAAGTTTCTATCCAAGACGGTAAGAAAGATTCTGTCAAATAATCTGTTTTGATGAAAAGACGAACAGAGTCTAAATTCAATCCGTACCAATGCAAAAACTTTTCTAGTTTTTCTTGTCCACCTACTAATTTACACCAATTAATAATTTGCCGCTCAATCAAATCTTGTTCGGATTTTTCGAGAATATTATTTTGATTAGTCAGATTATTATTAAGACGTTCAGATAAAAATGTGGCATTATTTGCTATTTTGAGCAATGGATCTGTACTTATTGTCAACATAATATAATAGCTGTCAAAAACATAAATTATTTATTATCTTGACAATAAATATTTTTAAATCAATAAAAACTAAATAATATAATCAATCTAATTAAACTATTAATGTTCTTTTTTGAAATATTGATAACAAGAAACAGCATTTAATTTATAAATTCTCGAAATTGAAATAAAGTTTTTTTACTCCAACAACCAGCCAAATAACTCTCCCACAGTCAACTGAAAAACATTAGCAAACTGAGGTACTGGCAAAGTGTCAGTAATTTTCGCCAAAAATACAGGCTTTTGCTCAGGAAAATAAACTAATACAGACTGTTCACTCGGATCGATTAGCCATCCTAATTGCGTACCATGATCCAAGCAATGAAGAATATTTCTGGTCACTTTAGTTTGGCTTTGATCTGGGGATAGAATTTCAATAGTCCAGTCAGGAGCTTTTTGAAAAACATTAGCTATTTCCCCATTTTCGTCACGAGGTATTCTATCCCAGGTAAATACAGCTACATCAGGTACAGTAGAACGCCCACCAAATGAACACCTAAGTTCAGGAAATGCTCTAGCAGTTTTTGAAGATTTTAAGACACTATTGATCGCTGAAATTAATTCTCCCTGAATTACACTGTGTTTTCCTTGAGGCATCGGTTTTTGAATAATTTGACCGTCAATATATTCGCTGGCGGGTTTTGTTTCTGGTAATTTTAGAAATTCTTCAAAGGTAATTGGTTTGGCTGGAGTTCTAACCATAGTTTTTAAAGATTGCCATAGTTCTTACTTCGTATTTTAGATCTGCACTGAGTTTTTAGGCATTTTAATGGCTACAGTATCACCAACTACAGCATCTTGTTCGGTAGGTTGTAAGTGCTTGTCGCGTTCTATATGCAGTTTTAAAACACTCTTCTTGACTACTAAGCTACCGTCTTCCTCTTCTTTCAGAATTACCCATCCAGGCTCAAAATAACCTTGACCATTATTACTAGTATGTATACGGTTATAAAATTCTAAATCTACTCCCAATACAGTGTTGTTTTCTAAATCTAGAGCTAGATTATTCTCTTCTGCATCTAGTGCTAAAGCCTCGCGCATCGAACCACTGTAGTAAATACCATAAAGAAAACTGCGCAGTTGTAAGCTAAGATACTTCTGCTGCATCTCTTCTGGCATTTTCTGAAACCTAGTTATAGCTTCTTCAGGTAATTCCATCGGTTTATAGTCGGGATGTCGAACTGAAAAATCCGCTCTAATTTCAACCTGATTAACAATATCTTTTAAAACAGCCTGTAGTTGATTTGAATACTTAAGGTTCTGAGATAGAGGAGAATCGAGTAATTGTGTCATAATTTTGTTTCTAAATAATCTCAATAAATATCTTAGGAAGCAAGGCAAAGTTGGACTAGTTCCACAACATCTTTACCAAAAACAGTCGGCAGCGATCGCTCTGGACGGCATAATAAGGACTTAGCTACTTGCAGCATGGCTACCCCAGTGTTACCAAAGGATTTTTGATATTGAATCATTGCCTGAATCTGTTGAATCAAAGCAAACCCAGTAAACTGCACAACTCTGATTAAGAAATCGGGACGATGTTTTAAGATTTCAGGAAAAGTCTCTAAATAGGCTTTGGTTACCGCAGCAATCGAGGGCTGAATCTTTTCTAGAGGAGTCATCGCTAAACTCAGAGATTCTTCAATACTCAAAGACTTACTAATAACTAAACTACCTAGCCAGATTTGGATATAACTAGCAAAGAGAGTACCTAAATCAAAAGCGGGATCGCCCCAACTATTTCGTTCCCAATCAATCAATCTGATCATACTCTCGTGTCTTTGCTGCCAATCTGTATGCAAGAGAATATTATTTAGCTTCAAGTCATTGTGAGTTAGACAAGCAGGAGCAAAAGCATTTCCCAATTCGGCGATCGCCATACCTAAACTATCGTATCGTTGATATAGGGCAAAGAACTTTAAGGCATCACCAGGAACAGAACTAAATATTGCTGGTGTTATTCTTTCTAAGCCCTTAATTAAACGAGGAACTTGATTACCAACCTGGCTATTGGCTTCACTCTCAAAAAACTGGCGATAATTTTCTTGTTCGTGAGTATCGCGGTGAATAGTTGCCAAAAGAGTGCCAATGGTACTGGAAATTTCCCTAGGAAAGCTACTCTCTTTGGCGTAAAAATCCATTAAATCGCGATAGTCATCTAAGTAGCGGAAAATAATAATCGAATTCTCAGCATCAAAGTGAAGCAGTTCTGGTAAAAAAGGACGAAGACTGTTCTGTTCAGGAAAATTATTTATCCACTCTTGAATTTTATATTCACTCTTAAATTCTCCAGCAGTTTCCCCTTCAAGATTATGTCGCTCTTGTTTGACTAACAGTTTATGATTATCAGGAAAAGTAACTAATAAGTTAAAGTTTTTAGCAGCCAGAGGTTCAACTGTACTTTGGTTTTGTTCGATGCTATTTTTGATATTTTGCTGGCTTAAATACTCGAAAACATTGTCATATTTAAGAATAAACATATATCTTGCGCAGTTAAATAAAAGATAATTTCTTAAATTTAATATTGCTTAAACCACTCTGATAAATCAATAGCTTTAAACTTATTTTTAGAAAAAAAGTACATTAATTATGTTCTCGATAACGATACTCCGACCCATGGCTATTTCAGAATGACATCCTCCAGACACCAATTGCTATCGCAATATGGTGCTGGCTTCCAATATCCAATAGTTCAGTATAACGGTCGTTTAACTGAACTATTGGATATTGGCGATCGCTTGTCTTTAGATATGGCGATCGCCTCAAAATTGGTTGTTCTAGTTTTCTCGCAAAGTTTATGATTGTGGTTTAGCTAATCAAAGTCTATAATTCTCTTCAATAGATAAGTTTAGTAAACAATCCGTGATCAGATGCTCCTTGGTTATGCTCGTGTTAGTACAAAAGACCAGAATTTGGATTTACAACTAGATGCTTTGCGTTTGCATGGATGCGAAAAGTTTTTTACCGATACTGTCAGTGGAGCAAAAGTAGCTCGTCCTGGTTTGGATGAAATTTTGAAAGAGGCACGAGCCAAAGATGTGATTGTAATCTGGAAATTAGATCGACTAGGGCGATCGCTAAAGCACTTAGTTGATTTGGTAGCAGAACTCAATCAAAGAAATATTGGTTTGAGGAGTTTAAACGATCCAATTGATACGACTACCGCCCAAGGAAGATTAGTGTTTAATATTTTTGCTTCTCTAGCCGAATTTGAACGGGAAATAATTCGAGAGCGGACTAATGCGGGTTTGGCTGCGGCTAGAGCCAGAGGGAGGGTAGGCGGACGTAAACCTGGACTAGATGAAGATGCTCAAAGAAAAGCCCGTATTGCTGCTTCCTATTATGAAGAAGGAATGCCCGTGAATCAGATTGCCCAGGATTTGGATATTTCTAAAGCTACTCTTTATAAGTATTTGCGCTTTAGAGGGGTAGAAATTGGCAAATATGAAAAACAGAAATTATAATCTGAATTAGTTCTGTAAATACGATTTTCTTTATTTGAGTAATTACAGAATCAGTGTTCAAAATGGTTGAAAACTTATGTTAGGGTAAATATACCTCGGTTAATTAAGTCTTGTATTTGTCTTTCTACTTGATTGGCTAGCTGACGACTTTGAATTAAAACGCCCATTTCCATGTTGAGTCTAAAAGCATACTCAGTAAGATTTGCGCTAGTTATAAATAATTTATGCGAATCGGCGATCGCCGCCTTAATATGCAAAGAGCCATATCGACCCCCGCTATCTACAGGTCTTTTATGTTTGGGCCAGATAAATACTTCTGCTTGTTCAATAATCTCTCTTCCCAAAGCATCTTCAATGCCAAAAGGAATTTTGTTAGCGACTTCAGGATTTTCCGCAACAAGTCTAACTCTTACTCTTCGATTTAAAGCTTCTGTTAGTACCTGAGCAATTTCAGGAATCTTATAGACTGCAAAGCTAATCAAAGTTATTTCTGTCTTTGCTTCCTTAATTAATTGAAGTAAGACTTGATCGGTTCTTCGTAAAGGGATCGTGTTTATTTCGGGGTCAGTCCAAACTAGTTCCACATCAACTTCTTGAAGACTTTGTTTGACTGAATAGGCTGAACTCATCAAGGCTGTAGCTAAAGAAGAACTATTTAAATCTGGATTTTCTCTAGCCCAAAGCAGGGCTATTTCATTCTAAAAAGAGACGCGATATGTTTTAGGCTGAATTGGCATTTGCGCTGTGCCTGAGCCATATTGTCAAATCCAGCATCTCGATATAAGTTTAGGGCTAAGTTGCGCGCGATCG
>JAAUOU010000076.1 GCA_012034765.1 Pleurocapsaceae cyanobacterium CSU_1_1 | reverse complement strand
ATGTTTTGTCCTTTACGGGTCATTCCTACGCCTCTAGGCGTTTGCTTCTGGTATCTACCGAAGTCAGATAGTAAACTTTCGTAACCAATTTCATTTGTGTAATCCTTACTCACTTTTTACTCACTTTAGCTCTAAACGTTAGTGAGTAAGTATTTGAGACGACGCTATAGTCAAGGGTAGAAGCTAAAAGGGGGTTCGAATCCCTCCGCGCTCATGCTTCGCGATCGCTGACTCATTTCGCTCATTTTATTAATCCATTTGTCCTATAGTTTATCTACTTTTATTAGTCTCAATTATTACTGCGCCACCAGCCACGAACTAACCTAATTTCTTCATAGCTATATTGTTCTCCCAAACTATCTTTAATAGTTTTGAGAGTTATGTCTCCCACCTGTTTAATTGTCTCGATAATTGCCTGCTGTTTATCGGCTGTAACCAACTGATTCAGCGCAACTGGCTGGTTCATTTCTATTAGTTCGCTTAGGTGAGTATTGATTGTACTAACGGCAAAACCCCGTTGTTGGGCAATTTCGGCGGCGCTTAATCCCTGTTGATGGAGTTGCAGGGTAGCCATTTGGCTTTTAGAAGGGATGCTAATCGGTAGCTGGTGCTGTCGATCAAATTCGAGAATTTCCGAGATAAAGCGATCGCCATATTGTTGTGCTTTATATTCGTTAACTCCCGATAGATTAGCAAAATCAGTAATATTCTTAGGGCGAAGCTGCGCCATTAATTTAAGACTAGAATCAGCAAAAATCATATAGGGAGCAAGAGAATTGCGATCGGCGATTTGTTTCCGTAGCTTTCTCAGTTTTTCAAATAGTATCTCTGCTTCTGCCTGACGGGGATTATAGGTAGTGGTGCTATTACCTGGCGACTTGTCCACTGCTACCTCAACTTTTAATTGACCACGGAAAATTTCCCAACTACGTTTATTCAGCTTAAGTACAGGATAACCATCAGTAGTTTGTCCCACTAAGCCTTGATGGATGAGACTTCGCCCCAGCATCCGCCATTCATCGGCAGTTCGCCCTTTCCCGATGCCATAGGTCGATAAAAGATGATGTCCATATTGCTGAATTTTTTGCTTACGAGAGCCAATTAGTACGTCAACTATATGATTGGTGCCAAACTTTTCTTGGCAACGGGCAACACAGGAAAGAAACTTCTGAGCTTCCTCCGTCCAGTCTTCAATCGGCTTAGGGTTGAGACAGTTATCGCACTTATCGCAGTTCCCTGAATATCGCTCCCCAAAATAGCGCAGAATAATCTTACGACGGCAATCATTCCCCTCGGCGTAGTCGATTACCTGTCTTAACTGTTGTCGAGCAATTTTTTGTTCGTTAGCATCGGGTTTCTGTTCGATGAGAAATTCAATCTTTTTGCGATCGCCAAAACTAAAAAACAACACAGATTTAGAAGGCTCCCCATCTCTGCCTGCCCTACCTGATTCTTGATAAAAGCTCTCCAGACTGCGGGGCAAATCGTAATGAAACACAAAGCGGACATCAGGCTTATTAATACCCATACCAAAGGCAATTGTCGCCACAATTACCTGAGCATCATCCCGCAGAAAACTGGTTTGATTAAGACTACGTTCTTGGGGAGATAATTTAGCGTGATATGGTAAAGCGTCGATCCCGTCATGCTTAAGTCTAGTGGCAACTTCTTCCACCCGATTACGACTCAGGCAATAAACTATCCCTGCGCCCGATTCTGCCCGAATAGCCCGCAGTAACTTGGGGTAGATATTACGGTCTTTAGGCTGGATTTCGTAATGAATATTGCTGCGGTCAAAACTAGCAACATGAATATCAGGCGATCGCAAATTCAACTGATTAACAATATCCTCTCGCACTCTTTTAGTCGCCGTGGCGGTAAGTGCCTGGATGGGAATCTGCGGATAACGCTGGCGAATTTGTTTTAGCTGACTATATTCTGGGCGAAAGTCATGCCCCCACTCCGATACACAGTGAGCTTCATCAATAGCGATCGCACTTATGCCCACATCATGATGTACCCGATCTAGAAATAAAGCAAATCTTTCATTGAGCAGTCTCTCTGGGGCGACATAGAGTAATTTAACCTGATTTTTAAGAATTGCGATCTGGCGCGATCGTCTTTCCTCATACTCCAGCATGCTGTTAAGATATGTGGCATTAATCCCATTGTCCTGTAAAGCATCTACCTGATCCTGCATTAGCGCAATCAGAGGAGAAACCACAATTGTTAGACCTTCTCTGAGTAAAGCTGGTAGCTGAAAACAGAGGGATTTACCGCCTCCTGTGGGCATAATCGTCAGTAAATCTTTATTCCGTAAAGCAGCTTCGATAATCTTCTTTTGCCCAGGACGAAAAGTGTCATAGCCAAAATAATGTTTTAAAGAGTCCTCTAACGAGGTAAAAGTTAACATAACCTATCAGTGGGATATCTATTACTGGTTATTGTAAAAATGAATCGTCATTTTATACTTTAGTTTTTTTGAGCTTAAATAGCGATGTACCGAGTCATGGACTGTTGCTGCTCGAATTTATTATAATTTACGTCGTCAGGGCATTACAGTACGCAATACCATTGACTGCTGTATAGCAGCTTCAGCTATTGAACACAATCTGTTGCTACTGCACATTGATCGAGATTTTGAAGCGATCGCTCAAGAAACTTCTCTCAATCAAATTAGATTGAATTAAATCTCTTAACTATTTAAAACTACTGACCGAAACTAGCCCCACTTAAAGATAGCCGAACCCCAGGTTAAACCTGCACCAAAACCAGAAGCAGCGATGATGTCTCCAGGCTTAACTCTACCATCTCTTACCGCAGCATCAAGGGCGAGAGGTATCGAAGCTGCGGAGGTATTACCATATTCAGCTATATTGCTTAAAATCTTTGATTGGGCAATATTAAGACGTTTGGCTACGGCATCCATAATGCGCTGGTTTGCCTGATGAAGTAATAGCCAATCAATATCATCGGCGGTTAAATTTGCCTGAAACATTGTCTTGCTGAGTGCTTCGGGAACTTTGTCTACAGCAAAGCGATATACTTCTTTACCGTTCATCGTGATCGGATTATAAGAACCGTGTTGCACCGTAAGATCGTCAATTAAAGGTTTACCATCGCTATGATAATTGAGGTTAAGAGAATCATTTTGACTACCATTACTATACATCCCAAAACTCAGTAAACGGTCGTCTTTTGAACCCTGACACACCGCTGCACCAGCACCATCTCCAAACAAAATACAGCTAGTGCGATCGCTCCAATCCACCCAGCGAGAAAGTACATCTGCACCAATAATTAGCACATTTTGATACATTCCCGTACTAATAAACTGGGATGCTGTAATTAAGGCAAACAAAAAGCCAGAACAGGCGGCAGTTAGATCGAAGGCTACAGCATTAGTTGCCCCAATTAAGCCTTGAATTCGACAAGCACTACCAAACAAATCATCGGGGGTGGAAGTCGCCAGAATAATTAAATCAATATCGGTGGGAGAAATTCCCGCCATAGCGATCGCGCCTTTAGCAGCAACAGCGGATAGCTGACTTAGGGATTCGCTGGGTGAAGCAATATGACGGTTTTTCATCCCTGTTCTAGTATTGATCCACTCATCGGAAGTATCTACCATCTGAGCAAGATGATCGTTGGTCAAAATTGACTCTGGTGCAGCTGAACCACATCCAGTAATCGCCATTCCTACTCCCATATTGTTCAATGTCTTACTCCATTACTTATTTAGGCTTATATATGTTAATTAGCTGTTGCCTCGGTATGTGTTTCCGTTGCCAATTGTTGCTGATTATTAGCTTTAATCTTTTCTAACACCTCATTGTCGATCGCTTCTTTAGCCAAGCGAATGGCACTAAACATTGAACCTCGGCGAGAACTACCATGACTAATAATACAAATTCCTGCGACACCAAACAATAATGCGCCTCCATGTTCAGCGCGGTCAATACGGCGCTTGATGTTCATTAGATTAGGCTTAAGGATGGCAGTACCTAATTTACCGTGTAATCCCTGGGGTAACTCTTCTTTCATAATCTGGAGCATTACCTCCCCAATTGCCTCGGCAAACTTAAGCACAATATTACCGACAAACCCATCACAGACAATAATGTCAAACTCGCCCGATAAGACATCTCTGCCTTCAGCATTCCCCAGAAAGGGAATTTGCGGATTATCAGTCAATAACTTATGAGTAGATAAGGCTAGCTCGTTTCCTTTAGAAGACTCCTCGCCAATGTTGAGCAAGCCGACTTTTGGTTCTGCTCGTCCTAAAACATATTGGCTATAGATTGTACCCATAAGGGCAAACTGCTCTAGATATCTTGCTTTACAATCGACGTTTGCGCCTACATCTAAAACAATTACCGATTTATCTGGAACAATCGTGGGTAAAACTGCGCCAATTGCGGGACGTTCGATCCCCTTGATTCGACCTAATTTTAGCAATGCCGATGCCATCGCTGCGCCTGAATGCCCCGCCGAAACCACCGCATCAGCTTTTTTTTCCTTAACCAAATTCATCGCCACGTTAATTGAGGCTTTAGGTTTGCGACGAATTCCCATTAACGGTTCTTCTTTCATGGTGATCACGTCTTCGGCATGAATCACCTTAATCTGTTCAGAATCTTTACCGCCGTGTTTCTTTACCAGAGAGTTGATCTGTTGCTCATCTCCTACCAATAAAACATCTACGCCTAATTCTGCCGAAGCCTGGATTGCTCCTGCAACAATTTCTTCAGGGGCAAAGTCTCCCCCCATAGCGTCTACTGCAATCCTTGCGCGCGTTAATCCCATGTAGCAAATTTTATATTAAGCCTTACAAATTTTAACAGTCCGAGGTAAAAGATTCCTAATATTCAGCGAAAATGACCTAAAAATTATCTTGATAGATCTTTTAGCCATCTTTTAGAGACGTGTTGAACAAAGTTGATTAACTGAATAATACAGGCGATCGCTCTAATCATGATAGTTATCAAAATAGCAACGCCCATAAAGGTTATAAATGGTGTTGTTATTAATAATTACTATGTTAGATTTGCTCGTGGTGAGTGTGACAAGTATTACTGCTTGGTTCAATGTTTTATTGTCACCTCAACCCAAATTACAGCCTGTAGAAGTTTTTCCCTGGGAACAATCAGCTGTTTTTACACTGCCTAAATTCAATCGCGATCGCTTAGTCAAACCATCGTCAATAATTATCTCCAAAAGCTAACTCAGCAAGGATATAATCGCGATCGCCAAGGGATATGGGTGCAATCGGGTTGGGATGTATCGGCGAGTAATTTGGGCAATATACCTCTTCCTGCTGCTTCTTTAAGCAAAATTGCCACTACTCTAGCTGCTTTAAGTAAATGGGGAGCAAACCATCAATTTAAGACGGATGTTTACTTTACAGGCGAGATTAATCAGGGTGTGGTTACGGGAGATCTAATTATTCAGGGAACTGGCGATCCTTTGTTTGTCTGGGAAGAAGCGATCGCTTTAGGTAATGCTCTTAATCAACTTGGAATTAAAAAAATTCAGGGCAATATTTTAGTTACAGACAAGTTTTATATGAACTTTGAGTCGCAATCTGCAACCGCAGGCAAACTTTTGCAGCAAGCGTTAAATCAAAGTCTGTGGTCATCAGAAATTAGCCAGCAATATCAACAGATGCCTGTCGGCACAAAACAGCCAGAAGTAATAACTAGAGGACAAGTCAAGCAAATTAAACAACTTCCTATTAATGCGCAACTATTAATTAATCATCGCTCATTACCCCTAGCAGAAATCCTGAGACAGATGAATATCTATAGTAATAACCAGATGGCGCAAATGTTAGCAGACTTGGTAGGTGGTGTAGACATAGTTGCTCAATCCTCAGCAGAAATAGCTGACTTTCCTAAAGCAGAAATAAAGCTGGTTAATGGTTCGGGTTTAGGTGAAGAGAATAAAATATCCCCTCGTGCGGTTTGCCGAATGCTAATGGCGATTGATCGTCTACTACAATCACATGACTACAGCATAGCCGACCTATTCCCCACCGCAGGAAGAGATCTTGTTGGTACAGTAAAGGATCGAGGTTTACCAAAAAGTACAACTATTAAAACGGGAACCCTGGATAACGTTAGTGCTTTAGCTGGGGTAATTCCCACCAGCGATCGCGTCTACTTTAGTATCATCAATTATGGTCGTCCAGTTGAATATTTTCGCCAACAGCAGGACAATCTGGTTAGTAAATTAGTACAGCCTTGGCAACTAGTCCCAAACAACTTTAATCTAGCTCAGAACAAAAATTGGTATCTCGGCAATCCACAACGAAATAAATTCAACAGGGTAAATACTATTAATTAATTTGCTCATAATTTGCTTATGGCTTTACTTATGCAATAAAAGTATTTAAGCGATGCAAAATAAACATCTAATTCTTTATTTTAGTAGCAAAATATACGATAAAAGCTTTTTTCAAGTGTAATTATTACTTCAAGATCAAGGCATGTTAGTAAGACAAATGCGATTTGCTTAGTTTACTAAATGTCCAAAAAGACGAATAAAGTTAAGCGCAGCTACTAACTATATATACTAGGCAAAATTTAAAGCAAAAATTTAAACCTTATTTAGCACTGCCCATATATATTATTCAGTCTCTCGATTTTAAACATTGTAGTTTTAGATTCATCAGGAAGACCTAAAAAGTGTTTTTAACGGAATTCATTAGTAAAGCAACTCAAGGAAGGTACAAAATCCTGCACATGACCTGGTTTGCTTTCTTCTTATCCTTTGTAGTTTGGTTCAACTTCGCCCCTTTTCAAACCACAATTGGGCAAGATTTTGGGTTGACTAAACCACAATTAGGTACAATCGGCTTGTGTAACGTAGCACTGACGGTGCCAGCGCGGATTCTTATTGGGATGCTGCTAGACAAATACGGACCACGTATTACCTATTCTCTACTATTAATTTACGCAGCAATTCCCTGTTTGGTTTTTGCCACCGCCCAAAGTTTTAATCAGCTTGTGCTGGGTCGTTTGCTGATGGGTATTGTCGGTGCTGGTTTTGTGATTGGTATTCGCATGGTAGCAGAATGGTTTCCCCCTAAAGATGTAGGCACAGCAGAAGGAATCTACGGTGGCTGGGGGAATTTCGGTTCGTCGTTTTCCGCCTTCACCATGGTTTTATTGGCGATCGCACTATCTGCCTTGCCTGGATCATTTAGTTTTGGTGAGCCAGAAAGTTTTAAAATTCTCTTTTTCCCTGCTGTAAATGCTGAGGTTTTAAACTGGCGTGCAGCGATCGCTGGGAGTGGAATCATTGCTGCTATTTACGGTGTAATTTACTATTTTAACGTTAGCGATACTCCTCCTGGAAAAGTCTATCGTCGTCCTCGTAGTGCCAGAGGTATTGAAGTCACTACGGTCAAAGATTTCTGGTTCTTGATGCTCATGAATCTACCTTTAACTCTAATCTTGGGTGTATTGGCTTGGCGCTTACAGAAAGTAGAGTTCTTAACTAATGGTGGTATGTATATTGCTTGGTTGATCTTAGCTGGTTTATATGCCTTTCAATCATATAACTGTTGGGTAGTAAACAAGGAGCTATTGGCAGGTACGAAGCGTTATCCTCCTGAAGATCGCTACGACTTTAAACAGGTGGCGCTGTTGGAATTAACATACATAGTTAACTTTGGTTCAGAACTAGCTGTAGTGACAATGTTGCCCGCTTTTTTTGAAGGAACGTTCGGTTTAGATAAGGCGACAGCAGGGATTATTGCCTCTACCTATGCCTTTATGAACCTAGTATCTCGTCCTGGGGGCGGAATTATTTCCGATACCTTGGGGAGTCGCAAATGGACTATGGCAATTTTGACAGGCGGGATGGGAATTGGTTATTTATTGATGAGTCAGGTTGGTAGTAACTGGTCACTATCTCTAGCCGTGTTGCTAACTATGGTCTGTTCCTTCTTTGTCCAGGCGGCTGAAGGTTCTACCTTTGCGATCGTCCCGTTGATTAAACGTCGAATCACAGGACAGATTGCTGGTAATGTTGGTGCTTACGGTAACGTTGGTGCAGTAGCTTACCTAACAATTTTGCTACTGTTGACGGAAAGATCGGAAACAGCTAATGGTGGCGAAGCAGTGATGTCAGCTGTAAACGGCAGTTTCTTTCAAGTTTTAGGTATTGCAGCCCTAATTGTGGCTTTCTTGTGTGCTTTCTTCCTCAAAGAACCCAAAGATTCTTTTGCGGATCATTATGAAGGTGAAGAAGATAAGCTTACTGTACCAGAATCAAAAAATTTAGAGCCAGAAAGGACTTAAGCGATCGCTAGGCTTATAATTACCTTTAGTGCTGAGGATGTCTTTAAGATCTTCTCAGCATTTTTTGATTGTTAAGACACAGTATCAGTCATCTGAATCAAATATCATGATCGGCAATAGCAAACCTTGATGCCAAATATGAGTGAATAAGAGCTTTAAATATAAAAATTAGCAAGATTAACCAAATCAATAAAATCACTAAATTTAGTTACCTATAAATAAAATATTCAACTGGGAGAGAAGGATGAGCGAACCAATAAAAACCTTATGTCCTTATTGTGGCGTTGGCTGCGGTTTAGAAGTATTACCCCCTGCGCAATCGGGAAAAGCTATCAATCGAGATAATCAAGGGACTCCTCTATGGCAAGTTAGAGGCGATCGCTCTCACCCCTCTAGCAAAGGTAAAGTCTGTGTTAAAGGAGGAACAGTCGCCGAATCTTTGGATAAAAATCGCCTCAAATATCCAATGATGCGAGATTCTCTAGATCAAGAATTTCACAGAGTTAGTTGGGATCAAGCTTTAGCAAGAATCACCTCACAAATGCAGCAGATCATCCAGACTCAGGGCGCGGATGGCATCTGTATGTATGGTTCAGGACAGTTTCAAACGGAAGACTATTATATTGCTCAGAAGCTGCTTAAAGGCTGTTTGGGTACGAATAACTTTGATGCCAACTCTCGTCTCTGTATGTCGTCAGCGGTAGCAGGGTATATGCAAAGCTTTGGCTCTGATGGACCTCCAGCTTGTTACGACGATCTGGAGTTGACTGACTGTGCCTTTTTAATTGGCACAAACACTGCCGATTGTCATCCCATTGTTTACAATCGTCTGCGGATGCACCACAAAAAAAACCGCACAGTGAAAATGATTGTGGTCGATCCACGCCAAACCAAAACAGCAAAGGATGCCGATTTACACCTGGCAATTCAGCCTGGGACAGATATAGATTTACTTAACGGTATCGCTCATCTGTTATTGCGTTGGGGCGAACTGGATACCTTCTTTATTGATGAATGTACTCAAGGCTTTGGTCAGTTTGTTGAGGTAATTCAGGTTTATCCACCAGAACTAGTGGCTCGTCGCTGTGGAATTGAAGTCAATCAGCTTGAACAAGCAGCCCGCTATTGGGCAGAGTCATCACAAGTTTTGTCTTTATGGTCGATGGGGGTTAACCAGTCTTCTGAGGGAACAGCAAAAGTTCGCACCATTATCAATTTGCACCTGATGACAGGAAACATTGGCAAACCAGGCGCGGGCCCATTTTCTTTGACAGGACAGCCCAATGCCATGGGTGGTCGAGAAGCAGGGGGTCTATCCCATATTTTGCCTGGTTATCGTACGGTCACAAATCCTCATCATCGCCAGGAACTAGAACAGGCTTGGCAATTGCCCCCAGGCAGAATCAATCCGCTGCCAGGAAAAGATGCCTGGAGTATGATTACGGGTTTAGAAACAGGAAATGTTGGGATGTTGTGGGTGGCTGCCACCAATCCTGCGGTAAGTATGCCTGACCTAGCAAGAACTAAAAAAGCTTTAAGGCGATCGCCTTTTACCGTTGTCCAGGATGCCTACTATCCTCTGGAAACTGCCAGCTTTGCTCATGTCGTGTTGCCCGCAGCCCAGTGGGGAGAAAAAACAGGTACGATGACCAATTCGGAGCGAGTTGTCACCCTTTGTTCTCAGTTTCGCCCAGCCCCAGGCGAAGCCCGCCCAGACTGGGAAATTTTTGCAGAAGTAGGTCGTCGTTTAGGCTTTATTAAAGAATTTGACTTTGCCAACTCGGCAGAGGTTTATCAAGAATTTGTGCAGTTAACTCAAGGTCGTCCCTGTGACATGAGTGGTCTAAGTCACGGCAGATTGCGCCAACAAGGCCCAATTCAGTGGCCCTGTCCCTTAGAAGAAGTCACAAATGACAACAGCATTGTTTTAACTTGCAGCACCGAAAAAAATATTGCTCAAGACCAAGAAGAAACTAAAGGTTTATTTTCCAATTTGTTTCGCGCCAAGGATGAAACTTTCGCTCCGAAAAGACTTTACACTGATGGTAGATTTAATACTGCTGATGGTCGGGCAAAATTTGTTGCTGTACATTCAAAAGGACTAGCCGAACCGATCGATCCTGACTATCCTTTTGTCTTGACTATTGGTCGCCTTTATGAACACTGGCACACCATGACTCGTACAGGTCGGATCGAAAAAATCATGAAAAAACAACCCCGACCATTTATCGAAATTCACCCCAAAGATGCTCGTAAATTGGACATTGAAGCAGAAATGATGGTAGAGGTACAGTCTCGTCGAGGCACGGGTCACTTTGCAGCCGTGGTTACGGAAGCGATCGCCCCTGGGACAGTCTTTGTGCCGATGCATTGGGGCGCATTGTGGACAGATAACGGGGAGGCAAATCTATTTACCCATCCCGAAAGCTGCCCTATCTCCCTACAGCCAGAATTAAAGGCTTGTGCCGTCAATTTGACTCCAGCTAAATTAAAACCCGAAACCAAAAGCAATGGTCAAACAACATTTCCCAGGCTCATAGAAAAATCGCTGTCAATCAAAAGTTGAACTAAATCAGAAGTTGTTTAAATGACTCTAAAGGTATTTCTAATTCTTGAGCAGTCTTGCTCAACTGAGTTTTGAAGGCTGCTGTATTAGAGCCAAAGCCACATAGTTTAGCTGCCTGTTCTAATCCCCCTGAAGCGTTAGCACCAGCACAACTAATTAATTCTTTACCTGTCAAGGGTTCTTCTCCTGACAGTAGCTTGCGCTGAGATTCTCCCCAAAAAGCACTGAGAGTACAAATTTGCCACTCATCCTGATTTTCAATTGACCAACGATAAGTTACCTTTTGAGGATTAATCCGTACTTCAACTAATTTTGCTCCCATATAATACTGCATCTGGCTCAGGGTTTTTTGTCTAACTTCCACAGGATCGTTTTTATTGATGATTCGCTCTAAATGAGCCTGAGTCGGTTTAGCCATGTTTGAAAATTGAATAATTATCTGATCTCAATAATCGTTATTTTATAATTTTGCCTGTAAAAATCTGACTAGGTTATCTTTTCTCCCTCTATCTTGCTGTTAATTACAGTCCAGTCTTGAGGTGTATTGCAGTTAAATAGGCAAGTGCGATCGCTCAATTCTAACTCTCTCACAGAATGTTGTCCTAACCAAGATTGAAAAGATTTTCCCCCCTCGCTGATATATTGCTCCAAAGAAGGCAAACAAACTCGACGATAAAAACCACAAAGAGGCTCCCATCCCTTGACACTACAGGGCAAAACAGCGATTTCTGTGGGGAACACTGTTGTCAAAGCTGAGAACCACTGTTTTACTTGAGATGAAGATAAGTAAGGTAGATCGCAAGCAAGTAATAATACCCATTCTGTTTCAACTAGCTTTAATCCCTGAGCAAAACCAATCAGAGGAGTATTAGAGCGGGCGTTTAAAACCAACTGTTCTTTAACAGCCTGGCAATCATGGGGGAGAAAATTCTGATACTTTTCAATCCAGGGTGAAATTACATAAGTTTGAGCTGTACATTCACTAGCGATCAGACAAACGTGAGACAGTAATGTATCGCCATTAAAACGCAATAAAGCCTTGTCTTGACCCATACGGGTGCTTTCACCCCCCGCCAAAACGATCGCCGTAACCTGATTTTTACTTAATGCCATTAAACTCTAAATTTACCAACCAATAAGACAATGAGCAATCACTCTTATACTACAAAACAAACAGAACAATATCTCCAGCTATGGATTTATTTCCTACCTGTTGTCGGTGTCATTCCCGCGATTTGGACTTTATCTCAATCTAAACAGAAAAAAATAGCTGATTCTCAGCATAACCCGTTAAAAGATTCGGCTCAATTAGTTCAGCAACTGAAAGCCAGTCGTTTATCTCTTAATCTAACTCTAATTTGGTTGTGTGCTTATGTTCTGTTTTCCTGTGGTGCTGCTGATGAGACACAAATTATTGCTTTTCGCTTTTTGTATGCCAATGCTATAGTTACCACGAGTTATTTTGTCGCCTGTACCTATTTTATTACTCGTCTAGGTAAAAGAAGACTATTTTCAGCCGACCAGATCAACTAATTCATTGCAAATTGGTTTATAAAGATAAGGCAATTTTTTCTTCCTAGCTTTACCCCCCTGTCGTTACTCGAATGAGGTAGCTAGAATTAAAAAGCATCATGCAGCCCTTACCAATCAATCAAAATAGATTGTCAAGCAAAAATTATCTTATTCAAATCTTTACCTGGTAATTGCTTGTCTAAATATTTTTTTCAGTAAATAGCTGCTAATATTATCTGACATTATATTTGTTATTTTACGTATCTTAATTTTTCTTTGAAAAACATTATTTATTGTTATTTAGGAGAAGGCTGCCAGTGTCAATGAGAAAAGCTTATGAATCGACTCCTTCGGGGCGAAGATCTACCGCTCAATTCAATTCAGTTAACTACCCACACAAAAAATTGAATAAAGGAAAAGCTATTTTAGTTGGACTGGGTTTAGTCAGCATTTCGTTAGTATCGGCAGTCGTTGGTGCATTTTTAGCCGTTACAGTGTCAGATGTGCCACCGTTAAATCAAGCAGAGCTAAGTCAGGAGGAGCAGAAAGTTTTTAGTGGCACAGACATGGTAGCAGCTCAAAACCTGAATTTACCAGAATTGAAACGGCCCGTGAATATACTGCTGCTGGGCATTAAGGTAGTTCGCTCTGACTTGGAAAACAGAGGAATCCCATTTGAGAAACAAGATGTTGGCTACGATCATCTGGTCAATTCTTTTCATGGTTTGAGTGACAGCATGTTGTTGTTAAGATTTGATCCTGAAAAAGAAAAAGTTTCAGTGCTTTCAATTCCTAGAGACACCCGCGTCAATATTCGGGGATATGGGGTTAGAAAAATCAATCATGCTAACGATTATGGTGGTCCTGCTTTAACAGCTAAAGTTGCCAGCGAATTACTGGGTGGAGTTAAAATAGACCGTTATGTACGGGTTAATGTCCAAGGAGTTGAAAAGCTCATTGATGCTTTAGGTGGCGTTACGGTAGATGTGCCTAAAGATATGAAATACAACGACTTTAGCCAACATCTCTACATAGACCTAAAAAAAGGCGTTCAGCACCTTGATGGCAATAAAACCATGCAGTTTTTGCGTTTTCGCTATGATGAGTATGGTGATATTTCTCGTGTACAACGTCAACAAATGCTGATGCGCTCTGCGGTAGAGCAAACCCTGAAACCAGCAACAATAGTTAAAATTCCCAAAATATTATCGGTAATTCAGTCCCATTTAGACACTAATCTAACTGTTAGAGAATTAATGGCTCTGTCAAATTTTGCTTCCAAAACTGAAAGATCAAACATCAACATGATGATGCTTCCTGGAGACTTTAACGATCCTAATGAACGGGTAAGTTATTGGCTTCCTAATGACAGCAAAATTCATCACCTGATGACGCAATATTTTGAGTTGCCTAAAAATAATGCCGACTATGCAAAACTCGCTAATAACCGTTATGCCACATTAGAAGGTGTATCTCACATCAACACCCCCCGCATTAAAATTTCGGTTCAGGATAGCACCAACAGTCAACAAGCCTTACAATCCTCTCTGGATATGCTGAGAGAAGCAGGTTATCGACAAGTATCTGCTAGCCAAAACTGGCAAGAGCCTCTAGCAAGAACTAGGATAATTGCTCAATCTGGAGATAATGAAGCAGCGCAAGAAGTGCGTTCAATCCTCGGTGTTGGTGAAGTAGTAGTAGAAAGTACAGGGGTACTAGGTTCTGATGTCACAATACAGCTTGGGCGTGACTGGAAAAAACAACTCAATCAAACAATGAACAGTAATCAGTAATCAGTAATCACCAAGATTGTTATACTCTTGATTGCCCATGTAGATTTTTAATTCTCATAATGAGCCCTCATTCAAGGATAAACGATCGCCAAATCGAGCAAGATCATTCTCCTATTCGTAAACGTCTGCCTAACCAAAGATGGCAGATTGCCCCAGCACAAGCCGAAAAAGCTCAAGAATTAAGTTTGGCTACTGGTTTATTGCCTTTAGTGGCGCAGGTAATGATCAACCGTGATATTGCTACGGCTGAGGATGCTCAGGCTTATATCGAGCCAGAATCTCAGGATTTACCCTCTCCCCTAGATGAATTTAAAGACCTAGCTATCAGCGTGGAGTTAATTAAAAATGCGATCGCCGATGAGGAAGCGATCGCTATCTGTGGGGATTATGATGCAGACGGCATGACTAGCACCGCTTTGCTGTTAAGGGCTTTAAAACATTTGGGGGCAAATGTCGATTACGCGATTCCTAGTCGGATGAAAGATGGTTATGGCATTAATAATCGCATCGTTGAAGAGTTTGCCGAAAATGGCGTAGGTTTGATTTTAACGGTAGATAACGGCATTTCTGCCTATGAACCCATAGCTAGGGCAATTGAGCTTGGTTTAAGCGTAATTATTACCGATCACCATGACTTACCAGAGAAACTTCCTCCTGCCGATGCGATTCTCAATCCCAAGTTATTATCTGATGCTTCTCCCTATAAAGGGCTAGCAGGAGTCGGTGTGGCTTATATATTGGCGATCGCCACGGCTCAAAGTCTAGGCAAACTTAAGGGTTTGACTAATCCAATAATGGAACTATTTACCCTGGGAACAATTGCGGATCTCGCTCCTTTGGTTGGGGTTAATCGTCGCTGGCTCAAACGGGGTTTACGGGCCTTACCGAATTCCCAGTTATTAGGTATTCAGGCATTAATCCAGGTGGCAGGAGTAGATGAAGCGCAAAAACAACTTAAACCAGATGATATAGGCTTTCGTTTAGGGCCAAGAATCAATGCTGTCGGGCGAATTGGCGATCCGCAAATGGTCATTGAGCTATTAACCACCGATGATTCTGGAATTGCTTTAGAAAGAGCAATGCAATGTGAACAGATTAATCAAAAACGCCGTCAACTGTGTGAGCAAATTGAACAAGAAGCGATCGCTCTTGTGGAAAATACCCCTATTCCTTGGAAGCGCGATCGCATTTTAGTAGTAGTGGCAGCAGGTTGGCATCATGGTGTAATTGGGATTGTGGCATCTCGTCTAGTAGAACGCTATGGTGTGCCTGTGTTTATTGGCACTTATGAAGATCACGAAGAAATAGAAGAACAACCACCCACTCCTAGAATGATTCGCGGTTCTGCTAGAAGTATTGATGAATTCAATGTATTTGATGCTCTCAACTATTGCAGTGACTTATTAGGTAAATATGGCGGACATCGTGCAGCAGGAGGTTTTAGTTTCCTCGCGGATAATCTCGAACAAGTAACCCAAAGACTCAGCGAGTTTGCTCATAAGTGTCTGGAAGTAGAACATCTCAAACCGCTGGTCAAAATAGATGCTCAAGCCAGTATAGGACAGGTTGATTACGAACTTTATCAGCAGATCGAAAGTCTGCAACCCTGGGGAATTGGCAATAGTACCCCCGTATTTTGGACACCTAATGTCAGAGTTATTGAGCAAAGAGCGATCGGTAAAACTCAGACTCATTTGAAATTAACTCTACAAGAAGCTGGTTCTGCTAGCCAAATTAAAGCTCTAGCTTGGCGCTGGGGAGAATATTGTCCTCTACCAGAATGCTTAGATATTGCCTACAAACTAAAAGAAAACCATTGGCAAGGTAATACTAATATCGAACTTGAATTAGTGGGTGTAAAACTGTCTCAAGCACCTCAAGCACCTCAAGTACAACCGAGTAATAATATCCCTGCAAGCAACAATCCGCCTAATAACAGTGACGTACAAAGTAATGTGCAAAAAGCTGTCTTTACCCATAGTGGCAGAATTTATGTATGTAGCAAAACTACTAAAGAGCTTCGTATTCGGAACGATCGCGGTAATGTATTGGCGCTTAGTCAAGGCGATCGCACTGGCTTATTGGGTAAATCTAGAGAGGTCGCAAAACAGGTAAATGTCACTCAAGCACCCTATTTTCAGTTGATTAAAGCAGCACTACAGGCGATCAAAAAAGATAACTGTTAATAAGTTCAATACATTGAAAACATAATTCTAGGTAAACTCGATCTTCTTTCATAATTTAGTTGCTTCGTGCAAAATTCGGTCGCGAATCACACTAGGCAGAGCTTGTTCGCTAAAAAATAAAAAATTATTGAAGCGATCGCCTTTTAAAATTTAACCAATCAATAACATCCTGAGCATTTTGAGCGGGTGGAAAAACTGGATAAAATACTTTGATTATTTTTCCTGCTTGAGCGATTAAAGTTAAACGTTTCATCAGGCGCTTATTTTCCACTTCAAAAGTTGGTAGCTGCAATGCTGTCGTCAATTTAAAATCTAGATCGCTTAAAAGTTCAAATGGTAAATGAAGGCGTTGTTGTGCTTCTAATTGAGCGGAAGTTTCCTGTGTACTTATTCCGTAGACTTGAGCATCAAGTGCTTGAAGTTCTTGATAGTGATCTCGAAAACTACATGATTGAGGAGTACATCCTCTAGCGCCAGGAATCAAATCCCAATCTGCGGGTAGTTCGACTCCAGGTTGTCCTGTCATAGGGTAACAGTAAAGTACTATTTTGCCTTGAATATCAGCGAGATTTATTTGGTTACCAGAAGTAGAAGTCAAAATGATCTTAGGTAAGTTTTTCCCTAATAAGCGATCGCTCGCACCATCGTCTACAGGGATAGGCAAATTTGGCGGTAGTTCAGAGAAATCTTGAGTCATCGTTTTCCTCTCTATAAATTGCTGACTGTAAAGGATTATTGTCACATTTCAATATTAAGATCTACGGTTTTTAAATGGTCAGCCAAATTTTCTCAGTTTTGATTTACCTGCCTGATTTGCTCTAATATTTGCTCCATAGTAGTTGCCGGTTCTAAACAAGATGAACTGGTGCAGACTAAAGCAATGCTATTTTCAGGTAATTCCGCTTCAATTCTATATACGGTGGTAGGTAGATAATGAGAACTTAGTTGTTCTATCTGCTCTATGGTGGTTTTAACACTTGTACCATGGAGCCACCAATCTAAGGCGGTGAATAAACTAGGACAAGCGGTAGGAGACTTTTCCATCACTATACTAAATGCTTGAAGTCCTTGCTGTGCTTGTTCTCTATATTCTAAATTATCGGTTAATAAAGACAGACGGATTAAATTGGCGATCGCAATACCATTAGCCGCAGGGGTAGCATTATCCATATAGCTGCGTTCTCTAACTAATAACTCTTTGACCGCATCGGTCGAATTATTGTAATAGCCTCCCTGTTCGATACTCCAGAGTAAATCATCAAATTCTCCTTGAATTGTGACGGCATGTTCTAGCCACTGGGGATCTTCGGGACAAGCAGCCTGAAGATCTAATAAGGCTTTAATCAATAAGGCATAGTCTTCTGACTGAGCGGGTACTGTCGCTACACCATCATAGTTAAGTCGTTGTAATCTACCTTCTAGCCATTGGTTTTGCAGGATAAACTGAATTGCCTCAGTAGCTAAATCCAAATAAGACTGTGATTTAAATACACCATAGGCTCTAGCTAATCCTGAGATCATTAAACTATTCCAGGCGGCGATCGCTTTAGTATCGGTAACAGGGGGAATACGTCCTTGCCAATGATTAGTTTTGGCTTCTTGGTTATTTTTGGCTGGGGGAAAGATTTCTATTTCCGTTACAGGTTGTCCATAGCGCACGGTAAACAGTTTGCCTAATGCCTGTTCCAAACTATCGGCTAATTTCGAGTCAGATAACCGTTGGAGAACGTTCTTGCCTTCAAAGTTTCCGACTGGGGTAACAGTAAATTCCTGCTCTAATTCGGCTAATTCTGAAGCGCTGAGTAAAGATTCTAATTCTTGATAGCTCCAAACATAAAAATCCCCTTCTTCTGGCTCAACTGCTTCTGGGGTGGTAAAGTTATCCGCATCTTGAGCAGCATAAAAATAACCTTGGGGATGAGTCATTTCTCGCTTGAGCCATTGCACCGTCAAGGCGATCGCTCTTTGAATAGCAGGTTGCTGTACGCCACTACTCCACAAATTAGCCAAATATTCGACAATTTGCCCATTATCATAGAGCATCTTTTCAAAATGAGGTACTGTCCAAGTATTATCTACGGTATAACGATGGAATCCCCCTGATACATGGTCGTATATACCCCCTGTGACTAAATCTAAACCGCGCTGTTGCGATAATGCTTGAGTATTGTAATCATATTCCTGCTCAAATCTACTACCCTGCAAAGCGATCGCCGAGTAGGGAATCATCGGAAAACTGGGACGACCAAGATCATTTGGTTGAATAGCTGCGGTATTAGCATTTATTCCTTGATTAAGTAAGTCTCGGTCTAAACTTACCTCTCGATCGACACCTAGAGTTGCCGACTGCTGAAGATTGCTGAGGATTTCGCTTTTAAAAGCCATTAACTTTTCTGGCTCTTGGTCATAAAAACGACGTACAGACTTGAGTATTTCCAAAAACCCAGGACGACCATATTTTGGTTCAATCGGGAAATAAGTACCACCATAAAAAGGCACGAGATCTTCGGGATTAAGAAATATATTTAATGGCCATCCCCCTTGTCCCGTCATCATTTGCAGCGCTTGCATATAAATACTGTCGATGTCTGGTCTTTCTTCGCGGTCTACTTTGATGGGGAGGAAGTTATGATTGAGATAATCGGCGATCGCCCGATCAGAAAATGCTTCTCCTTCCATTACCGTACACCAGTGGCAGCTAGAGTAACCAATCGAGAGAAAAATTGGCTTATTATCTCGTTTAGCTTCAGCCAAAGCTGATTCACACCAATACCACCAATTAATTGGATTATCAACGTGCTTCTGGAGATAAAGACTTTGGGTTGATTGCAGATGATTAGGCATATTAGGTTTGATGTGGATTAATTTACGGTGAGATTTATCTATTGTTTTTTAAATATTTTTACTAATTTAATTGCGTCGTGAAAGTCAGGAATTAGAAATTGCTTTAAACTACATATGGCTAGAAGCTGATAGCTAAGAGGACGCGACGTAAGGAGCTAATCCTTTAGGGCTAAGAGCTAAAAGCTAATGAATTGAACCATAAGTTTATTTTAGCCATACCCAACGCCTTAAATGATTAGTTACCTCAAGGGTACAAAAGTAGAAATTACCAAAACAACTCAAAATCGCCTGTTTTTGATTTTGGATGTGAACAACATTGGTTATGAAATGCAGATCTCGACCCGCTTTGCCCAGAAACTCGATGGGTCAGCAGATGAGCCAATTCAAGTATTTACCCATCTCCAAATTCAGGAAGACAAGCAAATTCTTTATGGTTTCCCTACCTCAGCGGAAAGAGATTTATTTCGACAGTTGACCGCAGTTAGTGGAATTGGGATGCAGTTGGGAATCGCTCTGATCGATACTATGGGCATTTCAGACCTAGTTGGAGCAATTGTTACGAGTAATATACCTGCTCTAACCAAAACTCCTGGGGTAGGCAAGAAAACTGCTGAAAGAATCGCCTTAGAATTAAAAACCAAACTAGCTCAATGGCGAAAAATATCGGGTATGGAAATTGCACAACCAGAAGCCGTCTTTTCTCCTAAGCCTGAAATAAAAGAGGACTTAGAAATGACTTTGCTCGCTTTAGGCTATAGCAATGAGGAAATAGAACAGGTTATAGCTGCCCTTAGTCAAGATAATTTACTCCTCAAAAACCCTAATGTGGAAGAATGGATCAGAAGTGCGATCGCCTGGTTGAGTGGAGAATAGCTAGATACAGTCTTAATAATTGAGTTCACTTGGACTAAATCTGAAAGTGCCATTAGTCGTTTTCTCAATCATTATTAATGGTCTACTTTTTTGAGAGAAATCAGGTTTGGGCGATCGCTATCTAAATGCGCTTTTAAAATATCAGTTATTCAACTGCGAATAACGGTGGTTGTCGATTTGAGCGAATGTGCCATTATAGACAAAATTTCTCACCATATCAGCTTTAAAGAAGTCGTGAGGGAAACCAAGCTCAATTTGGCTGATATCATCAAGCTGCTTAATGTGTTCTGGAGATAATTTGACCTCAATGCATTTGAGATTATCCTCGACGTGAGATACTCTCCTCGCACCGACGATGGGAATTACGCCTTTACTCAATAACCAACTAAGTGCCACTTGGGAAGAACTATTTCCCGTTTGTTCGGCTATCTGATCAACTTCTTTGGCAATGGAAAGATTGCGATCGCTTTTATTAACAAATCCCTCCATCATTTCGCTGTCTAATCTTCTCTCTTCTCCAGATTGACTATCTTTGCTGTATTTTCCAGTTAACCAACCACTAGCTAAAGGCGACCAAGCGGTAACTCCAATATCCAAAGTATGCGCCGTAAGCTTCGTAATAACGTTGAACAACTGCCACATTAGGATGTTCTGGTGCAGTAGCCTCAGATTTGGTAGATTTCCCTAGTATAGCCAAAGTAGCTAAACTACCAATTCCACCAAGGGTAAGATTGCGACGTGAAAAGTCTGGCATTTTGAAATCCTTGCTTGGTTTTTTCTAGATACTTTTTCAGATGTTGATGTTATGTTATGTAGTAATTCTTTATAGCAGCCTGTTCTACATTCGATCATCTGATAATGACCCGATCTCTGTCTAGGAGATTATTGCTCTTTTCCAAAGCTAATAGCTGAAAGCTAATTACTACTCTCACTACTTATTCTGTAATTTCCTGGTGTAGTCCCCACTAAACGCTTAAAGTGATGTCCAAAATGGCTTTGATCGTAGAAACCCGTTGCTGTCGCTGTTGTAGAAATTGACATTCCCTGAGACAAGAGTTTTTTGGCGCGATCGATTTTAACTTGTGTTTGATAAGCACTGAGGGATATACTCTTTTGACGACGAAACAAACGACTGAGATGAAAACGGCTTATCCCCACTAGATCGGCTAACTCTGCTAAAGATACGTTGTGTTCATAATTAGCCTGTAGATAATCACATATAAGAGCGATCGCTGGTCTAGAAGTTTGAGAGGATTTGGGAGTAAGTTCTCTGTTATGAGTAACTAAGCGAGAAAAAAAAATTAAAGCTAAAGAATCTCTGGTTAGCTTCGATTCGTTTGTTTCAGTGGCAAGACATAAATTGTGAAATAATCTGGCTAAAGAGCGATCGCGCAATATTGGTTCAGTAAAGAAAGGAATATTTACCTTGTCAGCTATTTCTAATGTAGTCTCTTCTAACAAACTAGGGTCAACGTGCATCATCCAAAATGTAGCAGGCTGGGGTAAATAAGTGCGATCGCTAGGAGAATGAACCTCCCCCGAATGAATAATACTGAGATTGCCAATTGGGATGGGATGATAAGCACCGCGATAAAAATATTCACCCTGACAGTCAAAGCTTATGCCTAACTGATATTCTTGATGAGAATGTTTGGGTAGAGGTTCTATCACACCTGCACTATAAGTATATTTTTCAATTAAAATTCCTGGTAGTTGAGATGCTGACACCGTAATCTTTGCCTGTTTAGTTTTCATTTACTCAGCCATAAAATAATTTTAATTTGCTGCTAAATAATAAATTAAAACGCTATATGAACTTTTATCTAGGCTGTGCCGTTTGGTCATACAAAGACTGGGTGGGAAATCTATATCCACCTAAAAGCCAACCACGAGAATTTTTAAACCTATATAGTCAGCGTTTTACCACTGTTGAAGGTAACACTACTTTCTACGCTATTCCCTCGGCGGAAACAATTAAAAAATGGGTTGAGCAAACTCCTCCAGGCTTTAAATTTTGCCCTAAGCTACATCGACAGATTACTCATCAAGGCTTACTAACTCCTCATATTCCCAAAGCGATCGCTTTTTTGAGAGAATATCAGGTTTGGGCGATCGCCTGGGGACAACTTTTATTCAGCTACCTCCTAGCTATAGTCCTGAGTATCTATCTGACTTGACCGAATTTCTGACCGCCTGTAGCCAGTTCGATCTAGCTTTGGCTTTAGAAGTACGCCATTTAGACTGGTTTAAAAATGATTTGGGCGATCGCTTAAATGCCCTCCTCAAGAAACTAAATATAGCCAGAGTTTTGCTCGACACCCGACCAATCTATAACTGTCCTGACGATCCCCAAATTGGTTCACCCCGTAAAAAACCACAAGTCCCCCTACAAGAGACAATTACAGGAGATACCGCATTTGTCCGCTTTATTAGCCACCCCGATCGCCAATATAATCAAATTTATCTTGAACAATGGGCTGTTAAACTAAATTACTGGTTTAGTCAAGGTAAAATTGTTTACTTTTTCGTTCACTGCCCCCAAGAAGCGCGATCGCCTGATACCGCCAAGTATTTCTACTCTTTATTCAACAACCTAGACTCAGCTATTTTACCGTGGAATAACCTTGAGCCTAACCCCACTCAGCTAAATCTGTTTTAGAGCAATTATTGTTAATAATCGTAAAGTTTATTGCCGAGAACTAAATATTAAGTTTTTATTAAGTTTATAATTTACTGTATATGCAGGTAAAACGACTTGCTTCAATTAACGAAGAAGCTCTGCTTATCTATGCGACTCAATTAAGATATTGCTTAATAATTTTATTAAAGTTTGGTTAGAATAGTTTGGCTGACTATGTTCCCAGTTTTTTCAACCCTACAGGAATTTAAAAAATTAGTGAATTAGTAAAATT
>JAAUOU010000075.1 GCA_012034765.1 Pleurocapsaceae cyanobacterium CSU_1_1 | reverse complement strand
CACATATTATGTTGGTGTTGATAAAGCTTGGGATTATGTAAAAGAAAAATTTTCAAGTTGTGCGTCTCAGTTTTGCCAATATTTTAACTGTCGGTAAAAAAAGAAAAAACTTGCATTCTGATCAAACTTATTTCTTTTAAAAATAGGAGGTTTGGGAATTAGAGCAATCACTTTTACTGGTACATACTTCCCTGCAAATTGTAAAAATTCTTCATTATCTAACTGGGCTAGATCGCTAGGACTACACCCTAATCGATCGGCAATAACTTTGAGAGCGGGACGCTCTGGATTACATTTTCTAGGACTGAACTCTTTCATTTTTAGAGTTCTAAATCCTGGAACTATCTCATTAAAGTCGATTACAGGTAGATTATTTTCCAACATCGCTAATTGTTTAGTAATGCTAACTGCCCAGATTGCCGGAAATGGACAATTAACGATAAACCCATTCCAAGAATCAGATCTAGCCTCAAACAGTTCTCCAGGAATTGCCCCAATCAACTTCCAAGATCCTTGTGGTAGAACTATCTGATTGGAGATATCAGTGTGAGAGAAAATCCAGCCTGTCGAAACATTACTTACTTCAGGCTCAATGATTTCAATTCGTTTTGAGAAAGAGCCAATCTCGATCGTGTGAATACCAGGTCTTGAGAAAGAGTTATCTTCATCAATTAGTAAACCATCATTTGTAATAGCAACAGCCTGTCCATCGATCGTGGGCTTTTGTCCCTGCTCTAGTCCTGTTACAATCAAACGCGGAGGTGAACCAAGCAACCAAGCATTTTTTCGCCCCAGCTTTAATCCGCCAACTGTGATAATGTCAACGTTAGACTCAACATCAAGAGTGAATAACTCAGGTGGTAGAAATTCTGGACAGCGTTCGACTTTTAGGTTGGAGAATAAAGACCAGCCATCTGGTAGTTGTGGATTACTTCTGGATTCAGGTCTAGAACTGGTGATTGTATTAAGATAATTCTTTGTTTGTTCGAGTAAACTCTCATGCACCAAAACCGAACAAGGTACCCCACGAAGTAGTTTTTGGCGAGACAAGTATCCTGAATAGCTACAATTATGACTAGAGACAAGTCCTATAACTCCGGTTCCCGCACGCTTCAAGGCAAATTGTGTTCTATCTATACGTTGATTCCCAGGAAAACCCGTTTAGGAGTGCTTCACCACAATCGGGTGTAACTGGGAAAAGAGAATACCAACCTTCTTCACTTGATTCAAGGCAATTTACCCCAAACTCAAATTTTCTGGAAATTCAAGAGGTCGCCTTGGTAGATAATAAAGTTGCGGCCGACGAGGATTTAAGAAATCAAGAAGCACCTCAACAGTCGTACTTCTTCTACCACAAGCTTCCTTGACGGAACCATCCCAGAGTTCTAATTCCTGAGTAATTTCTGCAATGGCAACTTCACGGCGACTATTATTTAATGCCGCTTTCCCTGGTTTACTAAAGACGTATCCTAATTTATTCCATCGATTGAGATCTTTATCTATTTTGGCAGGGGAAACTCTACTTTCAGGCTCATAGCCTGAGATAGCAAAAAACTCTGGCAGCTTTTCAACATCTATTTGCCGCAGAAGAACATGGGCGAGTGGATATGCAATGTAGCGTTTACTTGACCCTGGCTCAAATGCAATTGGTAACTTCTTTTTAAGAAATTTCCATAGATCTTCAAATTCTAATGGAACAAATCTTTCTGGGTAATTTCTATCAAGTTGCATTTAAGTAAGTCTGCCAGTCTTCTGTAGTAAGCATTTCCTCCCACTTCCTCATCGGAGTGCATTTCATAAGCAGCTAAAACTGTCAATGCAAGAAAGCCAATACATTTCGGCCAAGAATCTTGACCGAGTGTATTGCAAAAAGCAAACTTTAATCCGATCCGGTTAACCTCAGTTCGATACACATCTGAGACAGTATTTACAAAATCTCTCTCTGCTTCATCAGGAGAGATAGTTTTCCCACGATGTTTTGAAATAGCAGCGGCAAGGATTCTGGGGAGTTATCGTCAGATAAACATCATTACCACTCGATGACTCTGAAAAGTAATATTCAGCTATTGCACGATTCCACTGAATGTAAGCTTCTGATAGAGACATTGATGTTTACTGGAACGCTGGTTTTCAAAAAGTGCTTACACTTAAACATTAGCCGATTAAATACTACAGTTAAATCAGTAATTTCACTTAGGTTTAGTCATCGGCTCACAATTTGAGGATAAATTCAGCAATAGCCTTTGTCAGAAGTGGACAAACTGCATTGGCAACTTGCTGCTGCTTATGCATTAAGCCCCCTTTTTTCCCATCAGATGTTCCAGCAAACAAAAACCAATCAGGGAAAGATTGCAGCCGTGCAGCCTCTCTAAAGGACAGCCCACGGTGCTGTTCGGGATGCACTAACATACTCTTCCGGTAGTGCCCAATCGTGACGGAGGGATCTGACCAGGTTAATCGCCGATAGATATTGCTGTGAGTCCGATCTAGGTTGGCATAGTTAGTCATTTTATCTTTAATACTTTGCCAATTTCCTCCAGGTGGAATTTCTCTGTATCGTTCGATTACATAGTCAGCATGGCGAGAGGTGATTGTGGTCGGTGATTATTCCAGGATCTGCTGATTGTCGCATCAAATTGCAGAAATGGATTATTGTGTATGTTTGCTCGATCGAATTGAAATTTCCATAGCTCATTGAATGTTGATTCCAACCATTTCCTATTGGTGGCAAGTCACTAATCGCCTGTTCTACAGTTACATATTTTTCCCCTTGACCACCATGAGTAGGAAAGGGGAAAGCTCCCCATTCTGGATCGAAATCTTCTTCCCGATAGCCTAAATCCTGATGGATCAGTACAGCAAAAAAGCGATATCTGAACTGAGGAACGCCATACCAGGCTGCATCTAAGAGTCGTTTGAAAACAAGATACCCTGCTTTCTTCATCCGGTAAGTGAAATAGTCAAGCAAGCTCTCATGAGTGCTGTCATAATTTTTTGCCCAGACAATACCCTGGACATTTTCCATCAGAGCTACAGGGGGACGAATCCGCTCAACATAATCCATAAATACCTCAACCAGACGATTATGAGGGTTAGATTCATCACCTGAATTACGATTAGAACTTGAAAACCCCTGACAAGGTGGCCCACCAATTATAATCTGAACCCCACCTTTTTTATTTGCACAATTTTCTATCGACTCATAAGCTAAATTATTTCTGAGATCTACAGGTTCTACCTCATCTGGTACAAACGCTGCCCGTTTGGAGTGATAGATTCTTGAAATTGCTTCATGATTCTGCCTGAGAGTTTGTGCATAGATTGGATGGACTTCTCCAGAAAAAATCACTCTATAGAGGTTCTTGTAATTATTCGCCATTAAAAAGCCTAAGCCCATTCCTCCGGCTCCAGCAAACAGTTCGACAATATTTAATTGACTATATTCAGACTGAATGATTCCCCTAAAATTTGGTGACTTCAGTTCTTTGTCAGATCGATCGTTTTCTTCTTGGCGACTAGTCGTTATATTAGAACGCAGGTTTAATCCAACATAACTGCATACATTTGATTTTAAACCAGTGGAATTTTGTAGTTCTCTTTCTTTTTTACTAAGACGATTCCAGTTGAACCTAAAGTACCAGCAATTAAAAATAATTGAAAACTTCGATTTGGTAATAGTTTAACTAGGCAACCAATAAACAATATAGTCGAAGCGGTCAAAACACTATTTCTGATTAATTTATCCTTCATTAATAAAATCTCCAAGTAATTTTTTAATATTCAAATTACTCCAGTTATATTACTGAAGGTAGATCTAATGGTGTGATTTGAGTCTTAAAACTTTTTTACTTGTTATTTAGTAAATTTTACTTACATTTTAAGATGTGAATTCCATAGAATAACTATTCATAAACAAGCTAATGTCACTTTCTATTGATTTTTCCAAGTGCCATGAAACCCAGGGGGAATAACGGATGGTAAGGCTAAACGACAGATCGGTGCATCAGTTAGACGATCGCTTTGATAAATTCTGACTTCACTACTATCGGTATCGCCATCGTAGACAACGGTTAATAACCAATCATGCTCGGGATTGTCTTTGCTAGGAACTAAAATTGGTTCAGAAGGATAAGAGTTTTCACCCAGATCGGCGATCGCCACTTTACCAGTTTCTCGATCAAAGCGGGCGATCGCATTAAATAATTCTGACCCATGAGTTACGCCATCGCGATGTACGTTTAAGTAGGTATAACGCCAATTCTGTCCTACTTTGGCAGGAGAGACTAAAGGAAATTCGTCACAAGCATTTAATATTTGCTGGTTACTGATTACTTTTGCCGTTTGTGGATCGATCACAAGTGACCACAAAGTTCCTGGTGCGCTAGTTTCGCTATAGCCAGAAGCGACTTCTTTCAAATACTGATTGGTAGCAAAATCTTCATAGCGGGTAAATTCAGTCACAATCTTACCATTTTGATCTACGTAACCATTAACAAAATGCCATTGAAACCAAGGATCAGTTTGTCCACGACTGACTAAAGATAAATCATCGCGATCAAAAATTAGAATTTCAGTACCTAATTCTGGCTTCCATTCAAGGGAATCACTATAGCTTTTTTGTCCTAACATTACAGGCGGAATGCTAACTCGTACTGGAGAAACCAGAAAAACTAAATATTGCCCCGCCAAGCAAAAGTCATGAATTAAAGGTAATCCCGCCAGAGGATGAAAATTCTGCTGTTCTAACTCCCCTGTAGGATCGCAACGGTAAAGATTTAGGACAGTATTTGCGCCACTGCTAACCCCGAAATTAAAAATATTCCCCGTTACAGGATCAACTTTTGGATGGGCGGAGAAAGGTTTCTTGTCTGTAAGAGCGGATAGCGAATCAATACCAATAGTTTCTAAAGTCTCTAAATCTAAAGCATGAGGCTTGCCTCCTTCCCAAAGAGCTAGTAAGCGATCGCTTAACGCCAAAACCGAAGTATTAGCTGCGTTTTTAATCGGTTTAAACCAATTATTCCAAAATGCCCCCGCAGCAGTCATACCGTAGTTAGGATAAATATAGGCATCTGCCGACTGTTCATCTAGATACCCCTGAGTCTGCACGTAGCGATAGACCCCAGTTGCCCCTTTATCCGTAAAATGAACCCCTAAAATAGCACCGTCCCCATCAAACCAATGTCCGACCTGCTGTTGCCCTCGCGATAGCCTACCTGGTCCATTACGGTAGAGCGAGCCACGTAAATCTGAAGGGATTGCACCAGAGATAATTGACAAGGGTGTTAAATCAAATTCTGGCGCGGGTTTGGCGATCGCTTTTGACCAGGTTTTCTGTTTAGATGTAGTTATCATCAGACTCTTAATTAGGTTTTTTGACATCCTCTCCGCCCTAGAAGGACGGAGATTCCCTAAAACAACTTTAACTGTTTAGGGATGGTTAACGCTTCACCGCAAACTGCTGGTACTGCCAGACTTACACTCGCTCCACGTTCGTGAGGCGGAAACGGTCGGGTTTCCCGACCATGTTCCACGCCGTTATTATATTGGTCGGATTGCCCACCCGCCCACATTGTACCCTTGTGGTATCGATTTAAGTTAGTTGCTGCATTAATATCTCGGTCGTGAACGGTATTGCAAAACAAGCATTCCCACTCACGAACATCAAGCTCTTTTTTGCCTCCAGATTTACCACAGCAGGAGCAAACCTGAGAACTTGGATACCAACGATCAACGATCGTTAAATCTCTACCGTACTTGTCGCACTTGGCTTCGAGCATGGTTTTAAACCCCCTCCACCCCGCGTCAGAGATGGCTCGACTAAGTTTACGGTTTTTGACCATGCCACTAACGTTTAAGTCTTCTACAGCTAGGCTTTGGTTTTCAGCCACTAAGCGAGTAGTTAACTTGTGAAGAAAGTCTATTCTTTGGTCTTTCACTTTGGCGTGAAGTTTTGCCAGTCTTAACTTGCGCTTTTTCCTCCGATTAGAATCTTTCTTAGCCTTGGCTAGTCTACGATTGGCTAGTTTAATTCGACGCAACATTTTTTTGTGGAGACGAGGATTCTCTATCTTCTCGCCCGTACTCAAAATCGCAAAATGAGTCAAGCCTAGATCGATGCCACAGCTTTGATCAACTATTGGCGTTATCTGTTCTGATACTTCAATTACAAACGAAGCAAAGTATCGACCACTTGTATCTTTAATGATGGTTACGCTTGATGGCTTACTAGGAAGTGATCGAGAAAAAACTACCTTAACATGACCAATTTTTGCTAAATATACAGACTGAGAATGCACAGAAAAAGCATTAGAAGCAAATCTAATTGATTGCCTACCGTGCTTCTTTTTTGGTTTAGGTTTACCTACTTCCTTGCCTTTTCGCTTCCCTGTTTTGCCATCAAAATAGTTACTCCAGGCTTGCTGTAAATCTCTTAGAGATTGCTGTAGCACCACAGATGAAACTTCTGACAACCATTTCCTGGTTTCGGTTTTCTTGGCTTGAGTAATTACTAAACTACTTATTTTAGTTGGTCTGTCTAACTTATTTCTCTCGGCATTTTTGTACAACCACCAGGCATCATTCCAGACAACACGACTTGAACCAAAAGCTTTTGCCAGTGGTGTTAGTTGTGATTGCTTGGGGTAAATGCGGTAGTTATATCTAGCCTTCATTATTTGGTCTACATGATATAGTTAATACATTATCATGTTTGGTCTGTTAAAACAATGACTCAATATAGACGAGGTAGACACAGCGTTACATTAATCCATGCTCATTTGGTATTCGTGACTAAATATCGGAAAAAAGTATTCAAGTCAGAACACATCAAACGCATGGAGGAGGTTTGCAATCATGTAGCGGGTAGAATGAATTTTCGAGTCATTCGTCTTAATGGAGAGTCTGACCACGTTCATCTGTTGATTGAATATCCACCAAAACTATCTATTTCTCAGATAGTTAATTCTTTGAAGGGTGTTTCCAGTCGTATGCTGAGAAAAGAATTTGGACTAGCTCCACACAAAGAACATTTGTGGAGTCCTAGCTATTTCTGTGTGTCTTGCGGTGGTGCGCCAATCGCTGCGGCGGCTTTTGGGTGGGAATATTCCGACCCAAAACACGCCGCAAAAATTAAAGAGTATATTGATCATCAAGAATCGCCCTAAAGGGCGAGGTTTTAAACCCATCTATTAAACCGATAACTAATTCAAAATTTAGGGAACAACGGACAACGATATACTAGCAATGATAAGGAATAGAAAATTGTCTAAACTCTAGCTATAGTCTGAGATTAGCTTAATCCAAATCCAATACGACATACAAATATGAATTCAGGAATTGACTTACAAGGAACTTTTGTTCAAACTCTTCAGGATTTTGGACTTCCCTTTGGTTTAGCTAAAGCAATTTGGCTACCTCTGCCAATGTTGTTAATGATTATTGGCGCAACTGTGGGAGTTTTGGTAGTAGTTTGGCTAGAGCGAAAAATCTCGGCTGCCGCTCAACAGCGTATTGGTCCTGAATATGCGGGACCGTTAGGAGTATTACAGCCAGTGGCTGATGGGATCAAACTAGTTTTTAAAGAAGACGTTATTCCAGCTAAAGCAGATCCTTGGTTATTTACTCTTGGCCCTATCTTAGTGGTCATCCCCGTATTTTTGTCCTATCTCATCGTACCCTTGGACAAAACTTAGTAGTGACAGATTTAAACGTAGGGATCTTTATCTGGATTTCGCTATCTAGCATTGCTCCAATTGGGCTATTAATGTCGGGCTATGCTTCTAATAATAAATACGCTTTATTAGGAGGATTGAGAGCAGCGGCCCAGTCCATTAGTTATGAGATTCCCTTAGCTTTATCCGTGTTGGCGATCGTGATGATGTCTAATAGTCTTAGTACTATCGATATTGTAAATCAACAGTCAGGCTATGGGATTTTAGGTTGGAACATTTGGCGACAACCCGTGGGTTTTATTATCTTTTGGATTGCAGCTCTAGCTGAATGCGAACGTCTCCCCTTCGATTTACCTGAAGCAGAAGAAGAACTAGTTGCAGGTTATCAGACAGAGTATGCAGGGATGAAGTTTGCTTTGTTCTATCTAGGTTCTTATGTGAACTTAGTCCTATCGGCATTAGTTTTTGCCGTTCTCTATCTCGGTGGGTGGGAATTCTTTATTCCTTTAGATCGTTTAGCAGACTGGATTGGCGTTGCCGACACTACCCCCTGGCTACAGGTATTGACTGCTTCATTAGGTATCATTATGACTCTGGTTAAAGCATACTTCCTAGTATTTATTGCCGTCTTATTGCGTTGGACTGTTCCCCGTGTGCGGATCGACCAATTGTTAGACTTAGGGTGGAAATTTCTCTTACCAGTTTCTCTAGCCAACCTACTGATTACTGCTGCTTTGAAAATATCTTTTCCCGTAGCTTTTGGTGGCTAATTAGAGCAAAAAGTATTTAACTTAAACATAAAGCAAGAGCAAACATCATGTTTAATATTCTCAAACAAGTGCAGGACTATGCCCAAGAAAGTTGGCAAGCTGCTAAATATATTGGTCAAGGTCTTTCCGTTACCTTCGATCATATGTCTCGTCGTCCTGTCACCGTCCAGTATCCTTACGAAAAACTAGTTCCTTCCGAACGCTATCGCGGTAGAATTCACTACGAATTTGATAAGTGTATCTCCTGTGAAGTCTGTGTTCGCGTCTGTCCTATTAACCTCCCCGTAGTTGATTGGGAATTTGACAAGGTAGCCAAAAAGAAAAAGCTCAACCATTACAGTATTGATTTTGGGGTCTGCATCTTTTGTGGTAATTGCGTCGAATATTGTCCCACCAACTGCCTTTCCATGACCGAGGAATATGAATTAGCCTCCTATGATCGTCATGAGCTTAACTACGACAACGTAGCTTTAGGACGCTTACCTTACAAAGTAACTCAAGATCCGATGGTAACTCCTCTCAAAGAGTTTGCTTATCTACCCAAAGGCGAAGTAGAACCTCATGGTTTACCCAAAGGAACGCAACGCGCAGGAAAACGCCCAGAGGAAATTCTCGCAGAAATTGAAGCTGCTAAACCAAAGGAAGAAGCAGCAACAGAAGGATAGAGAAATATTTTTGATTGACTAACTTAGCAAGAGGAGAAAAGAGTGAATTTAGCTGAAGGGGTACAAATAGTTTCTTTGGTAATTTTGGGTTTAATGATGATTGGGACAGCCTTGGGGGTTGTCCTACTACCAAAAATTGTCCATTCTGCTTTTTACTAGCAGGAGTGTTTATTAGTATTGCTGGTTTATATATCCTGCTCAATGCTGACTTTGTTGCAGCAGCCCAAATTCTGGTATATGTCGGTGCGGTTAACGTATTGATTTTGTTTGCGATCATGTTGGTTAATAAGCAAGAAGATTATGTTGAACTTCCTGGACGTATCATACGCAAAGCAGCAACTGCTCTAGTCTGCTTCGGACTGTTTGCCCTATTAGGAACAATGGTCTTAGCAACTCCTTGGTCACTTGATACTGTCTCTGTTCCCGTAGAAAACACAATTGTGACTCTAGGTGAACATTTCTTTAGCGATTATCTATTGCCGTTTGAACTGGCTTCAGTGTTGCTCTTGATGGCGATGGTAGGAGCAATTATTTTGGCACGTCGTGATTTAATTCCTGAATCTTTAGTTACTGACGATACGATTAGCACTAAGCTAACTTTACCCGAGCGCCCTCGCGAGTTAGCTACCTTGAGTGGTGATAGTGATAAGTAGAATTAGCCTTAGTTAATTAATTAGCAAATAAATAAGGAGAGATAAACACAGTGCAGTTAGAATATTTTTTGTTGCTTGCAGCAGCATTATTCTGTATCGGAATTTATGGTTTAATTACTAGCCGTAATGCGGTACGAGTTTTGATGTCCATTGAGTTGATGCTCAATGCGGTCAACCTAAATCTGGCAGGATTTTCTAATTATTTAGATCCAGAAAATATTAAAGGTCAGGTGTTTACCGTATTTGTAATTACTGTAGCAGCAGCAGAAGCAGCGGTTGGTTTGGCAATTGTGTTAGCTATTTATCGTAACCGCAACACGATCGATATGGAACAGTTTAATCTATTGAAGTGGTAGCAAATTAAAAGCAACAGTAACTACAAAAGTCGAGTTAATCCTCGGCTATTTTTTTTGAGGAAAAAGCGAACGCCAAATTATTTAACTGTTGACACCTCATTGACACCTCCTTGTCATATTTAAGCGTCACAATAAGTATTAAAACTGATATATGACAAAGAACACAGAGAAACAAGATGTTTAATTTAAAAACCATTGTGACAACTCTAATTAGCACGAGTATTGTAGGTGGTGTTGTAACTTTGCCTGTCAAGGCTAATGAAGCTAATTTAGTCAGATCGAGGGACGCAGAATTAATCTTGAGCCAGATTGATGATCGCAATAGTTCGTATGACAAGGAAACCGATGACGGTTTGAAAAATATGATCGGCTTAACTGGATTAGCCATTGGTACGGGAGTAGTTGGCTATTATGTGAGCAAGGCATATAAGCCATCTTTTGTTAACTTTTTACCTGGAATAAATAACGGCAGCAATGTTACCTTACTCGCTCACACTAGTCCTAAGCTACGTCGAGAGTTATTAAGACTGGTTCATAATCAACAGACTGCTAATCGTTTAATGAATGGTGCTGCAAATAGCCATCCTGGACGTTCGGCTAACTGGATTGCCGAAAAAGTTATTTACGATCTCAAACGCGATCGCTAGATATCATCAGGGATAAATTAGCTAGGAAGTAGTGATACTGATTTCGGGGCGATCGCCTCCTGGCTGTAATTCTAGAGGTAGTACTAAGGTGACAGGAATTAGAAATAAAAAGGGATTTTGGTAGATTTAGAGTCAATTTGGCGAATATTACGTTCTTGTGTGAAATAGTCTCTAAGCCAGCTTTTAAAAACTATTAAGCGATTGGATAAACCAGGAAGATAATATAAATGAATGCCTAACCACAACAGCCAAGCGAACCAGCCTTTTAAGGGAATTTTGCCAAACAGATAAGCAACCCCTGCGTTGCGAGCAATTATGGCCGCTGTTCCTTTGTTAAAGTAATTAAAAGATTTGGGGGGTAATCCTCGAAGTTGCCGTTTAAGATTACCAGCCACTGCCGTTCCCTGCTGTAAAGCTTCTGGTGCAATTCCTAACAGTGGTTTACCGTCTTGTTCAACATATGCCACATCCCCTACCGCATAAACTTCAGGGTAATCTAATAGTTGCAATGTCGAGCGGACGCAGACTTGCTCGCGACGCGGAGCTATATGGCTTAAAGTACTAGCTGTAGACAATTGCTCGGAATCGGCAGGAAGATTAGCCTCAACTCCTGCTGTCCAAATAATCGTTGCGGTTTTAACTATTGTCCCGTCGTCTAGTTCTATTGCTTCAGGCGTTACCGAACGAACACGAGTTGAGAAGTAAATTGTTACTCCGCGACGGCGTAATTGTTTGCCAGTGTAGTCTCCTAAACGTTCTGGAAAATCAGCCAGTAATCTAGTTCTAGAATGAATAAGTATTATTTTGACTTCTGCGCGATCGAGTTGGGGATAGTTATCAACCAAGCTAGTTGGAATTAACTCACTCAAAGCTCCTGCTAATTCTACTCCTGTTGCCCCACCACCAACTATGGTAAAAGTGAGTAATTGCTGTCGTCTTTCGTAGTCAGTACAAGTAACAGCGCGTTCCAAGTTACCCAAAATGCGATCGCGTAAAGCGACTGCATCATTAAGAGTTCGCAAGGGATAAGTGTATTTCGGTGCGCCATCGACACCGAGAAACTTGGTTTTACTCCCCGTAGCTATTACCAAATAATCATAAATAATATTTTCGCGATCGCTTGTGACAAATTTGCGCTCAAAATCTATTGCCAAAACTTCTGCTTGAAAAAAACGTGTGTTAGCAGCAGAATGCAAATATTTATGTAAGGGATAGGCGACAGTTTTCGGCGGAATAAAAGCAGTTGCTACTTGATAAAGTAAAGGTATAAAGGTGTGGTAATTATTGCGATCTATTAATAATATTTCGGCATCAATTCTGGCTAAATTTTTTACTGCTCTCAATCCTGCAAAACCAGCCCCAATGATCACTATCTTTGGTTTTTGATGTGGCATAGTTTTTTAGTTATTGGTTATTAGTATCTTATAGTTAGCTGGAAAATATGACACAGAAATGACAAGACTATCCCATAATTAAGATCGAGCGATCTAATTTAAGCTAATCTATCAAGAGTAAATAAAGCGATCGCAGTTAATTTTGCTCTTGTAGGTAATGGTTTAGTGGTAGTAGATTATGATTCGTGCAAGAGGTCTAAAGTTGTGTGAACCCCAAGTAATTAAGTTTTGGGAGGAACATAAAACTTTTGGTGACCAATAATTTTCCAGATTAAAGGAAAGCGAGATAGCAAAATTAAACTACTCAAAAAGATTACTATAGCTATTCTAAACTTACTCTCTAAGCTGATTTGCAAGTCTCCCAAGTAATGAGAACCTAACAATACTGTATGACCAACTGCCAAAATTAAACCAGGTACTGTCAAAAGATGAATTTTGCGCCAGCGCTTACCAAGTTTTTGCTGTAGGCGATCGCTACTAGTCAGAGCAGCAGGAAACATTAACCCTAGACTCAAAATACCAAAGACCATACCCAAACGATGTTGAGGTAACATAAAGGCGATCCCGTCCAAATTCCAATTTAAGGAGTGGTCTAACATATGGGCAGTATGAGCCAAGGCAAGGACAAATGCGCCCACGCCGATTAGACGACGATACTGTAATGGGACAGTCCAAAAGGCAGCCAGAGGACGGGCAATTAACGCCAGCATCAGCAGCAGCAAAGCACCATGTCCCGTGTAGTCCACCATGGCATCGGAGCGCAGTAGGGTTAAAATTCCAATTGCTAATGTAACCCAGCCTCCTAATCTAAATAATTGGCTACGTCGATCTGCACTCACTTGAGAAGCAGATATCCCGACTCCCAACATCATCGGCGCTGTTCCCAAGCCAAAACAAAGCATTGTAATCGCCCCAGCTAGTAAACCGCCTGTTTCTACTGCTTTGAGCTGTGCCGTGTATAAAAAACCACAGGGAATTAGTCCCCAGGCTGCACCCAATAGGGAGGGAGTCCACCACTGTTGTTGAGTAGAAAGCTGATTCATACCCGAATTTAAACGATTGTGAATTACTCCTGAGACGGGATGTAAAAAAGGTAGACGTGGTAGCCAGTTGGGTTTTATTTGTCCAATCCCCAACCAAATAAGCAAACTTCCCGTCAAGATTGCCATAAACTGCCTGAGACTACTGCCAATACCTGCTAGTTGTCCACTGGCAACCACAATTGACCCTAATCCCCCCAAAGCAGCACCAACCAAGGCATAGCTAAGAACTCGACCCAGATTGAGCAGCAAATGAAACTGCCAAGGATTAATTTGCTTAATTGTATTTTGGCGATCGTCGCCTTGAGACAATGCTAAGGCTACTGTCAATGGTCCACACATCCCCATGCAATGACCAAAACTTCCCAAAAATCCCAAGACAAAAATTAGCAGTAAATCTAACACTTATTCTTGATGGCGAACTTCTTTATCTATTCGTAGCAGATTATTTAGATTATTGCCTTGGTTTTTATCCCGTGTAAGTGCTGAATTAAAGCTGGCAGAATAGGACAGGGTTTTTTCTGTTGCAGACTAGCGGGTTGATCGGGTCGAAATACACTCCAGCGAAACGGACCCAACTCCGCAGCAGACATCCACAGTAGGCGTTTAGCCCTGGTCATTGCGACATATAGCAAACGGTATTCTTCAGCTTGTTTGAGTTTAACGGCTTCTTGCCATGCAGCCATGGGTTGAGGAATGACTTGAAGCTGTTGGGAAGATATGTATTGATGATGTACTATGCTTCTAATCTGAGCGCGAGCAACTTCTGAGAGAGTAAAATTACCAAGAAACTTACCAGCATTGGGTATCCAAGGTTCACCTGGGAGGATATCTTGGTGTAGAAAAGGAATAAACACATAGTCCCAATCTAATCCCTTGGCTTTATGCATGGTAATAATCGTCACCTGGTTAGCACGGGTATAGCGATCGCCATCGTCTTCTTCTACTCCTTCAAAATTTTCGGCACTGACAATCTCGGTTAAAGTTCGAATTGTGGCTTTAGTTGAGCTTTCTGTTCTAGTTTGCTGACCAACCTTTTCTGATAGTTTTTGCAGGGTGGCTAATTCCGAACCTGTATATTTAAGAGTCATCCCTAAAAAAGGAATCAATTGATAATGGGGTAACTCCATTCTGGCGCGGAGAAGATTTAGACAGTAGCGACGAGCTTGCTTTACCTGGGGTTTATGGGCTGGCTGTAAGAGAGTGGGGTACAAAAACTGTTCGGGAGATGTAGCTAAAGCATTAAGATCTTGGGTAGGAATTAAACTTCGCTGCTGAAGCACTTCTAAAGCTGCTTTAAGATTATCTGGAGAATGAGGGCGATCGATAAATTGTAGTAATTTAAGAATTTCAGCAGGTATTTGGGAATATCTTTCACTTTCTCCCACTTCATAAATATTGATGCCATGTTCTCTGGAGAGATGGGCTAATTCTTCGGCTAAAAACCGCGCCTGACGATTTTCTCTGACTAAAATTGCAGCATTCCTCTGGGGGTAAGCAGTAAGCAAAGCGATCGCCTGTTGTGCAATTAAGGTTACTGTCTGATAGACATCATCGGGGCTACAAATTACTACACCGCTACCTTCAGGCTGAGGATTGGCATCGGGCTGTGGATCGCCAGGTTCTACCATAATTATGTTCTGCAAGCGAAAAGGCAGTGACGACTGGGGTTGGGGAAATTTAGACCACTGTTGATTGACCCAATTAACGACAAAATTAGCGCTATCAATAATAATCTTGCTGCTGCGCCCCGCCTGATTCATCGTAGTTAGCCTATTTTGCTTTTGGCAGCTTTCACAAAACCAGTTGAAATAGAGAGGATCTGCTGGGGTAAAGGTAGAGTTGATCGCCTGATTGGGATCGCCCACTCTTACCAAATTAGGAGCTGTATCAGGTTGTTCTCCATTCCCCGCCAGGATTGAAATCAACTTTTCTTGAAGAGGGCTAGAATCCTGGGCTTCATCCTCAAATACTCCATAAACCTGATTTTGCCATAGTAGCCGCATGGGGGGATATTCGAGAACTTTAAGCGCAGCGAGAATCATATCGTCATAATCGATCAGGTCTTGCGATCGCATAGACTGTTGATATTCTGTATATAGTCCCGCGGCAATTTCCAGAATGCCATACTCATCAGTAGCATTTTGGCTTAATTCCTGTAACTCTTGAGGTGATAGCCCTGAACTTTTTGCTTCCCGCACTACTGTATTGGTTAACCTGGTAATACCTCTGTTCGCAACACCGACTGACGACGTAATCTTTCTGTCTCTTCACCATCAAACTGCACTCCTTCTAAAAGTCTCTGATACTGACTAGGATGTCCCGCGATCCATTTTTCTACCGCCCCGCGAATCAGGCGATGCCCCATATTTGGCACGACAATTGTGACCCGATCTAAATTTAGTCCCGATAATTCTCGATGGGAATTAGCAATATTAAGCGCCAAACCATGAAGAGTATGCACGATAAAACCCCCTGGTGGGAGCATTAAATCTTTGAGGCGATCGCGAATTTTACTTTTAATATTGGCAGCAGCGGAACGAGTATAAGTGACGACTACTAGCTGTTGGCGACTGTGAAGCTGATTTTGGGCAATAGCGATCGCCGCAGCGACAGATAAACTATGAGACTTTCCCGCCCCTGGTACGGCAGAAACAGCCATTTCTCCACCTCGCCAGTTTGCCAACCCCTTCTGTCCCGTGCGTAAGCTGTTTTTTAGCCGTTCTAATTCTGCTTCTAGCCACTTCGCTCTTTCTGCGGTTGAAATATTGGAGAACTTAGCTTGGTTCTGCTGCTCAGAAGATAGCATCTAATTATTTGCGAAAAACAATACTCAATGGTAACTAGTTTAGTGCATTAATCTTGACAGAGCAGCTATTGAGATAAAGCATTACCAGCCTGATACTCTACTAACTGCCAATACCGCTCATCTCCAGGAAATTTAGCAATTACGGCAGTTTTTCCTAATTTAATCTCAACATTGCCAGAAAAGTAATCTCCGTATCCATTCAGCGGAGTCCACTGTTGTGTCGTGAGATCGACTACCTGAACATCAAGGGCTTCGGGGACAACCAAATTAAAATAGGTAGACCAATTAGGGGTTAAATCTGCTGATAGTGGTTCAATTAGGCTCGCCTGATGTTGATAGAAATGACCGTAAACTTTGGGTAATTCAACAGCAGAATTAGTTGCCTGAATCTGATACTTAATTACCTCCCCATATTGTTCAGGATCGTCTTTTTGTTTAGCGTAAATAGTTAAGTCATAAGTACCAGCACTAGGCGGTGCAACGCTAACAATAATATTTTCTCCCTGACGGTTGACTAAAATAGTATCGGTAAGCTCTAAGTCATTTTGTTTTAATTCGGCGATCGCCACTGTGTTTCGCGGTACTTTAAGTTGAAGATCAACACGATTAGCAGTAGTGATTTGATAATTACTATGACTATTTATGGCTAATCCTAAACGATAAAAACGAGACGAAATATAGGGTAAATTGTCAAACTCTGCTCTAGTATAGGCTCGCTCTAAAAGTTGCCAACCTCGATCCTGTGGGTAATGGTTATTGAGAAATTGCTGGGGAGAAGTTGCAAAATAGTCAGGATTGTACTCAAAAGTAAACTTATCATCCTGAACCGCTCCAGCACCAAAAGTTGCATCGAGTAAATACCAAGCACCGTCTATACTGACGCTGTTCCAAGCATGATTAACATCCTGAAATCGGACATCATTTACTGGAGTTGCCCCTTTAGCATAGCCCGTGATAATTGCTGCTTTTAAATTCATTGCTTCGGCTAGTGCTTGATAAAGATTACTATAGCCTGAACAAATAGTGGTGCGATCGCGTAATACTGTAGCGGGATTGATATCGGGATAGTTATCATTATTCAGCGCCTCGTGAAAAGCAGCAACATCATAGCTAATATGCTGCGTAATCCAAGCGTAAATGATTCTTGCCTTATTTGCTTCTGTGGGTGCGTTTTTGGCAAGCAGATCGGCTAATTCTTGTACAGATGAACCTGAATAATTTAACTGTTTTGCTAGAGCATCAATCTGAGAAAAATCTTGTCGAGCTAAATTTTCGGTATTGCCAAACTGAATGGGTTGGTATTGTTGACTAGCAAAACTTGTTGATGGTAACGAGATTAACTGCTGCTGTCCTGAAAAGTTAACTGCTCGATAAACGTTCCCAACCGTTAGTAATAACGTACCGCCTAAAATAGCGCTCATCAAGCCACGACTGAGGCTATGATATTTTTTGTGGCTTAGTTTGCGCTTGAAACTACCTTTAGTAGTCATAAAAATATCCGTTATCCCGATAAAACTGGTGATTTCTCAAGATAATGGCGAAGAATGCCTTACCGAAACGATCTCAGTTACCTCGACTCTGTGACATGTAGCACTTATGGCGATCGCTTTGTCAATGAGCAATGATCATTTAACATTGAACAATTGATTAATATGGGCATTAATATGCAATTATTTATTTGATTAGACTAAACATTCGAATCAATTTTCTAACCCTGTAACTTGTTGTCATGAAAGTAATCACTTGCCAATTCAAACTTCATGGACAGGCTATTCTAGATATATTTAATGAGGCGATCGCTAATTCTACCGCTCTGTACGAATATGAACCGAGGAATTTAGCCGCAATTCAAGCCTGGTTTAAGCTTAAAACAGAACGCAACTATCCCATTATTGGGATTGAAGACAGCGGTAGATTAACGGGATTTGCTACCTATGGGGCTTTTCGCACCTATGCTGCTTATCAATATTCAGTAGAACACTCAGTTTATGTAGAAACTAAATTTCGCCGTCGAGGTATTGGTCAAAAGCTTTTACAGGAATTAATTTTGCTAGCAAAGCAACAGAACTACCATACAATGATCGGCGGTATTGATGCGGAAAATACAATTAGCATCAAACTACATCGTTCACTAGGCTTTACTCACTGTGGCAACATTAAACAGGTGGGTTTTAAGTTCGGTAAATGGTTAGACTTAGAATTTTATCAATTAATCCTCTCAACAAGTTGATTTTTTAGGAGCAGAAAAAAATCTATTTAAAGGGAGGAGAATAGATCAAGCCCCCTTCTGTCCACAGGGCATTTTGACCCCTTTCTAAATCAAAAGGTAGTCCAATATTACGCTCATAAACCTCGTCATAATTACCCACATGCTTGATAATTCTCTGGACAAAATCATTCGATAATCCCATATCTTCGCCAAAAGTTCCTTCCAAGCCCAAGAAACGCCTAATTTGAGGATCTTTTGTTGTGCGTGCAAAGCTGGTAACGTTTTGTGAATTGATCTCCAACTCTTCCGCTTCAATCATGGCATAAATTACCCATTTGACGACATCAAACCACTGGGAATCGCCATCTAATACTACAGGACCCAAAGGTTCTTTTGATAATACTACCTCTAACACTTGATGATCATCAGGTTGATTTAATCCCGCACGACCAACAGTTAATTGAGAGCGATCGCTGGTGGCAGCTTCACAACGTCCCTCTTGATAAGCTGTGAATAACATATTAGCATCTTGTAGTACTACAGGTGCATAATTTAGCCCTAATTGGCGCATGTTATCGGCTAGATTCTGCTGGTTGGTTGTTCCTGCTAGTACACAGACCGATTTTCCATCTAAGTCCTCTAATTCTTCAATTTTGCTATCGTTTGTGACTAATATTCCTTGACCATCATAAAAAGTTGTCGGCGCAAATTCCATCCCTCCTAAAGTATCACGACTTAATGTCCAGGTAGTATTGCGACTCAACAAATCTATTTCTCCCGACTGCACCGCTAGAAAACGAGCCTCTGTATCAAGCTCTTTATACTCTACCTTGCTGGGGTAATCAAAAATGGCTGCTGCTACTGCACGACATAAATCTACGTCCATGCCTGTATATTCACCCTTTTCATCAACAGAACTAAATCCAGGTAGCTGTCCATTAACGCCACAAATTAGTTTCCCCCTACTTTTGACTATATTTAAGCGGCTTTTAATCATGCCAGTTGTCTGGGGGGTTTCTATTGTTTCTTCTGTCTGTGCCGCATTATCTTGAGCCTGGCTATTTTCAGCTGTCTTGTTGCTACAACCACCAATTAGTAAAAGTATAATGATGGCTATAGAAATTAGCTTTAAATTTATTTGCGTCAACATAATTACTTTATTACTTTTTTCCACAAAACTCTTAATAAGACTCAGAACCAGGTTAGCGGAAAGGGGGAGAATACATCAAGCCATCATTTTGCCACAGGACATTTATACCTCGTTTTAAATGAAAAAAGAAACCCATTTGACTACGTCAAAGATAGCTGCATAAAGTAGCATTTTTTTGCAGGCGATCGCTGCCAGTGAGTCTTTAAAGGAGATAAAATAGATAGGTAGTATATATACCACTCATTTATAAATATTTTTAATTATTAAACTTCTTCTCTAAAACTAGAAATATATATGCGGATAACTGTAACCAAAACCAAGCTATTTTTGGGAATATCCTTAAGCATATTGCTACCTACTCAGGTTTTGGCATCTGAACAGCCAAAATTAAGCAAACCTAGGCAACAATTTGAGTTTTTGACGGTTCAACATTTGGATGCTAAGGTTTATTCTTCTTGGCACTCTGTTGCTACCAATAATAACTTAGAGCAAAATCCTCTATCATTGGACAGCCTACTCCCCATCACTATCGAACTACAGGACAGCAATTCTGGATTACCAGACTTTGATAACTATGATTCCGCTCAAGATTCGTCTTTTAAAGCAGGAGTTGCTTCATGGCAAAGTAAAACCAAACTAGGTTTAATGAAGCTAGACGGTAATTTTAATTCCTCGGCGCACTTCACTAAAGGAAAAGCTTCTCTGTCAACTACTACTGCTCTTGGTTTAGTTGATTTATCAATCAATCTAGATCATCAGATTAAACCAATTCAAGCTACTACTGCTTGGCAAGCCAATACTCCTTTAGGTTCTCTAGCTGTTAAGGGAAATTTTAATGACAAGATAGGTTTTAGTGGTGGAAATGCAGCATGGAATGCTCAAACGAGTTTGGGTGCTATAGCCGTCCGAGGAAATTTTGATCGCGAGACTAACTTTATGGGTGGAAATGCAGCGTGGAATGCTCATACACCAGTTGCTTCATTAGCCGTCCAAGGTAACTTTGATCGAGAGACTAACTTTACGGGTGGTAACGTCAAAATTAATTCCCAAGCCTTAATTGGTTCTTTTCAAGCCGATATCAAACTTGATCGCGAAACCAAATTTAATGGCGTTGATGCCTCCTGGGATGCCAATCTTTTGTTTGGCTCAAATATTGGAGTTAGCGGTCAGTTCGATCAAAGCAATACCTTTACAGGAGGTAGTATTAAGCTAGGAGCGAAATCATCTTTAGGTCTTATGGGAGTCAAAGCAAATCTTGATGAGGATACTCAAATTACTGGTGGAAGCGCCTTTTGGAAAGCTAAAACTAGACTGGGTTCAATTGGTTTAGATGCCGATCTTAAAAAAGACGGTAATTTTTCCTCTAAGCTGGGTTGGGAATTGCCGCTATAAGTGGTAAGTGGTTTGATAGTTATTTTCAAGCAGCTTGCAACCTAAAGTTTGACAATACCTCTTTTAGACGGACGATTCCCTTATTTATAACTACGTTGAGTTAATTCAACATTGTCAAATGTCAGCTTTTCTTGATGTAACACAGGAGTTTGCTCATCTCCTTGATATTGCCATGCTGCAACATAAGCATAATGCTCATCATTACGCAGAGCTTCTCCTTCTGAGGTTTGACATTCTTCGCGAAAATGTGCGCCACAGGATTCATCTCGATCCAAAGCATCTCGCGCCATTAGTTCTCCCAATTCCAAGAAATCAGCAACCCTACCCGCAAATTCCAAGTGTTTATTAAAAGTATGCGGATCTTGAGGAATCGTCACATTTTGCCAGTATTCCTGTCTTAATTCGCTTATTTGGGCGATCGCATTTTCTAACCCTCCTTTATCCCTTGACATTCCTACATAATTCCAAAGAATATGACCTAATTGACGATGAAACTCTGTTACCGTCTTGTTTCCCTTAATGCTCAACAGTTTATTAACTTTAGTATTAACCGTTGCTTCTGCCTCTTCAAAAGCAGGATGAGTTAACTCTACAGGAGGAAGATCCGTCGTCGCGATGTAGTTGCCCAAAGTGTAGGGAATGACAAAATAGCCATCAGATAACCCTTGCATTAAGGCACTTGCACCAAGACGATTTGCCCCGTGATCGGAAAAATTTGCCTCGCCTAAAACGTGCAAACCAGGAATAGTACTCATTAGGTTATAATCTACCCACAACCCACCCATAATGTAGTGAACGGCGGGATAGATACGCATCGGGACTTCGTAAGGATTTTCTCCCGTGATGCGTTGGTACATATCAAAGAGATTGCCATAACGTTCGGTAATTAACTCTTTGCCTAATTTAGCGATCGCATCTCGAAAGTCTAAATATACGGCTAGTCCAGTTTCACCAACGCCTCTACCTTCATCTGTAACTTGTTTAGCATTGCGGGAAGCCACATCACGGGGGACAAGATTACCAAAGCTAGGGTAACGAGTTTCTAGATAATAATCTCTTTCTGCTTCAGGAATTTGACTGGGATTGCGCCGATCTCCTGGCTGTTTTGGCACCCATACCCGTCCATCATTGCGTAACCCTTCACTCATCAAAGTTAGCTTAGATTGATAAGAACCCGATACAGGAATACAGGTAGGATGAATCTGGGTATAGCAAGGATTAGCAAATAAAGCCCCTCGTTTGTAGCATCGCCAAGCAGCAGTTACGTTTGAGTTACGGGCATTAGTCGAAAGATAATAGACATTGCTGTAGCCTCCAGTACATAGCAGTACCGCATCTCCTGCATAGCGTTCTATTTCTCCTGTAACCAGGTTGCGAACAATAATTCCCCTGGCTTTACCCTCAACTAAGACCAAATCCAGCATTTCTCGACGAGGAAACATTTCGATCTTCCCTTCAGAAATCTGGCGCGACATGGCACTATATGCCCCTAATAACAATTGCTGTCCCGTTTGTCCTTGAGCATAAAAAGTACGGGATACTTGCGCCCCACCAAAAGAGCGATTGGCTAACAGTCCACCATATTCTCTTGCAAAAGGAACACCCTGCGCCACACACTGATCGATGATCTGATTACTAATCTGTGCCAAGCGATATACGTTTGCCTCGCGGGAACGATAGTCACCCCCTTTAATGGTGTCGTAAAACAATCGCCAGACTGTATCCCCATCATTAGGATAGTTTTTCGCGCCGTTAATACCCCCTTGGGCTGCGATACTATGGGCGCGACGGGGAGAATCTTGAATACAAAAGCTTTTGACGTTGTAGCCCAGTTCCGCCAGGGTGGCAGCAGCAGAAGCTCCAGCCAAACCAGTTCCTACAATTAAGATGGTATGCTTTTTCTTATTAGCAGGACTAACTAACTTGCAGTGGTCTTTATAGTAGTCCCATTTGTCTTGTAGTCTACCAGCAGGAATTTTTGGATCGAGCATTGTTATAAGGATAAGGAATAAGGAATTAAGTAAAAGCTTTACCGTTTAATAAATGGGTTAAAGCCCCGTCCTTTAGGACGATTTAGAGACTTTTGTGTTATGGTAGTTACGTCAGATACAGCGACGTAACTATGTTGGTATTCGAGGCAAAACTTGAAGGATTGAAAGAGCAGTACGAAAAGCTTGATGAGGCTATCCGTACTGCTCGTTTGTCCGTAATTCTTGCCTGAGATACTGGATGGATAACCGCGACATCG